>JAFURC010000008.1 GCA_017472015.1 Bacilli bacterium
AAATTTTTCAAAAAAATCTTGATTTAATGAAATAAGTATGGTATTATAAATTAGCAAATGTGTTTTGGACCCTTAGCTCAGTTGGTTAGAGCAATCGGCTCATAACCGATCGGTCGTAGGTTCGAGTCCTACAGGGTCCACCATTTTGTTTAGTTAAATTTTTATTTAATATCCTAGAGTGTGTTTTATATACACCTACGCCGCGCGGGTATGGCGGAACTGGCAGACGCGCTAGTCTTAGGAACTAGTTCTTCGGAGTGCAGGTTCGATTCCTGTTACCCGCACCATAATTTTGAATTAAGACAGATATTTATTATCTGTTTTTTTCTTTACCTGCACTCTAAATAATAAAATTGCCACTTATATAAATATGCACAATCTATGTGCAAAAATTGTCTAAAAAACGCATAAATACACAATAATTATAAAATATTGTGCATTTTTTGCATATTTCAAAATTAACTATTTTATGTTTAAAATTTCTTAAACTCTCCATAATAAAAATGAAAGGAGAAATATGCAAGAATATACAAAAGTTCCAGATATTATAACTGGAAAAGATTTAGATTACTTATCTGATATGTTTGAATGGAATATACTTTCTTTAAAGAAAACTAATGATAGTATTCCTAAAGTAAATGATGAAAAAATTAAAGATACTTTAAAAAAAGCCTGTGGGATGTTTGATACTAATTTAAAAGTTATACTTAGTTTATTAGGAGGTAACAATGAATAATCAAGATAATAAAATTAAAAATCCTAAAACTGAAGTTAGTAAAGGTATTAGTTTAAATGAAAAAGATTATTTAAATACTTTACTTTCTTGTTTAAAAGAAATGAGTAAAAACTATTGTATTGCTATGACTGAGGCTAGTAATGAAAATTTATATCAAACTTATTTAGAAACATTTTTAAATGTTATATCCCTTCAAAGAGAAGTATATGAATTAATGTTTCAAAATGGTTGGTATACCTTAGAAAAAGCCGAAAGTACTAAAATAGATGAAAAGTATCAAACTCTAAATCAAGAATTAACTGATTTAAAAGCCTAAAAAACTTCTTTATCCAAGAAGTTTTTTTATGTTTACTGAAGCATTATAAATTTCATTTTTACTATATTTATTTTTATATTCTAAAGCTAGTATTCTAATAGCATCTTTCATTGTACAATTTTCTTTTTTTATTTTATCAATTAATAAACCTTCAAGACTTATTATATTTTCATTTTTTTCTTTTTCCATTATTTCTTTTTTAACAACAATTACATATTCCCCGAGTTCATGATTTTGATTACTAATAAGTTCTGCTAAAACATTTGATGATTTACCATAATATTTCTTTTCAAATTTCTTAGTTAAATCATTTAAAACAACTATATAAGGATCATTTAAAACTTCTTTTATATTTTTAATTGTATCAATTATTCTCTTAGGTGATTCATAGAATACTACTATTTCAATATCATTTTCCTTTATTTTTTCTAATTCTTCTTTTTGATTTTTACTTTTTCTTTCTAAAAAACCATAGAAAGCAAAGTTTGAAATATTAAGTCCTGATAATGTTAAAGCCGTAATAACTGCTGAAGGTCCTGGTATTGAATAAACATCAATATTATTTTTAATAGCATCATGAACTAGAATACTTCCAGGATCAGATATACAAGGAGTTCCAGCATCAGTTATTAAAGCAATATTTTTACCACTTTTTAATAAGTTAATAACTTCTCTACTTCTTTCAAATTCATTAAACTTGTGATATGACATTAACTTAGTTTTAATATCTAAACTATTAAGTAAATGACTAGAAGTTCTTGTATCTTCACATAAAATAATATCAACACTATTTAAAACTTCAATACTTCTTTTAGTAACATCCGATAAATTACCAATTGGAGTTGCAACAATATATAAAATTCCCATATTAACCTACTTTCTTAATTTCTTATCTTCTAAAGAACATATATAATCATGATTATCAGTAATAATAAACATATTATTACAATAATTCCCTTAATTTAATAAATTATATTAACCATACATTCTTTTTAAATAATATTCTTTATCAGATACTATTTTAATTAATTCTGATTCTTTTACTTCATCTAATTTAGTAATTTCCCTAAATGTAAATAAATTAATTTCTTTTAATATTTCATCTGGTATATAAATAATATCATTTACTTTTGGTATATAACTACCTAGAAATTCAAGATTTTTAAGATATTCTTGTTTATTAATCTCATCTATTAATTTATAATTAAATTCATTTATTTCTTTGATTATGACTTTTTTCATTTTCATGATTCCTTTCTAAAATTTCTCCTATTTCATATTTATTTATTATTTTATTTTTAGTTAAAAAATTGGAACCTATCTTTAATACATTTGGTATTTTAATAGCATTTAAAACAACATTTTGAAACATAAAATTAGCTCCTATTTCTTTGACATTAGATAAATCTATACTTGTTAAACATATATTATCAAATAGAAAATTATTTCCGATTGTTAAAACTTTTGATAAATTAATATTCACTAAACTTTTATTTGTTAATAAAAAATCATTACCAATATTTAAAACACTTGATAGATTTATACTAGTTAAGGATTTATTATAAAATAAAAAGTTATTGCCAATACTCTCAACAGAAGGTAAATTAATTTTATTTAAAACTGCATTATAATTAAAAAAATTATCCCGAATTGTTTTAACATTTACTAAAGTTATACTTGTTAATTCATCGTTATATAGTAAAAAGTTATTTCCAATAGACACTACATTTTTTAAACTAATATTTTTTAAAACCTGATTTAAATGTAAAAAATTACTTTTAATATTTTCAATATAATCATTTTGATAACCTATTATATTATTGTTATTATCTAAAGTAATAATTACTCTTTTATTATCTTCATATTCAATTATAATTTCTCTATCTCTAGTAATTATTTTCTTGATTATTCCAACTTCATGAATAGAATCTGGGAAGGTATCATAAATAGTTTCATCATAAATAAAGATCTTTTTTTCTTTTTTATCAATTATAAAATAATCAACTAGAATATATCTTTCTTTTTCATGATTATACATATCTATTAATTTACCATTATCAATAATAATATTATTTTCACAATAATTAATTCCATTTAATTCATAATTTACTCGGTAATATTTTGAATCATCTGCTAATACGTACCATAAAACATCGGTTAAAAAACAAGCATCTTTATTTGATTCAATGTTAAAGTTATAAAAATTACTAAAACTATAGGTTAAACCAGGAATTATGTTATCTAAATTATTAGAAAAGGTTGCATCTGGATTATCAACTGTATGATTGTAACGATTTTTAATTGATAAGGTATTAGTTTTTCCTTTTGTAAATTGAATACTAATAACTGATGTGCCGTATTCATCTTGTCTTTTAGGATCAGGAAAATCTTCTCTTTTTAAATCAATTGCATTTTTTCTAATTGCAAAGAAAACATGACATCTTTCAGTTCGATTGGTCCAGAATGTACAAATTTCTTCTTCTTTTTGATAATATTTCCTAAATTTTTGTACATCTTTTTCCGTTTTACATTCATATAAAATATAACCAGCTTCATCTAATAATTCAAAGGGATTTTTATCAGTTTTAACAAGTTCTTTTTTAGTATTTATAAAACTATTAATAAAACTTTGAAATTCACTTTCTAGTTTATACTTTCTTATATCATCATATAAAGTTCTAGTAGGAGCAATACTAGTGCTTAATATTTGAAAAAGTAATCCTTTTGTTTCTAATATAGTTGGAAATAAATCACGACATAAATGCTTTAAACCTTCACCATAAAATCTTTTTATTAATTTTAAATCATCTAAATTCATAAATCACCATTAATACACTTAAATTATAACATTTTAAAAGAAAAAGAACAATAATCAACGACTATTGTTCTAATAGTTAAACTCTTTTAACATCTAAATAAACTTCAATTCCATTTAAATTAGTTACTTCTTCAGTTACTTTTTCAGATATTAACATGTCACATAAAGTTTCATTTTTAATAAAATCCATGAAGTTTTCAAGTTTATCCATCAAAGTATCCGAATAATAATAAATATAAATACGATCAGTTATATTAAAATCTTTACTCTTTCTTAATTGTTGAACTTTACTAACAAGTTCACGAGCAATTCCTTCATTTATTAAATCTTCGTTTAAAGTTGTATTTAAGATTATAAATAAATTATTATTAATTGCTGTATCGTATCCTTCTTTCGAGTTAACACGAATATCTAACATTTCTTTATTAAGTTCATAATTAGTATCATTTAAATTAATTTCTAAAGTTTCTTCATTTTCAAGTTTTTTAATAGTTTCATTATCAATATTTTTTAAATATTCACTTAATGCTTTAATATTTGAACCAAATATTTTCCCACATACTTTAAAGTTTGGTTTAATTTCATAACTAATAAAGCTATCTAAATTGCTTTCAAAGTTAATTTCTTTAACATTTAATTCTTCTTTGATTAAATCAGTTAAATCTTTAATTATATTTTTAAGTTTACTATCTAAGATAACTTCACTTATTGGTTGACGAACTTTGATTTTTACGTCTTCTCTAACTTTTCTTCCCATAGAAATTAAGTCACGAACCGTATCCATTTTTTCTTCAATTTTTAAATCTATTAAAGATTCATCATATTGAGGGAAGCTTGCAAGGTGAACACTTTCTTCGTTTGTTAATTTAGTATATAAGTTTTCTGATACAAATGGAACAATTGGCGCAATCATTTTAGAAAGTCCTACTAATACATCATAAGTAGTTTTATAAACCGCTTTTTTACTAATATTAATTTCACTATCCCAGAAACGATTTCTATTTCTTCTTATATACCAATTTGATAAATCATCTGATACAAAATTAACAAGAGCCCGAACGATTTTATTTAAATCATATTCTTCATAACTATCAGTTACAAATTTTAGTAATTTATTATATTTCGATAATAACCATTTATCGATTTCTTCAAGATCTTGATATTCTATTTCATACTCACGTGGATCTAGATTATCAATATTAGCATAGGTTTGGAAGAATGTATAAGTATTAAGAAGTGGATTAAAGAATTTTGAATATACTTCTTTTAAACCTTCCTCATCAAATTTCAAAGGTGTCCAAACTGGTGATACATATGGTAAATAGAAACGAACAGTATCGGCTCCATATTTTTCAATAGTTGTAAATGGTTCAACGATATTTCCTTTCGATTTAGACATTTTCTTACCTTCTTTATCAAGCAGTAAGTCATTTACTAAAACATTTTTATATGGTGATACGCCTTTTAAGAACACTGATATTACAAGAAGTGAATAGAACCATCCTCTTGTTTGATCGATTCCTTCTGAGATGAAGTCAGCTGGAAATTGCGTTTCAAAGAAATCATTGTTTTCAAATGGATAATGATACTGTGCAAATGGCATAGATCCTGAATCAAACCAACAATCGATTACATCTTTTACACGAGTCATTGTCTTACCACACTTAGGACATTTGATATGAACATCATCAACATAAGGTCTGTGTAGTTCAATTGTTTCATCGATTTCTTCAATTGCTTTTTCAGCTAGTTCTTTACGAGAACCAATCATCACGTCATGACCACATTCGCATCTCCATAAAGGAAGTGGTGTTCCCCAATATCTACTTCTTGATATTGCCCAGTCATTTAAGTTTTCAAGCCAATTACCAAAACGTTTTTCTCCTACATAATCTGGATACCAATTAACATGTTTATTAGCTTCAATGATTTTATCTTTTAATTTTGTTACTTCAAGATAAAAACTTGGTTTTGAATAATATAATAAAGGTGTATTACATCTCCAACAATGTGGATAATTATGCATCATTTTTTGTTTTTTAAATAATTTATCATTGGCTTTTAAATATTTAATTATTTCAAGATCGGCTTCAAATACATTCATACCTTTCCAAAGTCCATCAGTGTAACAACCATCTTCACCAACTGGATTTAGATAAGGTAAATCATATTTTTTACCAACTTTCGAGTCATCTTCTCCGAATGCTGGAGCAATATGAACTATTCCAGTTCCATCTTCCATAGTTACATAATTATCAACAGTTACAAAGAAAGCTTTTTTATTGACTGTTAGACTTGGAATTAATTGTTCATATTCCATGTATTCCAAATCTTTTCCTTTATAAGTTTCTAATATTTCAACATCATCACCTAATACTTTAGATACTAAGTTTTTACCAAGAATGAATTTATAACCCATGCTTGCTACTTTAACATAATCTTCATCAGGATTAACACATAAAGCAACATTGGAAATTAGTGTCCATGGAGTTGTTGTCCAAACCAAAAAATATGCATCTTCATCTTTCTTTTTCATTGGAACAATTACAGTTTGTGCTTCAATTTCTTTATAACCTTGAGCAACTTCATGACTTGCAAGTCCGGTTCCACATCTTGTACAATAAGGAACTATTTTAACTCCTTCATAGAATAATCCTTCATCAAAAAATTTCTTTAAAATATACCATTCAGTTTCAATATAATTATTGTCATAAGTAACATAAGGATTTTTAAGATCAATAAATTGTCCCATTTTCGTTGTTAAATTAGAAAATGCTTTTTCATTTTTCCAAACAATTTCTCTACATTTTTCATTAAATTCTTTAATTCCATATTTTTCTATATCATTTTTACTTTTAAATCCTAAAGTTTTTTCAACTTCTACTTCAACAGGTAAACCATGTGTATCCCATCCAACTTTTCTGTATACTTTATATCCTTGCATCGTTTTATATTTACAAAAACTATCTTTCAAGAATTTTGCAACCATATGGTGCAAACCTGGAAATCCATTAGCAGTTGCTGGTCCATCATAGAAAACAAAAGTTTTATCTTTATTTTCTAAAGATTTTTCAAGGATATTCATATTTTCCCATTTTTCTGAGATTGTTGCTTCTACTTCGCTTGTTTTAATTTTTTCTAATTCTTTAAACATATTAATACCTTCTTTCTTATTTCTTTCTACTAAAATAATTTTTTCTATTCATTGTATTTTTATTACTCATACTTTTTACATATTTTTTAGAATCGGATTTAACTCTTAAATTTTGATTAGTTTTAGTTTTTTGAAGACTAAAATTTTCTTCTCCTTTAAAAGCCATGATACTTGGTATCCAAATTCGCATTCTTGCAAAGTTCAAAAGTTTATTAAACATATATTTCTCCTCTCTGTTAAGTTTATTCTTGATTTAAATAAAAAACACAGTATTCCGAAAGGACGAAATACCGTGTTACCACCTTAATTTAGTTTATTAAAACTCTCTTTATTATAACGCATTACCGTATTTATCTTATCCATAAATAGCACTTGAAAGTGATCTAAGTAATTTTCTATTATCTATTTTCACCAACCATAGACTCTCTAAAAATTCCAATTACTTCGTCTTTCGCACTTGCTTACTTGTAAATAATATCAAACTTTTCCTTTAAAATCAAGTATTTTTAACTTTTTTATTCAACAACTATATAAGGTTCATCAACAGTACCTAAAGCATCAATAACTTTAGTATTAGATTTTAAATATAAAACTGGAACACTATAATCGTAATCACTTATCACTTCAACCTCACCAACTGTTCCGTATCCCATCCAACCATATATTATAACTTTTTTAGTATTACTAGTATTAGATGGTGAAATTAGCTTAACTGAATATCCAACTATTCCCGGAAACCAAGTTGTTGCAAATCGCCTGTCATTACTTTCACTCATTAGTGTATTCCAATAACTACTATCTGCTGTATAGCCGTAATCACTTGGATACGCCAGACCAATTAATCCATTCCAAGTTGCCTCATAATTGTCATGTATATTATTTTCATCTCTTTCACTTTCATATGCTGTTATAGGGGTATCTGTATCGAATTTAAAATTACCTAAATAATAAGTAGTTAAAGAAATTAAATTTTTGGATTTTTCACTAAAAGTACTTAAATATCCTTGATTAGGATTACTTACATTTTCATCATGTTCACTATTTAAATAATACATAAGTCCTGAACTTGTCCAGTCATTAGTATTAGTTCCTAAGTCACTCTTATTCCAATATTTTGGTTCATAAGTTATTCCATTTATTAAATAACTTGTTGGAAAAGAACTTAATCTTTCATTCTTTATTAGTTTTATTTTCTCTTCATAAGTTGGATTACCTTCACTATCTAAAACTATATTTCCTAATTCATCTTTTACAGTATCTTTGAATACTCCAACTATTCTCCAAGTTTCATTATTAAATGATACATAGTTATTAACATCTCTTCCTGTATAGCGATATTCTCTAATACTACTTGTATTCATTTGTTTAACACTAGTTTGGTATACATTACTAGTTTGATTAAGAGAATTTTCTTCATATAAAGTTCCTTCTTGATTAATAGCCACTAATCCTCCAGTTCCAACTTTTGATTTAACAACATCTACAAAGTTAGGATAAATACTTTTTTCAGTGAAATCTCCTAATACATTTACTTTAATAGATGCAAATAAATTATTCCATTCATCCGTTGTATAATCTTGTCCAACATTTCCGATTACAACATTTCCATCTATCCACATATATAATCTATAAGTTATATCAATTTCTTCAGTTTGATTTTTCGAAATTGTATTAACCCATATTCTTTGATTTACTAAATTATTATAATTTTGATCACTTATAACAGTTGTTTCAACTTGATCTTTAACCTCAATTAAAGTAAATCTTAAAAATTCATCTTTAATTCTATTTTCTTCTACTTTTTCTTCTGGAACATTCCCACGATTAAGAACTATTTCATAATAAATATCTTTTTCAGAATAAGTATTCTTACCAGTTATTGTAAATTCAAAATATGGTAAATCTAAACTTTCAAATTTTGATATTATAATATTATTTTCTTTAAAATATGTTAAATCTTCTTCAAAAAACCCATTATTATCAATAAACGCTTGAAATGTGTCTCCATATTTAGTTCCTGTTCCTTTACAAAAATCTAATGCATTTTCCCCGTCTTCCCAATTCCAACTACTAGTATAATTTATACATTTATAAAGTTCTGTTGAAGAAATTGTTTCACTTTGTTCTTTCATAATAGGATTTACAATATAGCCACTTACATCAATTGGCATCATATTACCTTCGTTAATTATTGTATTCGACTCTTTATAATGCATATAAATATCACCTAGAACTAATTGTTGATTATTGGTTCCGGTTTCTTGATAGGTAAATATTGCATATGTTATTGTAATTGTTAATAATAATATTAAAGTAATTACTATACTTAATATTAAATTTCTTATTTTCTTTTTCATTTTTTACTCCTTTTTTATACTTTATTAAATTAATTTTTTTAGTATAAAATCAAAGTAAAAAGATGTATAAAAAGATGGTTGTAAATTTACCATTTCTTATACACCTAAAAATCTTGAAAATATCTTTTATTTCAAGAGAAATTAAGCGGTTTATACCCCCCCCATAGTTGACTTAAAGTCAACTTTTGAATTTGAAAATATTGAAAATTTTTTATTTAATTTTTTTACCATATTTATCAAATCCTTTCTATGATTTAATAATACAATAAAAATTTGTTTTTTTCAAGAGAAATTTTTATTTTCTGTATTCAAATTCAAAGTCAAGAATTTTTACAATATCTCCCTCTTCTATTCCCATACTTTCTAATTTTTCATCAATTCCTAATTTTCTTAATTTATAAATAAATCTTTCAATACCTTCATCTGATTGGAAATTAGTCATCTTAAACATTTTTTCAACCTTTTCACCATAAATAATGTATTCATCATTAACTTTTTTAATATCAAATGGTTTTTCACTTTCAAATTTATATAATACATGTGATAAATATTCTGTTTCTTCATATAAAGGAGTATTTGGAGTTTCATCTACTAAATCCGCTAGTTTTACCATTACTTCATCAAGTCCTTCATTAATCATAGCCGTTATTGGGTATACTTCACAATCAACTTTTTCTTTAAATTTAGATAAATTTTCGTCTGAATTTGGCATATCCATTTTATTAGCAATGACAATCATTGGTTTTTTAATTAGTTTTGGACTAAATTTTTCAAGTTCTTTGTTAATAGTTTGAAAATCATCATATGGATCTCTTCCTTCTGATGCCGACATATCAATAACATGAGCAATTACTTTAGTACGTTCAATGTGACGAAGGAATTTATCTCCTAGTCCCACTCCTTCACTGGCTCCTTCAATAAGACCTGGTAAATCTGCCATAACAAAACTTCTATTGTCTTTGGTTTTTACAACTCCAAGATTTGGGGTAAGTGTTGTAAAATGATAATCGGCTATCTTTGGTTTAGCACGACTTACAATTGATAAAATAGTACTTTTTCCAACACTTGGAAGTCCTACTAGTCCAACATCGGCTAACAGTTTTAATTCCACTTTTAAAACTCTTTCTTCACCTGGTTCACCATTTTCAGAAAAATTAGGTGCTGGATTTGATATTGTTTTAAATGCGGTATTTCCTCTTCCTCCACGTCCACCTTTAGCAACTACTACTTCACTATCTGGATCTTTTAGGTCAGCAATTATTAAATTCGTATCAGCATCAGTTACAACTGTCCCTTGTGGTACTTTAATAATAATGTCTAAGGCATTAGCTCCATCCATATTTTTACCACTTCCATTACCACCTTTTTTACCTTTAATAGTTTTCATATAACGTAAATCAATTAAAGTATGAAGACCAGTATCAACTTTAAAGATAATATCAGAGCCTCTTCCTCCATTTCCTCCAAATGGTCCTCCCATTTCAATATATTTTTCACGTCTAAAAGCTGTACATCCGTCTCCCCCACTTCCTGCAAATACTTTTATTATAGTTTCATCTATAAACATAATTTCACCTTCTTTTATTAATTTTTTTTATTAAACCTGATACCATTAAACACGTATCAATTGCTTCATCTTTAACAGTTTTCTTAGCCCATTTCATAGCATATCCATTATAATCTTTTATCATTTCTAAATCATTATAATGATCACCTATTGTATAAATATCTTGATTACTTATATTATATTTATTCTTTAAATACTCAATTGGCGTTGATTTACTAATATTTTTAGAATAAATATAAAGATGATAAGAACCAAATTCTTTAAAAACTTTATAACACAAATTATATTTTACCATAATTTTATTAAGTTCTATTAAAAATTCTTCACTTATTTTAGAAATTATTACTTCAAACTCTAAAATATTATCTTGATATTTAATTGGTTCTACAATCAAATCAAATTTATTTTTTAATTTTTCTAGTTCTAAAAATAAATTATAATCTAAGTTAGAATTATAAAGAATATTCGAGTTATTGTCAAATAAAATATTTCCATCAATACAACTTAAATAATTATAAGGTATTTTATATTTATCAATTTCTCTTTTAATACTTTTATAAGGTCTTCCGGTATTAAGTAAAAATATATTTCCTTTCTTAATAAAATCTTCTAAATAAAATAAATTAATATATAAATCTAAATCAAATGTATTTAAAGTTCTATCATAGTCACTTGCAAGTAATATCATTTTTCCCCCCATATATTTTTGTTTATATAATTATATTTAAAATAATTATTTATATACTAAAATTTTTGGTATATTATATTATAAAACGTTATTTTTTGCAAATAATTATGATAAAAAAATGGATTTTAAAATTCTTTTTAAACTAAGATAATTTAAAAAACACATTTAATAATTTAAATGTGATTCTTTAATATTTTCTAGCATAATTAATCTGTGTTAAATTATAACCTATTTAGATTTATAATACTCTTTTTAGATGTATTAACATTATATTATTCTAATTTTTAATTAGTTTTTTACCTGGTTCTTCTAACGCATATGGAGTAATTTCAACATGGGTATCATCATTACATATTTCAATATCGATATTATTAGTTCTCGTACAACTTAAAATATCCATTAATGATGATCTTAATAATTTAGCATTTTCAAGTGAAATATAAATTTTAATATTTTCAACTGGTTCTTTCATTGATAAATTTCTTTCACTTTTAAACTTTCTTACTTCAGATACAATATTTTTTACTTCTGATCCAAAATCTAAATACTTTTGGTTAGAAGGTAATTCTTTGAAACTACTATTACTTAATGTCTCCTCTTTTTCTAAAGATTTATATAAATTTTGATAAATAAATTCTGTAATATGTGGAACAAATGGTGAATACATTTTTAAAATTTCTAAAAATACTATGGCTAATGTTTTTTTAGCTGCTAAATGCGTATTTGCATATTGATTATCTGGATTATATAATCTTTCTTTTACTATTTCTAAATAATTATCACAAAAATCTTTCCAAAAGAAATTATCAACTTCAATTCGTGCTAATCCTACTTCGTAATTTTCCATTTGTTTTTTATATTTATTAAAAGTATCACTACATTTTGAAATAATCCATTTATCAATTGGTGTTAATTCAACTTTTGAATGATTATCAATACTATTAATATGCATATCAACGAATTTAGCAGAATTCCATAATTTATTTAAAAAACGTTTTGAATCAGAAATAGCATCTTCAGAAAACCATGTATCAGTTCCTAATTTGTTAGAAGCAGTCCAGTATCTTATCATATCTGCACCATAAGTATCTAATAAATCATTAGGAGACATTTTTGCATTGCCTTTTGATTTACTTATTTTTTCACCTTTTTTAGCAAGTACAAATCCAGAAATCATTAAATCCTTCCATGGTACTTGTCCTTTGTGATAAAGGGATTTAACAATTGAATAAAAAGTCCAAGTTCGAATAATTTCATGTGCATGGCTACGCATTGTCATTGGATATAGAAAATCTTGTTGATTTGAATCACCATATTTCATATTAATAAATGGTGTAACTGATGATGTTGCCCATGTATCCATAACAGCACTTTCCGGAATAAATTCTTTACATCCGCACTTACAAGATATACTTGGAGATACTTCTAAAGGATTAACAGGTAATTCTTTATCATCAGGAATAATTACATCACCACAATCTTTACAATACCAAACTGGAAAAGGAACTCCAAAATATCTTTGACGCGAAATACACCAATCCCATTTTAAATTATTAACCCAATCTAAATATCTGTTTTTCATAGAAGATGGATACCAATTAATATCATCAGCGGCTTTAATTAACTCATTTTTAATATCTAAAACATTAATATACCATTGAGGAGAATTAATAATTTCAATTGGATTTCCACAACGTTCATGGATAGAAACCGGGTGTTCTATTTTTTCACTTTTAACTAAATAGCCTTGTTTTTCTAATTCTTTTACAATTTCACGTCTAGCATCTTCTGATTTCATTCCTCCAACAAAAGCGATTTCAGGATTAATTGTCCCATCTGATTGCACTACTTTTACAATAGGTAAATTATAATCTCTTTGCCATTCTAAATCTACTTGATCACCAAAAGTCGAGCACATTACAGCCCCTGTTCCTTTTTCTTTAGATACTTTTTCAGAAGCATAAACTAAAACTTCTTTATTATAAAGTGGTACTACCACCTTTTTACCAATAAACTCTTTATATCTTTCATCACTTGGATTTACAAATACTGCAACACATCCTCCTAACATTTCTGGTCTCGTAGTCGCAATTTCTAAATTCTTCCCTTCACATAAAAAATTAATATAATTAAAATATGTTTTAAAATCTTTATTTTCAAGTTCTGCTTGAGCAATCGAAGTTTGGCAGCATGGACACCATAACACAGGCATCTCTTTTCTATAAGCATTACCTTTTTTTACTAAATCAATAAAAGATCTTTGAGAAACCCTTCTTGATAATTCATCAATGGTATCATATTTTAAATTCCAATCAGCACTAATTCCTAACTTTTTAAATAAAGTTTGAAATTCTTCTATATACTTATCTTTTATAATATTACATTTCTCGATAAATTCACTTCTTGGTAAATCTTTAGCAACAATTCCAAGCTCTTTCTCGACTAATCTTTCAGTAGGAAGTCCATTATCATCAAATCCTAAAGGATAAAATATATTTTCTCCCATTAAACGATGGTATCTTACTATCATTTCAGCTTGGGCAAAAGAAAAAATATGCCCTACATGAAGTTTACCACTTACAGTTGGTGGTGGCGTATCAACAGAATAAATTTTTCTATTATCTACTCCTTTAAATTCAAATGTTTTTTTATCTTCCCATAATTTTTGAATTGTTTTTTCGTTTTCTATACTATATTTTTTATCTAACATGCTAATCCTCCCTATAAAGATTTTTGACAATTCGTATTATAGCATAAATCAAACCTCAATCAATATTTCTATACACTTTTTTACTTTTCGAAAAAGAAAAAATTATCAAAAAAATTTTTTAATAGTTTAGACAATTTTAGTTAAATAATCATTAAATATTTTATTCATTATAATTGGAATATTTTTAATAAAAATATTATATTGTTCTTCATGTGATAATTCTTTTGTACTTTCATTTTCATTTGTTGGAAAATCACTAATTCCTTTGATAATTAAAATTTTTACATTATTCATTTTACAAACATAGGCAATTCCTGCTGCTTCTGTGTCAACTACAGTAATATCATTGTCTTTTAAAATTAAATAATCATTCCACATTACTAAAGGTTTATCTGCTGTTCCAAGTATACCAGTGTTAAATTCAAAATTTAATGAAGATAAATCAATATCAACATTGAATTTTTCTTTTATTAATGGTTCTGTTTCTCGAACCGTACAATCATATTGAACAGCTTTATTGGGAATAATTATATCATGTTGCTTAAATTTATGATCAACCCCAGCACAAGTTCCTATTACAATTATTTTTTCTAAATTAAATTTATCAATCATATATTGGGTGCATGCAGCAGATGCAACTTTTCTAACGTAACATCTATATATTAGTAAATCTTTATCATTGTATTTAACTTGAAAATACTCACCATATGGAGAGTTTAAACATTCATCATGTTTCTTATTTAAATATTTTAAAGTTTCTTCCCATTCATTAGATTCCGCTATACTTATTCCTATCATATCTTCTCCTTATACATATTAATTATAGCACATCTTTATTTTTTTAAACTTATACATTTATCTTTTTTATTTACAACGTTATTAATAATAATACAAATTTTTTCTACCTCAAATTCCGTAATATATGTATCAAGTGGTAAACATAGTATCCTTGATGAAATATCTGATGCAATAGATGTTTTACTATTATCAATATAAGGTAGCATTTCATTAATACATGGATAAAAATACCTTCTTGGATATATATTTTCTTTATTTAATTCAAAAATTACATTATTAACTTGGTCTTCATTTTCTAATAAAATTGGAAAATAGATATAGTTATATTCACAATTATTAGATACAGATGATATATATATTTTATCTGATAAAAGTTTCTTATAAAGCAAAGAAATATTTTTTCTATATGAAATTATATCATTAAAATGATCTAAAACGCACAACCCCATTGCAGCATTAAATTCACTTGCTTTAGCATTGATACCTACATATTCATAATTATTATTTAATAAGCCAAATTTCTTTTTAGCATTAATACTATCATTGTATTCTAAATTATTTACAACACATATTCCTCCTTCGATTGAATGAAATAATTTTGTTGCATGTAAACTACATATAGATATATCTCCATATTTTAATAAAGATTGATTATTGTAATTTATTCCAAAACAATGAGCAGCATCATAAATAATTGGAATATTATATTTTTTAGAAATTAATTCTAAATTTAAAACATCACATGGAAAACCAAAACAATGAACCGCTAATATTGCACTTGTTTTTTCTGTTATTTTTTCTTCTATTTTATTAGGATCTATATTAAACGTATTAGGTTCAATATCAACAAAAACTGGTTTATAATTTTGCCAAACAATTGAACTAATTGTAGCTACAAAAGTAAATGGCGTGGTTATTATTTCACCAGATTTGATTTTTAATGAATCAATTGCAAGTTGCAGAGCAATTGTACCGTTTGTTACATAATGTAAATTATCTACTTGTAAATATTTTTTCAATTCTTCAACAAATTCATTATTTAAAGGTCCATAATTAGTTAATATATGATTATCCCAAATTTTAGATATTTTAGCTATATATTCATCTATTGGTGGTAAATATGGTTTAGTTACATTTATTTTTGTCATTTTAAGCCTTCCTATAATTTTTTTAAAACTTTTAGATGTTTTTCTTCAATAATACTTTTTTCGTATAAATCTAACTGCTCTAGTTGTCTTTCTCTATCTAATCTATTTTTGTCATTACTAACTATAGATAACCAAGAAAAAGCTCTTATTAAATCATATATATATATTCTTTTTAATAAATTAATATCAATTTTATCATTTTTATTTTTTTCATAATTACAAATAAATTTATCAAAAAATTCTAATGAATCATCTATATCTAAAGAAGCAATAACATTATTATGAAATAATCTTTGAATATCAAATTCTTTTAAGGATAATCCCATACCATCAGTATCTATTAATTTATATTCATTATTATCTTGCATAACATTAGAATTATATGGATCATTATGACATAAAACTAGTTTTCTATTAGAAATAGGTTCATTTTCACTAACTCTATTTAATAAATATAGAATTTTTCTTTTGGTTTCATAATCAATATACTTAGATGCATTTTTAAATAAATTCAATGTTTCTTCTGATAAATTAAAATTTAATTTAGAAAAATAATCATAATTAACATTAGTATTATGAATACTATTTAAACAATTAGCCCACCATACTGGACTTGGTATAGTATTTATTTCTTGAAGTTCTCTATATACTATAATTATTCTATTTTTATCAATGAAATTATATTTACCATCAATAGTTTTTAATGGTTTTTCAACATAAATATTGTCAGATAAACAATTATATATATTTTCAAGATTATCATATTTAAATTTATCTAATATTTTTACAATTAATTTTTTTCCTTGCAAATACATTATAAAAATATGGGGATATTGATTCATAACTTCTATTTTAATTAAAGAACTATCACATTTTATATCATATTTTTCTAATATTATTTTTATTAATGATTCATCCATAAATATTCTCCAATTTAAAATTTTTTCGATTTATATAATACTTTACTTCTTGTTTTACATTCTTCTTGATCTATACTTGGAAACTCATCTATTGTACTAGACCACTGTTTATATTTTTCTAAATTTTTTCGCATTTCTATCCATTTTTTTGCTTCACTACCACTATGTGGATCGTGTTTAATATGGTAACTTCCAACTTTTAGTGGAATTATAGGTAAATGATTAGAGACTGCTAAAAAGCCAAGGGCAATATCTTCTCCTCCCCAACCAACAATCCATTCAGGATATCCACCTATTTCCAAAAAATCTCTTTTGTATATGGCTAGAGTATGGGAAATTACCATACTAGGTAAATCCCAAAAAGCTATTGTCTTTTCTTTTTTTACACCTAAAGTTCTAAAAGCATTAGTGTTTTTATAAATTTCTATTAGATTATTTTTATCACAATTATTAGTAGTAGAGCCACAATTTGAAACAGTTAAATCTAAATAGTCATCATTAATAGTTGTTTTCATACGCCAATCATTTTGAAAGTCAGCTTCCTTCCAATTTTCAAAAGTTGGAACATTTTCATAATCAAGGGTATCTCTAAATCCTAAAACTATACCTTTTTGATTAGTTAAAAGGAGTTTTTTAGCATTTTCTATGAAATTTGGTGATAATATCATATCTTGATCTAAAAACAAAATTAAATCCCCATCTGCATATACAGCACCGGTATTATTTGCTGCTGGTGCATTATAGTTTTTATTATGTCTAACAACAGTAAAATTAAAATTATAATCTTTTATTATCGAATTTGGATTATCATCAAGTCCATCAAAAACAGTTACCACTTCATAAATACCATCGAGTTTGGATAAATGATTTAATACTTCTTTTAAATATCTTGGATGATAAACAGGTATTACAATACTTAAATTTAAATTTGAATTTAAAGTGTTATTTTCTTGAAAATTAATCCAGTCATTGTTAAAATTTGAAGCATTTTCATATAATTTTCCCATACTATTTCTCCAAATCAGTTTTTACTAAATCAAACGCTTTTTTAATATTTTTCTTTTTTCTATAAATTCTTCTTTCGATGATGTTTGATATAAAATATGTTCTTTTAATAAATTTAAAAATTCTTTAGAATTAGACCAATTTGTTTGAAGTAATAATTTTTCATTCCATTTATCACCGGGAAAATGTTCATTTCCAAGTGCAAATGCCATTACCATTAAACATCTAACTATCCTTGTTGACATTACTTCATAAAGGAATATATCTCCTCTATTTGCTGCTGAATCTAATTTTCCCTCTAAAAGTGAGTTTGCTGTATCAAAGTATTCTTCTTTTAATGCAGTTAATAATTTTTTTGAAAAATTCAGGGCTATTTTCTTTAACTCATATAACTCTTCATTACACTTAATTAATGGTTTTTCATGAATTATTGATGAAGCTAAACCACTTGGCATATATCCAAGACCTAAATCATGACAATCATGTAAAGGTTCTACATTACCATTAATGTAATTTAAAATTCTTTCTTTTGTTTCATAGATATTTCTATATCCTATTTCAAAATATAAATCATCTATCACAAAAAACGAATGAGGACCCCAGGGCATAGTATTGTTCCATAAAAAAGAATCACATCTTTTATGTTTGGCATTAAGTTTTGTTAAACATTCTGTAAGTTCTTCAACTGATGGAGGATTAGTACGCACATAAAAATACATTTCAACATCTGAATGTTCATCTTCTAAATTATGACATCTCGATCCTCCTAAAGTTACTCCACAACAATCAGGTAACAAATTTGAAATTTCTTCTGCTACTAATCTAATTAATTTTTCATCTTTCATTAGTTCACGACCTTTCTATTTTATATCAAAAATCTTCTCATTTAACTATGTTAATAATTTTTATTATTATAGTCAATTATATTTATATAAATTTTACACTTTGCAATCTGCTTTTTCTAATAATACCATTATTGTTTAAAAGGTAAGACTAATTCTAATCCTACCATCTTTTGAGTACTATTTACTGAACTGTAACCATTTCTTTCTCATATTTACAATCGCGGAAAATAGTATTCATTCATATTGGTAATCTTTAATATTTTTTATTTTTAATCATATTTTTCCTCTGCAAATTTATATTAAATAAACTAACTAATAAATATAAAATATTAAAGAATTTTTATAAAACAAAGAATTAAAATAATTAAAAAAAAATTTCTCTAAAAGAATTTTTAAATATCAAACAAATTCGTAAATTCAAAAAGAAAAATTTTCATTTTTTTGTATTTTATAATAATTTATCTATTTACTATAATAGTTCCTACTTAACCTAATAAAACATTCCCTATTTCTTGTAAAGATGTAATTACTGATGTTAAAATTAAAAGAATATCAGGATCTATTTTTTTGCGAGTAATACACTTTTTAATTTATCGCGTTTTACAACAGGTATTCCTCGAACATCATTAGGTATTATAAATTTATTTATTATTTTCTATTAAATTATAAAGTTCATTTATAAAAGGACTTCGTTTTTTCGGATCTTTATTAACAAGTAAATAAACATAATTCTTAGTTCTTGTTAAGGCAACATAAAAAAGTCTTCTCTCTTCAGCATAAGGAATCTCTTCTTCTTCAGGAAAATCAAAAAATAAGGCTTTTAACCAAAATAAACTTTGATTACTTTTAGGAAAATTATCATCAAGTCCAATTAATATTACTTCATCACTACTTATTCCTTTAGCTTTATGAATTGTCATTCCATCTAAAACTAAATCTTCTAAACCAACAAATTCAATTCTTGTTCCTATTCCATCTTTTAAATCATCATCTAAAAAACATCTATTAATTATTTTATTAGTTCTTCCTAAAATAGTTATTTCATGATTTTTATTTTTCTTATGAATTTTTTTAATTAAATCTTTTAAAGTATCATATTCACAATTTGATTCAAATAAAATAAATCTAATTGGTTTATAAAGATGTTTTAAAGAAAATAAATCTTTCTTGATTTGTTTTTTATTTTTCATGATAAATTTACCAGTTGTGTCAATTAATTCTTGACTATTTCTAAATGTTTTACTTATTTTAAATAATTTAGCACCTGGAAAATATTTATTAAAATTATAAATATAATCTATTTTAGAACCAGCAAAACTAAATATAGTTTGAAAATCATCACCTACGGCTATAACTTTTGCTTGGTTTTTCAAGACAATATTTTTAGTAAATTCATATCTATCTCGTGAAATATCTTGATATTCATCAATTATTAAATAATCAAAGTTTAAATTATTATTATTTCCAACTCGGTATAAATAGCGATTAGCATAGTATATCATATCACTAAAATCAAAAGCATATATTTCTGAACCATATAATTTTTTTTGGTAATAGCCATAAAAATCATTAATATATTTAAATTGCAAATTAGCTAGTTCTTTTTCTTCACCATTTAATTTATTTAAATAAGTTAAAACTATTTCTCGGTAATTTTCCCTATTTAAAGATGATTTTATAGTATCAATTGTATCATATAAGAACTTTTTATATAAATATATTTGCGATGTTTTATTATTATCTAACATTTGATAAAAGATTTCTTTTTGATTTCTTGGTTTTAATTTAATGTTAAAACTTAATAAATTAGTTTTTAAAGCATTTATTAAATCAGATTCATTCATACATGTTAATTTTATAAATTTATTATGATGTTTTTTGTGATAACTTTCTTTTTGTTCCATGATTTTTTTATATCTTTTATAGTCATTATCACTTGTATCTTTAGATAAACCAAAGTATTCTATATAAATAGGTTCACCATTTACTTCTATTGTAAAATCAGGTTTATAGGTTCTGTTGTCATCCATGGTTTCTTTATAAATTTTTTCATAGTAGTATTCAATGTTATTTAAATATAAGAAATTAGCAATTATGGCTTCACCTTTTGATTTAACAAGTTCACCTTTTATGGTAACTGGTTCTTCTCGATTGATATCTTTTTCAATTTTTTCTTTGATGTAAGTTTTTAAATCAAGAGTTTCTAAATACTTCGTTCTTTTATAATCTTCAAAGTAGTCATCAAAGTTTTGAAATTTATCATAGTTATTTATAAAATGATTACCAAATACAAATCTTTTAGAGCCTTGGTTAACATCTATAAAAATATCTAATATTTCTTTTATTTTATTTTTGTATGGAAAAATATTCGTTTTAAAGTATTCACAGAAAATATGTTCTCTTTGATTATTATCAACTATATGGCATTTATGATCTTTAAAAATTTCTCTTATATACATCATTCCAAGACTGTGAAAAGTCATAACATTTACTGGAGTTGATAGGTCATAAACTATTCGATTACCTAATTCTTCACAAGCTTTTTTGGTATAACTCATAACAACTATTTTATTTGGATCAACTTTTTTTATATCGACTAAGTATTTAACTTTTGAAGCAATTGTTGTGGTTTTACCACATCCAGCCCCGGCTATTATTAAAGAAAAATCTTCATCTGCTAAAATGGCTTTTATTTGATCTTTGTCTAAAATAATATTTTTATCAACTTCTTCATACATGTTTAAAAAATAATCTTTGTATTTTAAATAGTTTTTTTCTAAGAATTTTTCATTATATTCATCTAAATTAAAATCTTTTGGAATTATATTCGGATAACTTTTTTCTATTAATTCATATAAAAATTTTGAAATGTATTCTTTATTATATAGTTTTTCAAGAAAGTTATTTTGCATACTACCACCTAGTATAACTACACCATAGTTTTTAAAAAAATAGTAACTAAAAGTACCTAAAAAAATAAAAACCCTTGAAAATCAAGGGTAATAATCAATCTGGGGTGGAATAAGGGGATCGAACCCTTGCATACCAGAGCCACAATCTGGCGTGTTAACCACTTCACCAATTCCACCAAATCAATAGATATATTATCATAAAAAAGTGATTGTGGCAACTAAATTTTAACTTTTTTTGAAAAAAAGTGGTTTTTTTATATAAATCATAAAAAATATGCTATTCTATTAGTAGAAAAGAGGTTTTATGAAAATAGGAATAATTGGTTGTGGTGCTTATGGAATTGCTTTATCTTCCCTTTTTGATTTAAAAAATATAGAATTAACTATGTGGACTAAATTAGAAGATGAATACGAAGAATTAGTAAATAATCGAACTAATAAGTTAAATGATAAAATTAAGTTTACTATAAGTTTAGAAGAAATTACTCTTCGAAATGAGGCTTTAATTTTAGCAATTC
This sequence comes from Bacilli bacterium, assembly GCA_017472015.1. Taxonomy (GTDB): domain Bacteria; phylum Bacillota_I; class Bacilli_A; order RF39; family UBA660; genus RUG591. Next base: position 22,493 of record JAFURC010000008.1, read on the forward strand.
CTGCAAAGTTTTTAAAAGATGTTATTTTTGAGTTAAAGAAATATTATAATGGTCAACATATTTTAATTGCAACTAAAGGAATGATTGATAGTAATTTAATAAGTAGTTATTTGCATGATGAATTAAATACTGAAAAAATTGCTTGTATATCTGGTCCATCATTTGCAAGTGATATTCTAAAAAAAGAAATAATTGGCTTAACACTTGCTTCTAATAATGTTGTTACCTTAGATTATTTTAGGTGTCTTTTTAAAGATACTTATTTGGATATTGAAATTACCCATGATATAATTGGAGTTCAATTAAATGGTATTTTAAAAAATACTATGGCAATTGCCTCAGGAATTTTAGATGGTATTAAAGTTAGTAAATCAACAAAAGCCAAGTTTTTAACAGATATTTCTAAGGAAATTAAAAAGATTATCAACAATTTAGGTGGAGATTTTAAAACATTTGACACGTATTCTGGAATTGGCGATTTATTACTAACAACTACAAGTCAAGAAAGTCGAAATTATACATTTGGTCTTTTAATTGGAGAAAATAAAGATTTTAAGTCTTACTTAGAAAATAATACTGTTGAAGGTGTTGAAAATTTAAGAAATATTAAAAATCTTTTTAAAAAAAACCGGATAAAATCAAGAATAATCGACATTTTATTTGAAATTGTCTACTTAAGTCAACCAAAAGAAAAAGTAATTGAATATTTAAAAAATGGTAATTAATTAAAACACATAATTATTACTATTTTTTTATTTTGTTTATAATTCGACAAATTATATGACAATTATTCCTAGTTTAAATTTTAATTTAAGATCAAAAAAAGTAAGAATAAATCTTACTCATAAAACATTTTAATAGTTTTCAGCTTTAACTTCAAAATAACTTTGAGGGTGAGCACATACTGGGCACATTTTTGGTGCTTTTTTACCAATTACAATATGACCGCAGTTACGGCATTTCCAAATAGTATCGCCTTCTTTAGAAAATACTAAACCACCTTCAATGTTAGCGATTAACTTACGATATCTTTCTTCATGTTCTTTTTCAATTTTTGCAACACCTTCAAATAAGTTAGCAATTCTTGTGAATCCTTCTTCTCTGGCAACTTTAGCAAACTCATCATACATATCTGTCCATTCATAGTTCTCACCATCAGCTGCATCATTTAAGTTTTCTAAAGTATCTGGTACTTCCCCACCATGTAGTTCTTTAAACCACATTTTAGCATGTTCTTTTTCATTGTTAGCAGTTTCTTCAAATATAGCTGCTATTTGTTCATATCCATCTTTCTTAGCTTTACTAGCATAATAACTATATTTGTTTCTAGCTTGACTTTCTCCTGCAAACGCAGTCATTAAATTTTCATATGTTTTACTTCCTTTTAGTTCCATTTATATTCCTCCTTTATCACTAAGACATTTTTTACATATGCCTTGGAAACTAATTTCATAATCTAATACTTTATTACCATCTAAATTTTCGTGATTATTATTTGGAATTTTTAAATCTAAGATTTTTTTACATTTTAAGCATATAAAATGCGCATGGAAATCATCTATTTTATCATATCTATCGATATTATCAGGCATTTTAATTCGTTTAATCTTTAAACTATCAACTAAATTGTTTAAATTTCTATAAACAGTTCCTAAACTAATATTAGGAATTTCTTCTTTAGATTTTTGATAAATCATATACGCATTCGGATGATCATAAGAATTGTTTATTATTTCTAAAATTAAATCTCTTTGTTTACTTTTTCGCATTTATTGCCTTTCGAAAGCATCCTTTCCTGCTCCACATATTGGACAAATAAAGTCATCTGGTAAAGTCTCTCCATAATAAATGTAGCCACATAAAGTACAAACATAAGCGGTTTTATTATCATTGGTTTTAACTTTTAAAAGTTCATCTTTATGTTCTTGATAATATTGATAAGTCATAGGTTCAAAGTTTTTAAAACGTTTAGAATCAATTACTTTTCCTATAAAAATATTATGTGTATTCGTATCAACTATATCAACTAACTCGCAATATAAATATCCAAGTGAATCTTTTAAAACTTTTACACCATCAAGTTCTAAATAATCATAATCATCGAATTTATTAATTTCTCTTGACGTGTTAAAGCCAAAAGTTTTAATAACTTCTCCGTTTATGTCATTACCTAAAATAGAAATAGCAAATTTTTTATTTTTCTTTATCATTTCATTGGTATAGTTATTTTTATTGATACAAACACTTATTAATGGTTCTTTATCACTTGATACTTGTAAAACTGTATCAACTATACAAGCTGAATCATTTGTTGATGCTATAAACATACCTGAGATAATATCTCTTATAATATCTTTTTCTTTTTCCATTTAAAATTCCTTTCATAATAATTACAAAATAAATAGTAATGATTACTAGTTAAATATAACAAAATATTTTTAAAATTGCAACTATTTTAATCAAAAATATGAAAAAACTATCAAAGTTAGAAATTTTGATAGTTCTTATCTTTTAATTATATTAAATTGAAATACCTTTTATTACTTAAGAAGTAGGTGTTAAAGATAATCTAAATGTTGCATACGAACCTGAATATCCAAGAGTTCCGCTATAATAAAATATTCCTCCACTAGCATCATTGTCAAACGCTCCACTTCGCATAACCCATGGATCAGTTTTAGTTAGAAAACTTGCTGTATCATTATACCAACCTGCGGTTTCTCCAAAAGCATGACCATAACACGTTGAACCACTACATGCTGTACTATATGCTGTTGACGTATAATTGTCATAATACTTACTTTCCGGAGCACTTGTAAAATCAGCATAATCGTAGATTGATGTAGCACCAAATGTTGAACTTGCCGTTGTTAAATACCCCATCATATATTCAAAAGCACCACCATTCATATCATATATTCCTGTAATATTACCAGTTGTTGACGCCCCAATTCCATTCTCCTCACTCACAAAAATTCCATTTTCAATTCCATAATCATATGAATATGATTTATCATCACTATCAACATAACTAGGACTTCCACTACTTCTACCAGTATATAATTCAGTATCATTATTAACATATATTTCTTTATTAACATCACTATAATTTAAATTTCCAAATTTTCCATATACACTTTGGGATAAATATGCAACTGCTGCCCATTCAATATTTTTCATCATATGACTATTTAAATTGGAAAAACCAACATTCGTTTCAAAGTTTCTAGCTAAAGTAAATTGTGTGCTTATTGTTTGCTCTCTTAATGATTTTACATTGGGTAACACATTAATATTTAAACTAGTATTATTACAATAAGTTGCCAACACACTAGAATAACATGAATTAGTTGTATCTGTACTTGTCTCAAATTTTCCTGCCCAAAATCCTTCCAATATTTGCGTTCCAAATGTAAATGCAGGTGGAATTATATAACCATTATCAGCAGTAGTTTGACTCGAAGATATAAATTTTACCAATACTTCATTTGTATCATCAGAAATCTTATATTCATATCTTGGTATCCAAACAAACATAGCTCTTACATCTGAAGATATATCAAGAGTATCTCCAACTGACTTACTAACACTATTATTTAATACAACTGCATTAGCCCATTCTTGATTTACATAACTATACCATTTAGTTTCAGTATCAGCCACTATCCAATCGTTTCCATTATAATAAACCGGAACTAATTTATCATCATTTATATTAAGCTCGATATAAAAGCCATCAATCGTTAAATTACTAGTAACATTAGGTATTGTAAGAACCCTATTAGAATAAATATAACTATTATCACTATTTACAATATTAATACTATCTGGTATAGAATTTTTAAACTCAATATTTAAAGTATCACCATCCATAACATAACTAGGATAATTATTGTTAACTATATTTTCATAAGTAATATTATGCATTATTCTAAATTCAAAATTAACATCTAAATTATATTCTGTTAAATTTTTATCATATAGTTCTTGATTATATTTAATTGTTAAAAGAAATTCCTTAATTACTCCAAGTTTGCAATTATTCTCTTGATCACAAATGACCTCTTTTAAAGAATAATCACTTAAGGAATAAGTAAGATTATCAGGGAGTCCTGTTATATTATAAATTCCTACTTCCATATTTCCAAAATTAGTTACTTGTATTTTGTAAGTAATTGTTGAAGTTTCTTCTGGTAAAGAAATATTCGCCATAATTCTTGAAACACTATAATCTTCCCCCATAGAAACTCCATCACTTGGAAAAGTACTAGCATCAACACTAATTCCCGTAATTCTTATATCCTTAGCCAATCTAACTTGCAATCCAATATTTTCAACTGATAAATTTTTATAAAATACTGAATAGCCAATACTAATACTAATAACTAATAAAATTACCGAAAAAAAAGTTATATAAATAAACTTATTCTTTTTCATATTTACCTTCTAAATCAATCGATTTTATTGTATGTAAATAAAGATCATTATCATCTTTTATATAAAAATAACATTTATGATGACTTGTAACATTATAATACATAATTGGTAATTTTAAATTATCACGAACATCTAATAATTCTTGAAATTTATTAATTTTTATAACTGTAAGTTTTTCTAAATCTGGAAAAAACTCTGTTTCAACAACTAATCTATCATATTCATTTAAAATCTTTTTCACGATTTTATCATAAATTGATCTTTTTCGATTAAATACTAATAACAATTTAATTATAATAAATAACATCAAAGCCGATAAAATAAGTACTAGAATTGCCTGAATTAATAAAATTATATTATTATTTAAAACATATTCTGATTTTTTAATTACTTTATTTGATTCATTTATTTCATTATAATTAAGTTGAATAGTTATCGATCTTTCAGTTAAAGGAATTACAATTGCCATTTCTCTATTATCATTTAAAGAAAAAACTTCTTCTACATTTGTATTTTTATTATTTATTTTTAAATAAACTATTAAATTGCTTTTGACATCTAATCCATATGATGATTTAAATCTATTTGCTAAACTATTATAATAATTATAATCAATATCTAGTTTTTCTGATATTTCATAAAAATTCTTATTATTAATATTTATTTTCTTATCATTTAATAAATTATATTGTTTTTGAAAGAAAGTATTTTTACCACTTGGGTCAGTAATAACTAATTTACCTATTATTTTATATGTTGACTCTAAATCGATATTTTTATCAATTTGAAAATTGTAATTAAAATCTAAATCAATATGATCAATTATACTGGCCACATATAACATATCTTTATCTAAATAATCATTTTCATAAAAATCATTTTCTTTTAAATAAACTTTATAATCTAAGTTACTTTTTTCGTAATAATTAATATCTTCTAAATCAACATAATTAATAGTTTTAGAAAACAAATTAAATCCAATTAATACAAGTGCAAGAAAAATTATTATACAGATAATTAATCTTGCATTATAACTAAAATAGATTCTTAAAGATTTAACTTTTTTTTCTTTAACTAAATTTATATCTTTGGGATCTATCATTTTCTCTTGAACTAAGTCTTTAGTTTTGGAATTCAACTTCTTTTTTGTCGTTGAATTCTTACTTTTGGAACTTACTTTCTTTTCTCCCTTCATATTATTTCCTCCTATAATTCATTTACCCAAACTGTTGGATATCCAATAAATGGTATTTTTAAATTAACTGTTCCAATAATCATATCCTCAGTTATTGGATAATTATCAATTGTATTATTTGCATCTCCTTTGGTATAAAAATAATATTCATCTTTATCATTTACAATATTAACTAATCTATGTACAACAATAATATCACCATAGTTATAAGCTATCACTTGACCAATTTGTAAATTTTTATATTCGTTTTCATCTTTAATTTTTTCTATTATAACTAAATCACCTTTATTTATATTTGGTTGCATACTACCGCTGGCTATAGCAATAATATAATAACGAAAATATCCGGATGTAAAATAAACAATTGTTAAAATAAGAGATAAAGTTAATAAAAAAGCTAATATACTTACCTTTTTATAATCTCTTTCTATTTCTTGATCTTTTGCTTTATCAAAGAATAGATATGTATTGTATAAAACAAGAAGAGGTAATAATAAATTAACAATTGAAGCAATATATTCATTTGGATTAGGAATAATTGGAATTAAATAACCATATAAATTCATAACCAATAAATATAAAATTGCTGGTTTATACCCTACTTTAAGAGATAAATAAGTACATAAAATATTTTCAGTTATTGCTGGTAAAAAAGTTAAAGCAATAAAAATAAATTTTTGATAATTATTATTTAATACAGCAAAATAAATAATATTAGTTAAATCTAAAAATAAAAATAATATAAATGTCGTTAGGATTAAAAGTTTACTATTTTCAGATTTTTTTAACATCATGTACCTAAAAAATTCTTTAAGAATAATTAACAAAATTGTTGGAATAATAAAATTAATCAAACCATTAAGAGTATAATAATTATCTATTCTGGCAAAAGTAATTATGATTCCAGAAATATAATATAATAAAAAGAAAACTAATAATATTATAAATATATTAAAAATAATATCCTTGGTATATCTATGCCTATCTTTTTCAAAGCCAAACATGAATTTAAAAATAATTAGCACAATAACTAAAAAGACAATAATACCATAATTTTTTAGTATACTTGAGACAAAACTATTTAGAATAAAGATAATGAAAATGATTAATTGAAAAATTAATAATTTCTTATAACTAAATTTCATTTTTTCCTCCTAAATAATCTTGTTAAAATATACTAACTTTGGGTACAATAATAAATTTAATACTGTACCCAAAGATAAGTAATTTTAGTTACTAGTATCAGATGTACTATAGTTTAAATTGATATCACCAAATTCAACAGTAAAATCTTCAGCTGTATTTATTTTATCTCCTGCGGTGTATTCAATAGTTACAGTAACAAGTTCAGAAGCATTTTGAGCTAGTGTGCGTCCGGTAATATTACTTACTGAAGTTGTTAAATCTTTAGTTGCTTGTGAATCTCCAACTGTTAAAGTTAAAGTAATATTTTCGCAATCTAAATCTACTTTTGCTTGTTCTGCATTTTTTGTATCTCCAGTTACTTTAGTAGTACAATTTCTTGTTTTTCCAGTTACAACTTCATTAAATACAATACTTTTTAAGAAAGCATCATATGAACCAATGTTTTTTACATAAAATTCATATACAACTTTTTGATTTCTTGCAGTAAATGTTGCAGATAATCCAGAAATTGTTGTTCCATTAATTTCTGCATCTGCTGCTGTAAGAGTATCTGGAGTTTTAGTTGGTGTTACTTTTACACCAGTTACTGCTTCAACTCCTGTATTATCTTTAAGGAAAACAACTTTAAAGTTTTCAGCTCCAGGACTAACTTCAGCTCCTGATTGAATTGTTAGACTTGTATTATATGCAGCAAAACCTAATGAAACTCCAACAACAGCAACTAATAAAGCAACGATTGCAATTATCTTTGTACTTCTATTTTTTTCCATAATTCACCTCCTTTTTTTATCTATAGCACATTACTGAAATACCTTATATAAAGATTATCATATGCTACCTATTATCATTATCACACACTTTCTAAAAAATGTCTACATATTTTTTATTTTTCCAGGATAAATTCATAAATTAAGGAATTAGAGATTGTTAAGCAATTTTTCTAATTCCTTAATTTATGAATTTATCCTGTAATTTTTTTTGTTTTTCTTGTAAAAAACGAGTTTTTGAAAGTAATTCAAAATAGAATTTTTTTCATTAAACTCGTTTAAATTATTTATTTTTGATAAATTAAATCAGAATAACTAACTCTTTTACCTAATTGATTAGCATTTATCATGATATCTTGTAAAAGATTAAATGACTCTTCTGTGAAATTAGTAGTTTTTGGCCAAGTGTCTGCTTCTTTATAACGATCGATTACAGTTATTAAGTCCTCTAATTTGGTATCTGGGAAATCTTCTATTATAGAGATAGCAATTGTTTTGGAATCATTTTCATGAACAAAGTCTAGTCCTTTTTGAATAGCTCTTGTAAATTTTTCAATTATATCGGGATTTTCTTCAAGATAAGAAATTCTCGTATTGTAAGCAGTATAAGGAACTACTCCTCCAAGTTCTCCAAGTGATGCAACGATATAACCATATCCTTCTTTTTCAACTAAGGTTGCATTTGGTTCAAATAAACTAACAAAGTCTCCTGTTCCTCCAATGAATGCTCCTTGCATTGCAGCAAAGGCAACACTAGTATCAATTGTTAAATCTTTCTTAGGATCAATATTATTTTTTGTTAAAATATATTCAAGAGTCATTTCAGGCATTCCCCCAATACGTCCACCTATTATATACTTTCCTTTCAAGTCTTCTAAAGTAAAGTTTTCAATTTCTCGACGAGAAACTATAAAACTTCCATCTTTTTGAGTTAATTGTGCGAATGTTTTTAAATAATCTTTTTCGCCTTGATTATATACATATATTGTTGCTTCTGATCCGGAAAAACCAATGTCAACATCACCTGATAAAACTGCTGCTGTTACTTTATCAGCACCACTTGCTAAAGTTATTTCAACATCAAGACCCTCTTCTTCAAAGAACCCTTCATTAACAGCAACATACTGAGGGGCATAAAAAATACTATGCGCAACTTCAGCAACCCTTACTTTAACTAAATCATTATCTTTTTCAAAATTAAATAAAACACTAGATGCTATTAAAAAGATAATTAAAAAAGCAGTAATTGTAATTATTTTTTTCTTCATTCTTCCTCCAATCAAAGTATTATATGTAAAAACCTAAACATAAGTTAAAAAAATAACTAAATTAGATGAATTAAATTATTAAATATGATAAAATAAGAAAAAAATTAATTGAAGTTAAAAAAAGGAGTAAAAATGAATATTAAGGAAAAAAATGAGTAAAAATGAATATTAAAGAAAAAGATGATTTAGAATTAATTAAGGAATTATTTGAGATTAATAAAATAAAAGACTATATAAACTATTTAGAGAAAATACAAGAAAAATGGAATAGTTTAGGAAAAAAGGAAAAAAAAGTATTTTTAAATAATATTCATGAAGTATTTTATTTTTACTTCATGAGTTTAAGAGTTGATTACAATTTATTTAATGAAAAATCATATACTGTATATAAACCTAAAGATTCTATGAAATATTTTATTACTAAACAATTTTGTGGAATGCAAAAAATAGATGAAGTTAATGAATATATTGATGAACTTAAATTATTACTTAGTAATTTTACTGATAAACATAATACTGAAAGAGTTTCTAAAAATGATATTGATAATTTATTTAATTTAGTTTATCAAAAGTATCCAAAACTTGAAGAAATTTTTTCTAGTGTAGAGATAGAAATTTTATTATTTAATAATACTGATAAAATATCTAACTCTTTAACTACTCCTTCTTTAGATAATAAGCACTTTACGATTTATTGTTTATATATGAAAGATGAACCTGATAGAAAAAGAGTTGAAGATATTCACTATTATGTTTTTTTACATGAACTTGGTCATATTCTTTCTTGGCTTGTAACTAATAAAAATCAAGTGCCATCTTCATTTATTGAAGATACTAAAGAAAGTTATACAGGTTTAACTATAAATAATCCAGATGCTTTAGAAGTATTTGCAGATAGTTTTGCTATGTTAGTTATGCATGAATCCAATTATTCTTATGCTAATCCTTTTGAACATTTCCATGAAAATCATTATGTTGTTTTAAAAAAATACTTTGATAAATTAATAAATGAATTATAATTTTTATTATAGAAGAACAAAATTTTACAAGTTGTTCTTTTTGTTTTTTTATTAAGAGTTATTTTAATTAATTTAGTCAATAATATAAATGGTGATAATATGCAAATTAGAATTGGTTATTTAGGAAGTCCACATACTTTAAAAGAAAAATTTCATACGATGACTTTAAAAAAATATCAAAGTTTAGATAACAAAGATGAATTAGATAAAATTATAATCGAAAATTTGAAGTTTTTAGATAAAACAATTGATTATAATATTCAAAATAAGATTTATTTTTATAGGATGACTCATAATTTGTTTCCTTTAGCAACTGTTAAAGATATTGATTATGATTATTCTAAATTCAAAAATATTTGTCTTGAAATTGGTGAGAAAATAGAGAAAAATAATATGAGAATAGATGCACATCCAGATCATTTTTGTGTTTTAAGTACTAAAAATGAGGAAGTTTTAGAAAATAGTATTCGAATCATTAAAAATCATAAAGATATATTTGATTTACTAAATATTGATTCTAGGATAATACTTCATATTGGAAGCAAAGATCCTACTAAAGAGGAGGCTTTAAAAAGATTTAAAGATAATTTTTTAAATTTAGATGAAGATTTAAAAAAAATTATTTTACTTGAAAATGATGATCATATTTATACTGTATCTGAAACGTTAAATTTGTGTGAGGAACTTGGTATTCCTATGGTTCTTGATTATCATCATTTTAAATGCTTTCATGAAAAAAATGAAAAAATTGAAAGACTTTTACCAAGAATTATAAAAACATGGGAAAATACTAATTTAAATCCGAAGTTTCATTTTTCATCGCCTCAAAGTTTAAAAGAAAAACGAACGCATAATTTTTATATTGATTATGATTCGTTTGTTAAATTTTTAAATATTATTACGAAATTTGAAATTGATTTTGATATTATGTTAGAAGCTAAAGGTAAAGATGAGGCTTTATTTAAAATATTGAGACAATTAAAATTTTATAAACCATATAAAATGAAAGGTAATATGATTATTTTTGATTAGGAATAATTAAACCCTTAGAATATTTCCAAGCTAATATTCGAAAAGCCATTTTATCAATTTGTTCTTGACTTAAGGTATTATTTTGAATATTAGTTTTTATAATATTAAATGCATCTTCATAATTGGTTACAATTAATAAATCATTGCCGGCTTGAATAGCATCAATTATATAAGTATCCGGATAATTGTTACTAATTGCTTGCATTGATAAATCATCAGTTATAATAATTCCTGTAAAATTTAAATCCCGCCTTAAAAGATTATGAACACTTGATGATAAACTAGCAGGCATATTTTTATCAATGGCACTTACAATGTTGTGGCTTACAAGAACAGCTTCACTTCCTGATTCAATTCCAGCTTTAAATGGAGGTAAGTCATTATTTTTAATACTTTCTAAAGACCTTGTATCGACACTTATTCCAAGATGAGTATCTTCATTATTACCATAACCCGGAAAATGTTTTAAGGTGTATGATACTTTTCCATTTTTACTAGCATTTATAACGGTTCTTGCATAGTCACTTGTTAAACTACTTGATTCTCCAAGGGTTCTTTCGTAGATATAATCATTTTGATTAGTTGAAACATCAACAACCGGAGCTAAGTTTAAATTTATTCCTAATTCTTCTAATATTTTACTTTTAGAAATTGTATCATTTTTAATTAATTCAAATCCACCTTCAAGATATAATTCTCTTGGGGATTTAAATGGAGTTGGAACTAAATTAGAATTTGAACTAATTCGACTAACACGTCCTCCTTCTTCATCAACTGCAATTAATAAAGGAATTTTAGAATTGTCTTGAAATTCTTGAATCATATTAATAACTTGTTTTTTAGTTTTATTCAAAAAATCTCTTTCAAATAATAAATATCCTCCAAAATTATATTTTTTTAAATCTTCTATTTGTTTAGTCGTAGGTACTCTAACCAATAATATCTGACCTATTTTTTCTTCTAAAGTCATAGTTTCTAACTTTTTGTATGCTAAATTATAAAATTTACTAAACATCCCATTATCTAACCAAAGATCTGGAACATTTCCATTAACTGGTTCTAGTACTTTAAAATCTATTACTTCATTTTCTTGAAATTCTTTATTTTTATTTAACTCGCCTTTATAAACTAATTCAATACTTTCTCCGATTAATAAACTTTCATTATCCATTAAAAATGTATAAATAATATTATTACTATCTTGAAGTGTTACTTGATTATTATCAATATTTATAACAGTTGATGTTAAATAATTAGTTTCTAAAACTTCTTCATGATTATTAAATTTATTGTTTAATAATATTAAAGTTAAAAACAAAGTTATAGTTATTATAGAAATAATTACTTTTCTATTCATTTTTTTCACCTATCATCCAGTAATAATTATATTAAACTTTTTAGTAAATTATGTATAAAAACTTAGAAATGTCATTAATTTCTACTTCACCGGGTTTCCCCTCCATAGACCAAATTCCGATGTGAGACATCGTACTTAATGCTTAAATAAAATAATTTTGTAATATTTATCAATTTATGATTTTGATTCCTTTATTAATCTTTTTCATTAATGGTGTTTCTTCAACACGGTTAACTATACTACAATATATATTTCGAAAATACAATGTTTTTATTGTGAAAATTTTGTGAAGTTTTTATGAAATTAGTTCAGGACAAAATAAAAAAACCTATTGTTTAGGCTTTTTATCGTTTTATACTAATGAACAAAATATAAGTAACCGTTTTAAAAGATTATAATCAATTTTTTCTACTTCATATTTATATTCATCATTTATAACTAAGGTAGGAGTTTGTAGTACTTTATATTTTCTTATATTATTCTTATCATTTATTTCTTGTATACTGATATCAAGTTTTTGTTTTTTAGCAATTTTTTTTATTTCCTTTTTAATCTTTTTTATAACTGAAAATTCACTTCCGATTATTTTTATTTCTATATTATTCCTCCTTTCATGACTTAATTATATTAAATGAATATGATAGAATAATGAGAGAATTATGTTTTTTTGGTGAAGTTTTAGAAAAATACTTGAAATGAATTATAAAATTCTATTAATTTTTGATAGAAATTATAAAGTACTATTCCCATTATAATAATAATTATCATACTTAAAGTAATTTTGATAATACTCTTAATTTTTCTTCCTTGCTCAATTCTTTCAAGAATTGAAATTCTTTCTTTTAAAGTTTCAATTTCTAAGTTTAATTTTTTAATTTCCTCTTCCATCAATGTTTTCCTTTACTATAATAACTACTATTTAAGAATGTAGAACCAACAAAGTTACCATTATAATAAGTATCTAAGAAAGTTCGGTATGATAATGAACTTACTTTTTCAACACGTGGTTTATAACTATAACCTGGTTTAATTATATTCTCATTTGACCAAAAGGATACTGTTAAATTTCCATTATTAGCACTTGCTTCAATATAAATTGGATAACTTGAATTATTTTTGAATTTAAAATCAACACTGCTACCATATACAGTTGCATCGAGTCCATAATCAACATAATAAACCATATCACCATGATTAGATCTGGATACAATTGGTAAATTTAAAAGAAGTGCTACATTATAAATAGTTGTTGAAACTTGACATACTCCACTTCCAACATCTTTATCATAAAAAATATAACCCTTTGTTGAATTATAAGGACCAACTGTTTTATAAAATGAAAAGGTCTCATTTGGATATAAAATTTTTCCATTTAATTTACTAATAGCATTTCTTATATTTTTACTTCTTCCTTGGGCTTCATTATAATAAGTTGTAAATGTTCCAACTTTTTTATTAATAACTCCTAAAGTATTCTTAACAGTTTCAACATGACCATTTAAAGATATTTCTTTTTCATCTTTTATAATACTATCAATTATTAAACTTTCTAAATTATTTGTATTTATTACAAATCCATTTATTCCTTTAGTATAATTAATATTTCCGTTTGAAATACTAAACTTTTCTTCTTGTTTAGGGACATTTACTTTGCCTGATAAAGTATTTAAAAATTCTTGATATTTAACTTCATCCATTGAATAAGTAACTTCATATTTTAATTCTTTTCCAAGAAATATTTCTTTTAATTTAAAAAATCCATTTAAATCTTCGTAATTATTTATTATTTTTTCTTGTAATTCATCTGTATTGACCAAAACTCCTATATCGGAATAAGTAAACTCAAAAGTTTCATTTACATTTTTAAAACCAATTTTTTCATTTAATTTATTTTCATATTCCTCTAAATAAGTAATAATTTCTTCATGATCAAATCCTTCTATAAGTTTATTATTTAAATAGATATTTGGATAAATATGAGTATTGTAGAAGAAGATAATTGAATACAAGTAACCAAGTAAAATATAACAAATAGTAAAAACAAAAATCATAATTAAAGTACCTATACTCCATTTGGCTTTTTTACTTTTAATTTGTTTTTTCAAAATATTATTTTTTTTATTAAGATCTCTACTTGAATTGATTTTTTGACTCTTATTTTTAGATTTTGTATTATTTTGTTCTAATGAATCGATTATTCTATCTTTAGGATCAATTTCTTTTTTAGAATTTAAATTATATTTTTTTACTAAATCTTTACATAGTTTTAAACGAGAAAATAAGGTTTTATTAGTTATTTCATAATTTAGAATAAGTTTTAATTTTTTTTCTTCTAATTGTTTTAAATATTTATTTAGTTCTTTAGTTTTATTTTGTTCAATCAAAGAATTTATTATGATAGAAATTAATTCAATATTTGTTAGATTATATTTTTGCTTAAATATTTTATATTTTTTAACTGAATTTATGATATTAAAACATTCTAAAGTATCTTTATTGTAATTTATTAAGGAATTAATTACTAATTTTAAATCATGTTTTTCTAGTAAGTTTAGAATATATTTAGTTTTATTTATAAAAGATAATTCAAGAAAATTACTATCAAATTCTATAAATTTTATCATACGACTACTCCTATTATAAATTCATTATACTATAAAATTTATTTAAATACTAGAAAAAAAACTTAGTTATTCTAAGTTTATAAAAATTCCTTTAAGTTATCTAAATATTTTTCTTGCATTGTTACGTATTTATCGATTATTTTATGAACATCTGCTTCAATTTCTTTATTGTTTAAAACTTTTCTTCCTTCAATTATTCCCATATTAGTTCCTTGAATTAATAGTTCGGCCAACTTTGAAGTGCTAGCATCATTAAAAGTTTTCATTTCAATTCCGTAGAAGGTCATGAATTTATTCATAGCACTTGTTTCATGGGGCTTGTCATCATTATATTTAGGATAAATTTCTTCTATTTCTTCTTTTATTTTTTCGTATGATGCATGTTGTTCTTTTAAAATTTCTTTCAAATCTTCATCTTCAACTTTATCTAATATAAAATGAATGGCATCTACTCCCATACAACTTCCTTTGTGGATTTCATCTAATGCGTTTATGTTTTCTTTCATTTTTATCACCACTAATAGGATTTACTAAATTTAAAAAATTATACTAAAAAAAGACTAATTATATGTATTAATATTTTAGTCTTCTATATTTTAGATATTTATTTGTTTTTTTAAAAATAATGTTATACTTAATCCTAATAATGAAATAAACATGATTATAATATAATTTTCCAATTTATCAAATGTTTCTGGTATTTTTTCTTGTTCTTCTTGATTATCAACAGTTGTATCTTGATTATTATCAAGCGTCGTATCTTGTTCACTATCAGTTATATTTTTTTCAGCAAGTGTATAAATACTAAAATGATCGGTTTGAAATATTGCATAATTATTATCTATTATTACTTCATATTCTTCGATATTTTCATCTTCAGAAATATAGTAAACAACTAAAGTTTTATCTTTTAAATTTTCCGGAATAGGTATTTTTACTTCAAATTTTCCATTTTCTAAACTAGTAATATATTCTTTTGATGTTTTGGAATATAATTTTAAATCAAATGTTTCATGATTTTCAACTTCTAATATTTTAATAATTTTTTCATATTCTACTCCATCAGTTAATTTGGAAACTTCAACACTTGTATCATAAGGAATTGATACATCGGAACTTATTTCTATATTTGTTTTCGTATCAGTTGTTTTATGATCTAGTTTTAACATTTTTGAACTATCTCTTACGATAGCAATTTTATATTGTTGATCATATATTTGTACTATAAAATAATTATCACTTGAACTTTGGTTTAGAAATTCTAAATCTTTAGAATAATAATTATGAGAACTATTTTTCCATTCTTCAAAAGTTACATTTTGAAGCTCTGAATTCCATTCTTTTTCCGTTTCATATTCATTTTTTAAAAATTTTTCAATCCATTCAGTTATTGATGATCCTTTTTTTACAACTGCTTGATCTTTTTTTCCTAAATAATCATCTATTCTTTTTTGAGCGGCTTTCATTAATTCTTCATCGGTATTTTTAGTATTACTTGGTACATAAATAATATTTTCAGTTTTTGTACCTATATCTGCTGTATTATATAAAATCCCATCATATTTAAATGTACCTATTCCAAGTCTATATAAATAAAAATCATTATCAGTTCCTGCACGATTATCAACAGCAAATTCGATATTATTGTAATTTAAATGCTTTTTCAATTCACTTGAATAAGAATCTAAATTATCATAATCTTTTGTATTTAACCAAAAGTTAATTAGTTCTAAATCAGTAACTCGAAAATATTCAATATTTTTTGGAAATGAATTAACAAAACCATTAAGTTTTTTACTAATTTTTTCATCATAATTATAAATAACTTCAATTGTATGGGTTTCTTGAACTTCATAATCTTCATCATAAAGGGTTATTTCACATAATGTCATATCATCATTTACAATTTTACTTGAAAAGCGATTATTTATAAAATCCCAATAAAGCATTTCAAAGAAAGCTCCAAATTCTTCTTTACTTTCTGGTTTTATAGAATTCATAACTAACTTATCATCTTCATTTAAGATTTTTTTAAATTCATCACTTATTCCATCGGCATGAACACTAGTTGGTAATAAAAGAAAGATAAATATCAAACCAAATACCCCTGTTAACAATATTTTTCTTATATCTTTTAACATAAACTCCTCCTATTTTAATTATACATGATTACTTATTTTTTGCAATTATATTTTATAAAAAAATTCATATTTAAAAATAAAGCCCTATAAGCATAATTACTTATAAGGATAATTTTTAACTATTTTCAATTATTCTTTTTAATTTATTTATTTGTCTTTGTAACAGTACGCATAATCTATAAATTCTTTTATCTGAAATACCTGTAATACTTTGATACTTATGAAGTAATTCATCAAATTCATGAGGTAAATCTTCGATTTTTTTTATATCAATTCTTTTTATATTTTTTACAACTTTTATTATTTCCTCAAAAGGTTTTACTTCGTAAAATAATCTTCCATGACCGGATATTATTAATTCTTCCTCATCATAATACTCAATTCTAAGACTCTGCCCATTATCAAATATAGGGGCGACATCTAACCATTTTAAAGTATTTACATCTCTTATAATACCAAAATTATTTAAATGTCTATCTTCATTCATAATCAAAAAATCTAAGATATACATATTTTCTAATTTAATTCTAGCATCTTTAATACCATTTTCTTCTAAAATCTTAATATAATCTTCATAATCTTCATTGCTGTCGTGCCTTTTCATATCATTTTTTATTTGATAACAAGTTATAAATTCTGTATCTTTATTAATAAAACAAGGACACTTAGAAACAACTGTATCTTTATATGTATCAATAGTGTATGGAACATGATTGAAGCCTAATCTTTCGCAGATCATTGTTGCTAAAACTTCATTAAATGGTTGTAATATTTCATTTTTATAACCACCTTTTAATAAATATCTTATATTATCTTCAATTATCCACGCTTTTTTTAACATGCCATCAGTTGTATTATTTGGAGTTTTTAGGGATTCTTCTTTTTTTATAGTTTTGCTATTTAAAGAAAGTGATGCCTCTAAAAATTCTGAATAATCAAAATCATGATCAAAGAAATTTATATCATCATACTTTATATTACTATCATAAGGCTTTAACCAATATTGATCTGAAAGTGATAAACCAAAGGCTTTATCTAATAGTTCAGATGGCGTAGTTATATCAAGTCTATGAAGCAATAAATCAAGTTTATCACGCCACGATGGAATACCTCTACCTTTAAACCATTCACTTAAATTAGTTCTAAAAGGATTATTGTCAAAATCAAATTCTTCGTAAAAACTTTTTAATATATATGGTGCATAATCAATATTTTTTACTTCAATTATTTTATCAAAGAACTTTGAAACGCTATTATAATCAGCTATCAATACTTCTGTATTTTTATTCATTAAAACACATTTCATAAAAACACCTTCTTTCTTACTATATATTTTATCATATTAAATACATTTTTACTATCATTTGTGAGTTGATTTGTAAACATTTTATTAATAAAGAATTTATTTTTTTTATTAATCACATCTTAGATTTTTACTATCTTTATTATATCTAACTAACTAACTAAAAAATATTTAACGATTAAAAAAAATCCTAGTAGGCATTTTGCTTACTAGATTTGTTTTTAATTTATCTACTGAATTTTGATGAATTTAGTCTTTTTACTAATTTAGGTCCTTCTTCTTTTTCTTGAATTTGTTCCTCTTGTTCATCTTGTGTAGTAAAAATCATTTCTGGACCAAACATAGTTGGATATTCTTGCATATTCTGATCTATATTATATGATAAATCACCAAAAGTTTTCTTTTTAATTTCTGATTTAGGTTCTTTTGTATTTTCTAATTTTCTTTTTTCAATAACATGGTGTGTCTCTTTTAAATCTATGCCTAATTCAACAATTTCAAACA
This sequence comes from Bacilli bacterium, assembly GCA_017472015.1. Lineage (GTDB taxonomy): Bacteria > Bacillota_I > Bacilli_A > RF39 > UBA660 > RUG591. Next base: position 41,286 of record JAFURC010000008.1, read on the forward strand.
TTTTTGTTGCAATTATATCATTTAATTCTTGTTTATATTCAACATTTGGTTTTTCAGATAAAGCATTTTCTCCTAAAGTTAAATTTAAATTATTAAATGCATTCATAATATCTTTATTACTTTTAGTAAAATATGGTATTGATAGAGGAAAAACTACAAGTGTAGGAGTAAAACATATTCCGACTGCTTTTATCAAATCAGCAAATGTTTCTAAATTTACATATTTAGTTATTTCTAGTGCTAGTGGTATTCCTAAAAAAAGTGAAAATATCATACTTATTCTGAGTGCACCTGTAATTACATTTTCAATTCTATTTGTCTTACTTATACTTAATCCTCTTTTATTTAAATATCTTTGTGAAGTTAGAATATCTAGTTGTTCTAGTCTTTCATTATATGCTTTAGTTAACATTTCTTTTCTTTTTTGTAATTCTTCCATTGTTAGATTATCATATTTATCTATATGATAAAATTCATCAGGATAATCCTTTAAGATTTTTTTCTTACTTTCAATACTTTTATACATTTGTCTTAAAGTTTCTTTTCTATTTTCGGATTTATCTATTTCCATTTCATATTGCATCATTTCTTCTAATATATCTTGATTTTTTTTAGCATCTGTAAATTTTTTCATTTTCCTTTTTGATACAGATGTAATTATTTTCTGACCAATATACCCTATTAGAATACTTGATGCTAAAGCAATAGACATAGCAGTTGTAATAGGTAATGCTAACCCATTTATAGGTGCAATTAAATTACCAGTAGCAATAAGTGTAGGTAATATGGAAATAATACTTATAGTACCTGTTTTTATAAATTTTAAATCATTTGTATTGGCTTCTAAAATTCGTTTTTTATTTTCACAATCATCATTATACTCACAAATTTTTGAATATTCTTTGTTTATTTCTTCTAACATAAATTCTTTCTCCTTACTTATTGTTAATGTTTTTAGTGAATTTAAATTTCTTGGATATTTATATTTTTCTTAAACTAATTCTAACTTAATAATATTTCCTACTACATAGCAATCCTTAAAATTTACCTAATATTATATAGTAACAATTTAGTTTTTTCAATAATTAGTTATCGTTTAATATAATTCTAATTTTAATTTAATAAATTGATCTTAAATTTTTACCATCTTTATTATATCTAACTAACCAATTACTAAAAATTTACATAAAATATTTTAGGTGGTGATTATATGCAAGAAAATATACTATCTATTAGAAATTTAAAAAAAATTTATCATGATATAAATGGAGAAACTGTTGCTATTGATGATTTGAATTTAGATGTTAAAGATAAAGAAATATTAGCAATTGTAGGACCTTCTGGTTGTGGTAAATCAACTCTTTTATCAATTCTTGCTAATCTTGAAAAGGAAAGCGATGGTAGTATTCTTTTTAATGGTCGGAAAAAAATTGGTTATATGCTTCAAAATGATTCTTTAATGCCTTGGAGAACGATATTTGAAAATAGTATAATTGGTCTTGAAATCAGTAATAGTTTAACTAAGGAAAACATAAGTAAAGTTCATGAATTACTTGACAAATATGGACTTTCGGATTTTAAAGATAAATATCCGAGTAATTTATCAGGCGGGATGAAACAAAGAGTTGCTTTAATTAGAACACTTGCAACTAATCCAGATATCTTACTTCTCGATGAACCTTATAGTGCTCTTGATTATCAAACGAGACTTGCTTTATCAAATGATTTATATAAAATTATTAAAGGTGAAGGTAAAACCGTTATTATGATAACTCATGATATTGCTGAATCGATTTCTCTAGCTAACCGAGTTGTTGTTTTAACTAAAAGACCATGTCAAGTAAAAACTATTTATGATATTAAACTTGAAAATCCAGGACTTCCTATTGATAATCGGAAAGATAAAATGTTTAGTCGATATTATGATATGATTTGGAGGGATTTAGATGTCCACATATAGTTTAGAGCATATTAATTTTTTAAAGAAAATAAAAAGAGAAAAGTTTTTGGTTTACTTAACTCAGGGATTAATAATTATTGTTTTCTTTCTTATTTGGGAAATTTTAAGTAGATTCAATATTATTAATACTTTCCTATTCTCATCTCCTAGTTATATTATTAGTACCATTTCTAATTTAATAAGTACGAATAATTTTTTAAATCATATTTTAATAACTTTATATGAAATATTTATTAGTTGTTCTGTTTCAATTATAATTGGCTTTTTAGTTGCAACTCTTCTTTGGTGGAATAAATTTTTAGCGCGTGTTATTGATCCATATTTAACAATTTTAAATTCACTTCCTAAAGTTGCTCTTGGACCTTTAATTATTATTTGGGTTGGGGCTAGTATGAATTCAATTATTGTTATGAGTTTGATGATTTCTTTGTTTATAACGATTATTAATTTATATACTTTCTTTAAAAATACGGATAATAATTATATTACGCTTTTAAAAAGTATGAAGGCAAGTAAAAGACAAATTTATAAAAAAGTTATCATTATGGCTAATTTAAAAAATATTTTAAGTGTTGTAAAAATAAATGTTAGTATGAATTTAATTGGAGTTATTATGGGAGAACTTTTAGTATCTAAAGAAGGTATTGGTTATTTAATTATGTATGGTTCTCAAGTATTTAATATTAATTTAGTTATGACTTCCGTATTTATTTTAGCAATTATTTCAAGTTTACTTTATTATTTAATTGAATATTTTGAAAAAAAGGTTTATTAGGTCTTAATAAATCTTTTTAACTAACACGGTAATGACCGATTATATCATTATGTTTTTCTAAGATATCTTCTTCATAAGATATTTGATAGGGATTAGCATGATGAATTACATAAGGAATACCTTTTTTATTTCTTTTATCTGATATTATTCCTATGTGACTTTTAAAAACTACTATGTCTCCTCCTTGCCAAGCATCTATTTTAAAAATATCCGTTGTAAGAGAAATAGCATTGTATTTAAAATAGATATTTAAATTTCTAACTCTTCGAAAATCAATATTTTTATCAATTACTTTGATATCATATAATTCTCTATTTTCTTTTATATGATTATAAACAAGTTCCATTAAATCATAACCAGCATCTTTTAAACTAAAAGCTACAACATCAGTGCATACTCCAAAGTTATCATTTGGGTAACCTGTACTATAATATTTACTTTTATATTTTGGTTTAGTTTTAATATATTCTCTTGTGTTATTTAAAATATCTGTTTGATCATCAATTAAATCATTATCTTTATCGATTTTGCTAACATGAGTTTCTATATTAAAATCAGAATTAGTATACTTTTTATGAGGAATAATATTAAATTCATAAAGAACATAGAAAACCATTAAAAGAATTATGATTATTAAACTTAAAATAAATATTTTTTTCTTTTTCATATAATCCTGTTATTTATTTTTAGTTTCTTTTAATTTTTTTATTTTTTCTAAATCTTCTAGATAATTTTCAACATAACCACATTTAGGACAAACAGCACATTTAATTTTACCTAAAGAAGTTTTAAAAATTCCTTTTTCTCTTACATCAATTCCATAACCACCATTTGAAACCATTATTTCTAAATTTTCAAGCATTTCACTTTCACATCTTAAACATTTTCGCATATTATACTCCTTTTAATTTCATTTATCATTTGTCAGATCACCATTACCACTAATTGGAATTTTTTCTCCTAAATAAGTTGGATTTGGTTTAAATATTGTTTTTACAAAATCCTTATTTCTGGCTAAAATTTCTCTTATATCCCTGTAAGTTTGACCAGCATATTTTCTTGGATCTGAATTAACTCCGTATGATTCTAAACCTAGTCTATTAGCAATATATAAGGCTCTATATAAATGATATTCTTGAGTTACAATCAAAACTTTTTTAGCACCAAATATTTCTTTAGCCCGAAAAATACTTTCATAAGTTGAAAAACCAGCATGATCCATAAAGATATCTCTAGAATTCACTCCTTCATTAATTGCATATTCTTTCATGATATTAACTTCATCATAATCTTTTTTTCCATGATCTCCTGTCATGATAATTTTATTACTAACACCTTTTTTATATAAATTAACTCCTTCAAGTATCCTATCTTCTAACATCGGACTTGGTCTATCTCCCCAAACTCCGGCTCCTAGAACTATTATACAATCAATATTATTTAAAGAAGAATAGTCATTGTTTTTAATAATTTGATCTTTTGTATCAAAAATTACATAATAATTTATTCCTAAAACCATTAAAGTTAAAATAACTATTATTAATATAATATATTTTACTATTTTTTTCATAAATTCACCCGTTAAAACTTATATAAACTATTATAACATAAAAAACAAATCTTAACGATCTGTTTTATTTTCTTTTTTATAATTAAAAATACTTTGAATTCCTTTAGCAATAGAGTATATAATTAAAGAACCAATTACTATAGCAACAATATAAATGATTAAGTAAATTAAATAAGGAACATTTTGTTGAATTATATTAAATACTGGTAAAGTACTTATAAAATATGGACTAATATAAAACATATTAAAAGTTTCTCCATTTAAGATACCACTTTGATAAATCATTATATTTAAAAACAATGCAACCCCTAGAAATATTAAAAATACATAAATAGAGTTTTTTAAATTAGTCAGGTTTATCTCTACTTCTTTTGCTATTAATAAATAAACTGATAAAACTAAACTACCACAATGTAAATACATAGTATGAATATTTATTAAGATATCCTCAGTAAAACAACTATCCGGCATGATAATTGTTGCTATACTTCCAAGAATAGTTGTAAATGCTAAATAAGATAGTAAAGATTTCCTTATTTTATTATCTTTTAAAAATAAACAAATTAAAGATACATAAATTGGAGTTGTACAAAGTTGAAAGGGAAAAGAATACCAGGAATAATCAAATGTTAAAGTATTCGTTATTTGATTATAATCAATTGTCCAAATAATTTGTTTTAATATTTCTAAAATCAAAGAGATAAATCCATATAAAAATAAAATAATTTTTAATTCTTTTTCATTATGCTTATCTTTTCTTTTATATAAAACAACAATACTAATGATAGTTAAAAAAATCCAAAGAAAATGAAACCAACCAAAACTATTTGGAGTATCCATAGTCCCCTTTAAAAATAAAAGTAATTTATAAAATAAATTCATACTACACCTACTACTTCTTTTTTAATCTATTTTAAAGTCAACATTTATTGAATAATTTTTCTTATCTTCTTGAAAATATACTTTTTTAACTAATCGATATTCACCCTTTTCAAGACTTCCATATAACCATTCCCAATTTACATTCATTTCTAATTGACTGTTGGAATCAACTGAATAACCAATTGCATTGAAAGCATAATTATCTATTATTGGTTTTAATTCAATCCATTTATTATTTTCATTTTTTAGAATTTGAAATTCTTCTCCATAAACATTATCTTTACCACTTAAATCAGTAATTACTATAGTAGCACCTGTTTTTGTTAAAGTTCCTTCTTTAATAATCATTGATATTTTATCTAACTTATCTTCTTCATTAGGATATTTTAGATAATCGATATTAAATTTATCTAAATCATTTATAGTTATATGATTATTTTTTAAAGCATCAATGATATTTTCTTTTGGTTTATCCTTATAATCTACTATAATATACTTACTTTTTATACAACTTAAATAATAAGTATAATCACTATCTTTATATATTTCCTCTAAGGCTTCAGCACATGCAAAATCTTTAATATTTTTACTAATATCAATTATTTCATAATCTGCATCAATTGAACATGAATAACTAAATCCTTTTAAAACAGTATCTTTTTTATTATTTTTACAGTGATATGTGTCAACAAGTAATCCATAATCAATAAAAGTTAAATTTCCTTCATTTGGAATTCTAATTCTAATAATCGGAGAATTATTAAATATTAAAGCCTGAATAGTATCAAGAAATATAACAAGAATAATAAATCCTAAAACTATAAATATCTTTTTTAAATACTTTTTCATATAACCTCTTTTATTTCTTTAATTTTTTATCTTTATTTAAATAAATAATTACTCCAGAAACTAAAATTACATTTGCTAAAGATACAATAATATCTCTTTTATAATAAACATTTTGAGTTTTTTTATCTAAATTATATATAGTATAATTATTTTTACAATCTGCTTCTGTTTGATATTCAAAATCACAGGTTACTAAACGATATTCTTCGTAAGTATATTGATAATCTTTAATTAAAATATTTGTTAAATTCGATACATTAACAACAATTGCTACAATTATCCAAATAATTAAAATTGCATTTAAAGTAGATAATACGATTCCTTTATCTTTTGAAAATAAATTCATTTGACACCTCCTTCCAATAAAATAATTAACTATAAATATTAATTATTCTTTTTCTAAATTAATACTAGAATATGCACCTAAATCATATACTGTATATCCTAATTTTTCTAAAGTATCAAAAGCTATTTTACTACGTCTTCCACTTTGACAATAAACAAGAATTGTTTTTTCTTTATCAAATTCTATTGTTTCATTTATTTCATCATATGGGATATTTAAAGAATCTTTTATATGACCAGTTTCATATTCTTCTTTAGTTCTTACATCAAGAATTAAGTAATTACCTTGATTTATTATTTCGATTATTTCTTCGTGTGTTAAATTTAAATCTTTTGTTTCTAAATTATTACAACCACAAATGATTAAAGTTAAAATTAAAATAATTAAAATATTTTTCATATTGCTCCTATTTATATATCCTTTTTTAATATTATTTAGTATGTTATTGAATTTAAACCTTATATTTTGTACGATGCAGCGTACTTTTTTCTTTTTTTTAGTATTTTTGTACGATACTTCTATTTATATAACTATAGTATAACATAAAAAAGAAAAGAATGAATAAAGTTTTATCATGTTCATTCATTCAAAAAATATTTTCATATAGATTCAACAGGTACCTTATTTATTGGAATTATTAGTAAATTCATCAATAATTGTTTCAACTTCTTCTAAAGTTAAATTAGTACAATTAGCAATTGTTTCAATGGGTAGATTATTTTTAACCATGTTAAATATTACTTCTTTTTTTTCTTCAAGTTTACCAGCAAGTTTACCCTTAAGTTCTGCTTCTTGTTTTAGTTTAGTTTTCATTTCTTCACTTATTCTTTCAACAGCATCTTTCATAACTGCCGCGTTCATTTTTTTTCTTTCTTCTTCTAAATCATAGTATTTTGTTACTAATTCATCATCAACATTTAAATCCATAACAATCCTTTCCAACTGCTCCTTAATATCTTTATCCATTTTAATACTTTCGACTAAATGTTCAAATTTCTTTTTATCAGTTTCAAGCATTAAAGCTGATAATCCAAATAGAATAGGAGAAATTTCTTTGTATTTCTTATATTCATTACTATACCATAATTCTGCCATTTTTTTAATATTTAAATGAACAATTTTGCTTTTTTCAGTTAAAATATAACCTCTTTGATTACGATAAACGAATTCATCAATTAATTCTTCACCAATTTTATCAACATAATCAAGATTAAAATTATATTGAATAGTAGTTGTTAAATTCTCATATTCATTTTTTCTTTTTAAACCACTTCCAAAAAGATTAGAATGAAAATAAACGTTTCGATCAATAATAGATGATTCTAAATAATCAGTTCTATTCATTTCAATATTAATTTTTAAAGGTTCACTCGTATCAACTAAAAAGACTATATCTTTTTCAGAATTTTTTTCACTTACCATCTTTTTAATATGGCTAGTTGATTTAAATTTTATTTTTCCCTTAACTCTTTCATAAGGAATTTTAAGAAGTAAACTAACTAGATATGCTGTTATATCTGCATTTTCCTCTCTTCCAAATACAATTTTAAATAGATCGTCGAAAACGATTGGCACAATTGAATTTGGATCTGTTTCTAATTTGTTTCTTGTTTTCATAATATATTTTTACCTCCATACGAAAGATAATTAAATTAATAATTCACCTCCATTCTCTTAATTATCTCTCTAATATAATATAAACGTTTTTTTTAGCCGTTTTGACTAAAAGATGAAAAAATTTTTTTCCTTATTTTATAAGGATCTACAAAGGTCTAAAGGTGAAATTTGTTCACCTTTTTAAAATTCGATTAAAAAAATTGAATTTCATTACATTAATTTATCTTAAAATAAATTACTAATGAGTAATTTTGAATAATCAAATAATATATATTTAAATTCAAATTCTATATGATTCCTTACGCAATATATTTATTTTAGAAAACTTTTAAAAGCAAAAAAAAGAATAATTAACATTACTCTTTATCTAAAATTTCTAAACTTAAAGTTAGAATGTCGCTATAAGTAAATGATTTAATTCGTTCATTTTCTCCAAGAGTTTTAATGGTAAAAATAAAATTATAAGTATTTTCTATGCAACCAGTGAATTCTTCTATTTGATTTCTAGCCCCGTTAAACCGAAAATGAAGTGGTTTTCCGATTTCTTGACTCAATTCATTTTTAATCTTTGATATCATCTTGGATACCCCGTGTACATTGTTCCATTCGTGATAATTCCTCCGATTCCTTTTGGACCATATTTAGTTTTTTCAAGAATTCCTATTAAATCAATGGTTTTATTTTTGTCACTTAAAGCAACACTTGAAGCAATTATCGCGGGATCTAGTGCATGAATATTGATTCTTTTTGGACTACTAGCAAAATTAGCACCTGCTCTTATTAGTTCTTCGTAATTAGATTGACAAGCCCCAGCAATAATAATTAATTTATCATGAGTATGAATTTTTCTAGCTTCTTTAACAGCTTTTATAAAATTTAAAGTATTTTTATAATTATTATTATCATTTTCATTTCCAAGTTTTTTATAGTAAGCATCATGCCCAGTTATAACTAAAATATCTGGATTATATTCTTCTAAAAGATTTTTAATCTTTGAACTTATTTCTTCTTCTTTAATTTTAACTCCCACGGCTTTTACATGAACTTTTTTATAAAAATCCATACATCTTTCAAGATATTCTTCATCTCCATCTATATGAACAACTTTACCAGGTAAATAAAAAAATTCATTTCGATTTAAATTAATTTGAAACCTATCTAAAAATACTTTATCATCATTAAAATCTTTATTAACTTCAACTTTTTTTAAATCATTAATATCACTATCGGCAAATAATCTAATATTAATTCCTTTTAAAATAGCAATTCCAGAATCAATATCAATTATTTTAAAAACTGTATCATTATTATATGAATTACGAGTTACCAAGTCCCCTATATTAAAAGGCATATAATCATCTCCAAGTAATTATATGCCATATATTTTAATTTAGACTATTAGATATAGAAACAAATACTTCCATTGGTATTTCTTCGGCTCTTGTTGTAAGGGTGAAGTTATGTTCTTTTAATACTTTTTCTATTTTTTCTAAATCATAGTTTTTTAAATTATTTTTTAAAGTCTTTCGTTTAAATTTAAAAGAATCTCGAAGTAATTTATCAAAGTGTTTAGGATTCTTTAAGGGAAGTAAATTCTCTTTTTTTACTAAAGAAATAACAATACTATCAACATTGGGTTTTGGTATAAAACAATTTCTTGAGACAATAAATTCTTTTTTTAAATCAAAATAATAATTTAAATAAGCTGTAAGTGAATTATATTCTTTAGTACCTGGTTTAGCATTAAATCTTTCCCCTACTTCTTTTTGAATCATAATAGTTAATTGTTTAAAAGGTAAATTTGAATCTATTACTTTTTGAATAATAGGAGTTGTTATATAATAAGGTAAATTAGCAACTAAATATAAATTATCATATTCATATTTCTCAATATCACTTCTAATATCTCGTTTTAAAAAGTCATCAAATATAATATCAATATTTTTATATTCTACTAAGTTTTTATCTAAAATCATTTCAAGCCTTGTATCTATTTCATAACATAAAACTTGGTTTGATACTTTTGCTATTTCTTTGGTTAAATTACCACTTCCAGGTCCTACTTCAATAGTTAAGGAGTTATCTTTAATATTTGCTGACTTAACAATATTTGTTAAAACATTTATATCTTGTAAAAAGTTTTGACCAAGTGATTTTTTATAATTAAAATTATCCATACATATTCCTTTCAAAAATTAATTTATTATATTATAGCATATTTATTAATTAAAAATATATTAATTAAAGACAAATAGATTATTTTTTAGACATTTAATTAATATATTATAATAAAGGTGACTATGAAAAAAGGAATTTATATATTAAGTGGTTTAGTTATTATTTTTAGTATTCTTTGTTTAATAAAAGATAAAAGAAAAGAAAATGAAGTAATTAAAAATAATAATCCTTATGAAATATTTAGTTTTTATAAAGAGGAAAACTTAAATAGATATGAAAAATATTTTAATAATAATAATTTAAGCTATAAAGATACAATTCTAAGAGTTAATATAGGTCTTGATAATAGTTTTTATACAAATACTAAAGAAATTATTAATTTTGATAAATTAATGCTTGTTAATAAATATAATTATGTCAGTGAATCTTTTAAAGTACCAAATTTAGTAGAAGTATCGGAATTTGCTAAAGATAATATGTATTTAGAAAAAGAATGTATGACATCTTTTATTAAAATGGCAAGAGATGCTAGCATAAATGGTCTTAATTTAAGAGCAATTTCGACATATAGAACTTATGAATATCAAGAAAATTTATATAATAATTATTTAAAAAGTGATGGACTAGAAAAAGCGGATACTTATTCGGCTAGACCTGGTTTTTCTGAACATCATACAGGTCTTGCAATTGATCTTGATAATATAAAAACTAGTTATATGAATTTTGAAAACACTAAAGAATTTACTTGGATGAAGGAAAACGCCTATAAATATGGATTTATTTTAAGATATCCAAAAGATAAAGAAAATATAACCGGTTATATGTATGAAGCTTGGCATTATAGATATGTTGGTACTCGTATTGCTACTTATATTCATGAAAATAATATTACTTATGAAGAGTATTACTATGAATTTCTTGATAAATAAAAAGAATCATTAAGATTCTACTCATTTTCATCTTGATTTATAATTTGTTTAATTCTTTTATATTGACGACTAACATTTGGAACACAATGAATATAAATACCATTTTGACTTCCCATATTTCCCCTTCTTGAATTATAACCAGTTGAGGCACTTGTAAATATTTTAATGGTTCCAATACCACAAAATCTTTCTAAAATATTTTGGCTCATCACAACTTCCCTTATATATTTATATTTTAATTCTTTTTCTTCTTTATTAATAAAACCATCTTTATATTCAACTTTAGTTTTATAGAAATTATAGACTAAATTATCATATTGTTTCTTTTCAATTGGTAATTTAATAACTAGATATAAAATTACAATTAATAAGATAATAGCAAATATTAATGAACCTTCTAAAATATATAAAGACGAATAAGAAAATAAGAATAAAACGATTAATAAACTTCCACCTTCTTTTAAAACCTTATATAGTAAATCAAACTTTGGTTTTAAAGAAAATATTACTTGATCATCTTTTAAAATATTATTATTTTGCGTATTTGAATTTAATAAATCAAATCCACATTTTGAACAAAACCGACTATCTTCATCTAATTTAAATCCACATTTTTTACAATACATAAATTACCTCATTATTTATTTTTACTTGATTTCATTTCTTTAGCAAGAGAAATCCAATCATTTTTAATTTCATTTAGAATCTCTACTACTAAAGGATCATTATGATCTTTTAATTCTAAATTTATAATATTTTTATGAACATCACGAACTAATAATTTTAAATATGATCTATCAGGAGCACTTAAATCTCTTTCTTCATATATTTTTATAAATTTACTTTGACTATTAATATAATTTTCTTTAAATTCTTGATATAAAAGCATATATAATTCAGCTAAATCTGATGCATCTAAATAAAGATTATGTTTTTCTTTAATACTACCATTATCCATTTGGATATATAAAAATAAATTCCCTTCAATGATGTGAAATTTAAAATCCATTACTTTATTATTATGCTTTGTAAATAATGAATCCATATAACGAATTATTACTTTTTCTATTTCTTTTGGCATAGTTATCACTCCTATATATATTATATAATTTAGATTAAAAAAATACAAGAAATTATTACTATTAACTATTAAGAGCAATTAATCTAAATTCATAATAATAACTACTATTGATAATTAATATATTATTATCTATACATTCTTTTAATATTTTTTTCTTTAAATCATATTCTTTTATATTGTACCATTCATCTGGAAATATATTTTCTTTGTCATGAAAAATACTACGATAATTAGTTTGCAAAACGATATATTCTTTATCTATGTCCATACTCTCCCTCTCTATTCTTTTTAATATAATTATCTAAAAAATTAAGTAAATCTGAACCTATTAAATCATTTAAATCAGATATTAGTTTATCACTTTTAACAGATTTTTTAATAGCATCATAATTAGCTAAGCATTCATCAAATGATCGAGTTTCAAGGACTGAAAAGTATAGTGATCCATGACCTGATAAGCAAGGAATATCTAACTCTTCATCAAATACTTTTCCATTAAGAATAGCATCTAACATATTTTCAAGCATTAATTCAGGAGCAAAATATTTTCTTAAATTAATTCTTATAAACTCTTCTCTTTCAATTGTTAAAAATTCTAAAACGACATCTCGTATATTAAACTCTGAAACCATATTAAAAACTAATGTATTATTTTCATGATTCCAAAATTCTAATATTGAAGTTTTACTATTTAACATATCCCGACATACAATATCTAAATAATCATCAAAACTTCTATATGTTTCATCGATCTTTTTATAATATAAGTTTTTAAAATAATTTTTCATTCCTTCATGTTCTTTATGAAAATTTTCTAAATATATTTTTATTTTATCTAAAGTTTTTTCATTATCAATTTGATTAGTCAACTCTTTATACTTAGAAAAAGTATCATCACTTAAAGTTTCAAATGATTCATATAACAAATGACTAAGTTCATGTTCAAACATTACTGGTTCAGTTGGACTAGTTATAAATTCTTTGGTTTCATTATCATAACTTTCTCCACCTTTATTACCTGAATTAATAAATATAAACTCAGGATTTTCTTGTTTTAACTTAATCATTTTTTTTATATCATTTACTGTTCTATCATGTTTTTTTAGCAAACTTCTTTTTAATTCATTAATAATAAAAGATAAAAATTTCTTTTCATGATCTTTAAATAAATTTGAAAATTCATTAATTAGTTCTTGATCTTCATAAGATAAATCATAACTAATTTCTTCATTTAAATGAGTTTTAGCAAATACAATTGGAAGAACAATACCATGTCTTAAATAAATATCAATTATTTCTCTTTCATTATCATGAAAATCACTATAACTATTAGTTTTTAAATTATTATATAATTCCATTTTTTCATCATCATTTATTTTATCTAAAATTAAATCGATTATTAAATTACCATTATAATTAGTAAATAAAACTTTAAATGAAGAGTTAAGAAGAGGTTTAGTTATATTATATTTTAAATATAATCTTGTTAATTCTAATTGATTTTTAACATAATTATCCATTTTTTCACTATGAATGCCTTTTTCAAGTAAATGTTCGGCTAAAGTTTTATTTTCATATTCTATTTCTAATAAATCACTTGTAAAATTAATATTAGCAAGAGTTTCATAATCTTCTTTTTTTAATAAATCTATATAATCTTCTTTTTTCATTTAATCAAATCCTTCAATTATTATTTTATATTTAGATTATACAATAATAATTAATTATTTAGCAACTGTTTAATATATTTATAATATAAAAATCTTGTTTCTATTTTATTTAAGAAACAAGATTTTAATAATGTGAATTAAACTTTAAAAATTATAAATATTCTTTTTAATTAATCTTTTGGTCTAAAGAATAAAGAGAATATAAAGGCAAAGAAAATGGCTGATGTGATACCTGATGCGGTTAAATCAAACATTCCCATAGCAAGACCTATGAAACCGTTTTCACTTGCTCCGACCATTCCTCCATGGATTAACAAGTGACCAAATGAAGTAATTGGTACTAAAGCTCCGGCTCCAACATGAGCAACGATTAAGTCATAGATATTAAAAATATCAAGAGCCGAACCAATAATTACAAACATACTAGTAATATGACCAGGAGTTAGTTTTGTATTATCTAAAATCATTTGAGCAATTAAGCAGACAATTCCTGTAAATAAAAATGAATATATGTATATCATTCGACACTCTCCAAACTAACAGCATGAGCTATACTTAAAATATTTTCTTTTTGAAATACCATACTTGGATTAAATAAAGCCCCAGTTGCTACATATAAAACTCTTTTTAATTCTTTCTTTTCTAGTTTTTTGATAATATCTGAATAAACTACTAAAGCACTACAAACAGGACCTGAGCCTCCGGCTTGTACATCTTTTTGATTATCTAAATCATATAACATAACTCCACAATCATTATATTTTTTACTAATATCTATTCCATATTCAGTTTTCATAAAATCAATTAAAATTGATTTACCATAGATACCAAGATCTCCTGTTAAAATTAAATCATAGTCATCAATTGTTCTATCTAAATCGCTTAAATGTTTATTAATGGTATATGCAGCAGCTGGAGCCATCACACTTCCCATATGTAATGGATCTGTTTGTTCATAATCTTGAGGAACCCCAATAGTTGAACTTTCAAGACGAACTTTACCTTTTTTACTTGTTAAAATGCAACTTGCGCCTCCGGTTGCTGTAAACGTTGCGGTTCCTGGTTTTGGGGCTCCATATTCCGTTGGATTTCGAAATTGTTTTTCAGCTACCATATTGTGACTAGAAACACTTACTAAAACATTATCACAAGTTTTATTCTCAACGAAATTCGAACCAATTATTAAACCTTCCGTATTAGTAGCACAGGCGGTATAAATTCCTAAAAATGGTAAACCTAATTTTCCAGCTGTATAAGAACTAGCCGCAATTTGATTTTGCAAATCCCCTGCAATAAATAAATCTAAATCACTTTTTTCTAAACTGGTTTTATTTAAAACTAAATTAATACTATCTTGCATTAGTTTTGTTTCAGCTTGTTCTAAACTATCTGTTTCAAAATACATATCTTCATAATGCGAATCAAATCTTTTAGAAAGTGGTCCTTTATTTTCATAAGGTCCTACAACCGTTGCAACATCTTTAATATAAACATTTTTATATTTAGTTGTCATCATGCACCTCCCATAACTATAAGTCTTATGAATCCAAATATATACGCCGATACTACTCCATATAAAATAACTGTTCCGGCTAATTTGAACATATTAGCTCCAAGACCTGTTACAAATCCTTCTTTTTTATATTCAATTGCTGCACTTGTCATGGAATGGGCAAATCCTGTAATTGGAATAATAAGTCCACATCTTGCAAATTTAACCCATCGATCAAAGAAACCTAAAGCCGTAAATAAACTTGCTAAAAATATTAGAGTTATTATCATAAAAATCGAAGCATCACTATTTGATAATTCTAAATAATAAGAATAAAAATCAACTAATAATTGACCAATAACTCCCATTATTCCCCCTACTACAAAAGCAATAAAAGCGTTTTGACCACGATGTTCTTTTGGTTTATGGTTCATAACTAATTTATTGTATAATTTTTTCTCCATACTATCACCATTTTTATTATTTTCTATTTTGGAAAAAATATACAAAAAAAAGAATTAGATTTTTAATTTTCTAATTCTAATTCTTTTATCATTAAATATTAAGTTAAATTAATCCCATGCTTGATATGAAAAACCACCATTAATTTGCTTTATAGTTATTTCTTTTGTATTAAGATTATAATAGTATTCAACTCCCACAAGTTCATTTCCATAATCATCTAATTTACCTTTTTCCTTAAGTGCTATACAAATTTTATTTTCTTCTTTTAAATATGCGGAAAAATTAGTCAACTCATATTTATTATTCCAATCAGCTATTTTTAATTCTTCTTGTTTATCAAAATTTTTAAGTTTTAAAATACTATTATCAACATAAACTATAAAATCACCAATAAAACCTAATGGATTTTTGTAATTTGTTATTTTTTCTACATTACCATTTTCATTATATTTTTCAATAATATTATCTTTTAAAATGTATAAGTAATCTCCACTGATTACACAATTTTTTGGCTCTATATTAGTTGCAATTAACTTTTTGTCTATAGTATAAATAGCATTTACTTTATAGAAAGAATAATCAAAAATATAATTACTCTTACCAATTTTTTTTATCATTAAATCATTTCCTTCCATAAAAATTTCCTCTTTTGATATATAAAGCAAACGGTTGTTATATGGATAAGGTGTATCAGTTGCAGCAATAAAATTATCATCATAAACTAATAAATCAAAATACTTATTTTCATACATTTTTTTATTTAATAATATATTATAATAAACACTTTCAGACTCCTCTTTTCCATTTATAGATCCTAAATATGAGAATGCAATTATACCAATAACTTTACTTTTATCTTCACTTAAATGTAAAGTATAAGTATTATAATCTGGATCTAACTCTATATTTAACACTTTGTCATTTTTTCTATCATAAACTTTTAAACCAATATCGCTATATAATACAAAATTATCACTAGCTCTTAAAATCTTTGCTTCTTCTGTATTAGTTTTAATTGTATAAATAATTTTTGAACAATTATCACCAGAGCAAGAATTAAAATCACTTCCAAATACATTTAAAGTATAACCATCATTGTTATCTTCATTATTATTTAACACTTTATCATAGACAATAAATCCACTTAAACCAAGTACTAATACGATTAAAATAACAACAAATAGCATTAAATTATTTTTCTTTTTTTTCATAATACAAATCTACTTTTTATACTTTTATTATATATATATATATATA
>JAFURC010000009.1 GCA_017472015.1 Bacilli bacterium
TCTTTGACAATACCTTTTTTGTATTTTTTACTTGATGTAAACTAGAGATTTAATTGCTCTCTTTTTTGCGTGTTCTAATTTTACTTATTTTGCGAAGAAAAAAAAATATAACTTTGATTTACACCAAATTTTATATATTTTTCCTTTTTAAAGTATTTTTACTCTTTTTTACTGAAAGTTTCTAAACTTATAAATTCAATTTTATCTGATATGTATTTTTTTGTATCTTTTTCTTTTGTTAAATCTGTTGTTAAATATTTTTTAAAGTCATCAGCAAATATAGTTACTACATTATCATATTTCATTAAAACACTTGCTAAAAAGTTAGCTCCACTACTTATTCCAACCCCAAGACCAAGTTCTCTTGCTAGTCTATTAGTCATGTTTATGGCTTCTTGATCACTTATCGTGATAACTTCATTAATTAAACTTTTATCTACTAAATCTGGTAGAAAATCATCCCCAATTCCTTCTATTTTATGACTTCCTATTTTTATCTTTTTACTTAAAAGAGTCATATTCTCAGGTTCCACCGCAATTATTTCGGCATCTTGAAATTTTTCTTTGATTCTTTTTCCTGTTCCTATTATTGTCCCACCTGTACCTATTCCACTTACAAATGCCGAAATATTATCGACTTTATCAAGTATTTCTTTACCGGTTGTTTCATAATGAGCTAAAGTATTTAAATTATTCGAAAATTGATTTGGTCTAAAACCATTGATTTGTTTAGCTAATAAATCAGCTCTTTTAATGGCTTCCTTGAATCCTCCTTCTTTTTTAGATACAAGATAAACATTAGCACCATATAATTTCATTAATTTAATTCTTTCAATACTAACCCAATCTGGCATAAAAATGTGAACAGGATGTTTATATAAACTACCAATTGCTGAAAAAGATATTCCTGTATTACCACTTGTTGCTTCTATAATTGGCATATTTTCTTTTAAAGTTTTATTTTCATATGATTTATTAATTATATAATAAGCAACTCGATCTTTAATGCTTCCGGTATAATTATAATATTCTAGTTTTGCATAAATATTTTTTATTTTATTATTAAATTTAATTTTAATTTTTATAATAGGTGTATTTCCTATTAAATCATTTATGTTTATTTTCATTATATTCCTCCTATATTTTTTTATTCAAAAATATAAGAATTGCAACATGATAAATATTATTTTTATAATAAAAAAATACTACACTTATGTTTTAGATGTAGTATTAAATTAATCTTTTACACAATATCTTTTTTATTTTATAAAAATGATAATACTTCGTCATTTTGACTTATTAGTTTAAGTCCATGATGTTTATCATAGTAACTCAAACTATTTAAAATATATCCTTATTCTCTAGTACTTTTATCGTTTATATTTTCTTTATTTTTAAATAATCTTCTTTAGTCATTTCATATTTATCAATTGGTACTCATAGACATCATCTTTATAATCAAATATAGTATGTTTAAATTTATAATTAGATTTTAAAATATAGTTGATGGATGAAAAATTATTATTTAAAATTAAAGCATAATTTGAATTACATTTAAATTCTTCAAAAGCAAATCTAGTTATTTCTTTAATTGTTTCTTGCATATAACCATTTCCACGAAATTTCCTACCTAAATGATATCCAAGTTCTAAACTTTTCTCTACTTCATTTAAATTAACAAGAGCAATTTCTCCCATAAATTCTTGAGTATCTTTATTTATAATTGCCCATTCATAAAATTTATTATCTATTTTATATTGATTTTCTTTTTCAATAAATAATCTTTTAGTAACTTCATCATTTTCATGAACTTTAAAATTTTAAAGTCTTGCAAGTTATTGGAGACTACAGCAATAAAGAAATGTTTCTTTATAATCACTAACCATGCATTTTACCTTTGTGTTCCATACTACCTACTTTCTATTTATCTATAATAAGTCCTGTTGAATAAGACTTGTTTCCAAATAATTTTTCTAAATCAACTCTTTTATTCTCATATACATATTCATATAATTTTTCAATTGTTAACTTTGTTTGTAAAACTACTTCTCGATATAGTTCTAAAAAACTTAAATTACTTTTTAAATTAGGATTTTCTACGTTATGCCAAATATCATGGTTTAAATTTAAATAGAAATTGTCATTATCTAAATCAAAGTTATAGGATAAATATCTAACATCTCTAAATATTCTTTTAGCAAATATATTAGCAAAATTATAGAAATAATTTTTACACTTTTTAGGATCATATCTTAAATACTTAAAGAATAATTTCATATCTTTTAAAGATTTAAAATAAATTTCTCCTATATTATTCTCATTAAATACTTCTTGAAAAGATTTATTTAATAAATTAACAACATTTTCATTTTTTTCTAAATTAAAACAAAATTCATGAACTTTAAATTCTTTATAATTAATCTTTTCATTTTTATTTATCATATAATTATCAAGATAAGTTTCTATTTTAAAATGAGCATCTCGATTAATATAATTCTTTTTGACTAATAAACTACTTTGATAATTAATATATGGATGCATGGTTGAATCGGCTATATAATGACAAGTTAGACCAATTAAAAATAAAAATTCATCAAAGTTTTTACTTTTTTTAACTTTTTTAGTTAAATTAATAAATAATTCATTTACTTGATTGTGGTGACAATATCTTCCAAATTTAATAATATCCCGACTTTTTTTAGAAATTGGAAAAATTATATTATAAAAATAGAATAAATCAGGTCCTTGACTATAAGTTTTAAAGTTTTCTAAATCATTCTTTTGAAATTTTGTTTTAATTTTTTTATCTAACCTACTATATACATCTTTGGCAATATAAGCATGAGTTATACTTGATGGCATAAAATCTCCTTTCTTTATTCAAAAAAACTAACAATAGTTAGTTTTTTACTTCTTAATTTATTTTGGTTATTACACGAATTAATTTATCTTCGTAATATTTTATATCTATTATATCATTTTCTTTTAAAAATGGTAATAGATTTTTATTAGTTTTAATACTTGTTGTATATTTATTATCATTTATGTCAGTTATGTAATAGTTAGTAGTTCCATCAATTACTGCAGTTGTAATTTCTTTAATAGTTATTTTTTCTTCAACTAAGTTTGAATTATTAGTTATAGTATTTTCATTTAAATAAAGTCTTGCGGCTTCTTCGATTCCAAGAGAAGCATCACTGGTGATTACTTTTTGATAATCCAAGACATCTACTAAAGCATACATTTTAACAAGTCCAGCATTATCTTTTAAGGACATTAAGTAAGTTGGTCTTTGATTTAGATTAATTAAAAGTGGGAAAGTTGCTTGATATTTTTTTTCTTGAACAGCTCCTTCTGCACTTGCCATAGCCGAAAATTCTTCAGCACCAGGAATACTATAGAAATTAGTTTCTTTAGTACGTAGATTTGTTAGAATAAACCCTAAATTTGATTCATCTGAGGAAACGGATGTTACTCCAGTATATAAGTAAATATCATCATTCATAGCTAAATAGTTATAGCCTTCAGTTGTATTAACTACCCCTTTTTGACCAAATAAAGAATTAAAATAACCATTTTTATATTCTCCATAATCATCAAATTGTTCAATGATTAAATCAGCATCATAAACATGATCAATCCAAGTCGGAACTTCTCCAACTTTATACCAAGTACTACTACCAGTGATTGGATCAAGAACAATTACTCCGGTAATTTCTTTCTTTAACCCAACTCCTGTATAAGTACAAGTTTCAACAATCCAATAAGGATTCCCTTCGTTATCAATTTCAAAATTCATATCTCCAAATATTTTTGTTGGATAATCAAGTCTTAATTTTCGATGTAAATTTTCAAAGAACATTCCTGAAGGCATATATTTCATACCTTCATCAAGACGAACTAATTTTGATTCTCCAGTAACTGAGTTAACTGTAATATAACCTTTTACACCTTCATCACGATTAGTTAAATATTTAATAATACTCGCGTATTCTAAAGGAGTTACTCTTAAGATTTCATCATTATAATTAATTTGGGTATATAAATTGGAAACATAAAACTGACTTACTAAATCAGTCATAGCACCCATAGTTCTATCTCCAAGTTTTTGACTACTTTCTTTATCTAAAAGAGGAACTTTATTAAAATCAACTACTTCTACATTACTTGCAAAATCTTCTTGTTCCACAACTTTTATTCTACTTGCATAACTTTTAGCATTAAACATCGGAGAACAAATTATATTAACTAAAAATATTAAAACACCAATTATTAAGACTAGATAAATTGACTTACTTATTTTTAAATCTAAATGTTTATTTTTACCTAAGAATATATTTTTATCAAAGATACTAAAACATGATAAGAAAAAGTAAAACATAAGTAAGATTACTATAAATGTCCAGAATAAAGGGGATGTTATATTAATAGGTGGTAACATAAAATAGTATATTACTAAACCAAATATTAAAGTAATTAATAAGTTAATTAAAAATCTTTTATTCATTATTTTCACCACTTTCATTTAAATCTTTATTTTCTTCTTGATTATCACTTATTTTTTCTTCTGTTAATAAATCAAGAGCTTTCTTTAATTGACTATCATATAAGTTTTCTGTGTCACTTGCTTGATATACTACTTCATATTGAGGAGTTATTCCTTCTTCTCCAACACTATTTCCTTTTGGAGTTAACCATTCTTGGAATGTATATTTAATACTTGATCCATTTGATAATTCATGAGTTTTTTGAACTTTACTTTTTCCATATGATGTAGTTCCCACAACATATGCCGAGTGGCTTTCCATTAGAGTTGCTGTTAGAAGTTCACTAGCAGATGCTGATCCTCCATTTATTAAAACGGCTATTTCATAATCTCTTTTTTCTTCGGTTTTATCATATATTTTTTCTATTTCATCTTTAGTTTTTAATTGATAAATTAAGTCACCTTTTTTCATAAATAAAGATAACATCTCAGTAACTGTTGTTAAATAACCTCCACTATTCCCTCGAACATCAATTATTAAAGACTCGATTCCTTCACTTTCTAATTCTTTTAAATGCTTTTCAAATTGACGATCTGTATTTGCTGCAAATATATCAATTATTAAATAACCAATTTTTTTATCATTATATTCAATTAATTCTTTAGTAACTGATGAAATATCTATACTTTTTCTTTTGACTTTATAATCAATCTCTTTTTCTTCTCTTTTAATTGTTATAGTTACTGTTGTTCCTTCTTCTCCTTTAACAACACTAGATACTTGATCAAGAGTTTTATCTTTAACATTTTCGCCTTCAACTTTGATTAATTCATCACCATTTCTAATTCCGGCTTCATATGCTGGACCATCTTCATAAACATTTTTAAATTCAATTTTTCCATCTTGATACTGAATAATCTCGGTTCCAATTCCAACATATTCGCCATTTACTTTTTCATTAAAGGCTTGACTAGCTTCTTCATCCATATAAACTGAATATGGATCTCCTAAATAACTAATCATCCCGCTTATTCCTGATTCTAGTAATCCCTTTGAATCAACATCTTCATAGTATTCATTTAAAATTTCTGTATAAGTATCAACAAATTCATTTAATTCTTTTCTAATTCCAGTATTTAAAGCACCCTTACCATACATCAACAAACCACCTGCAAACATTCCAAATATAGTTGTAATTATCATTAAAGCAATTACTTCCATTAAATTAAACTTATCTTTTTTATTTAAAAAACTAAAATAATCTTTTAATTTAAGTTTAATTTTATTCAATCTATTAATAACTTTTTCTTTCATAGTAATTATCTCCCTTAATAAATTATATTTATATAATATCATATTTTGCTAATTAATAAAATGAAATTTTTGTGAATTTTTAAATATTTAAAAAGAACTATTTTTCAATTAATAGTTCTAATTTTTCATCATATTTTAAAGTTTTAGCATAATAGTCTTTATTATTTCCTTTAAATAGTTTTCTTTTACTATTTGAATAACCTACAACTACATATGGCTTGGTATCATTAATTTTATCAGACGTATCTAAAATTGCTAAGTTAATTTCTGTTAAAATTTCATTATTTTTACCACTATAACTTTGAGTATTTAAAACTTTACCTTCATAGTCAAATTCAACTAGCATTCCTTCATAGTTATTTTCTTTGTAATTTAAGTTTTTAATATCAATATCACTTGAACTAGTATAACCAATAGCAACTATTTTAGAATCAAGTAAAACTAAAGAATTAAAATGATCATCTGAATCTCCAGGAATATCATATATATCAATTAATTCTCCATTTAAATCATAAACAAAGATACATGCATCATATTGATATAATTGATTACCTTCTTCATCTTTTTCTTCACTTGTATTATAAGCACCAGCAATATATAACTTATCATCTTTTAATTTAATTTCACTCATACCAACGTTATCAGTATTAGCATAATTTTTAATCCAAATACGATTTCCTTCAAAATCATATTTAACAAGTAATCCATAGTTAGCAGCATCACGACCACAAACAATATAACCATCACTAGTCTCTACAATTCCTTCAAATATACCGGATTTATTTCCACCCCAGTTGCTTTTCCAAACAATATTTCCATCTAAATCATATTTGACAATGATTCCTCCACCTTGATCATGATTTCCAATTTCTGAATTTTCATAAATACTTTGACCAACAGCAATAAAACCATCTTCAATTGGTAAAACACGTTTAAACTCAGTATCGCCTAATACTTGATAATTCTTACTCCATAAGAAATTACCATCAAAATCATACTTAACAACTAAACCATCTCTTATTTTAAGAGGAATTTGTTTTTCATCATAAATATAACTACCAACGGCTATTATTCCATCTGATACAACATTTGCATCATAGAAAATTGAATCATATTGAGTCTCAAAAGTTTTTTCAAAAACAACATTTAATTCATTATCATATTTAACAAGTTTTGCTTGTTCTGCATAAACTGTATTTATTTTATCTTTTATAATATTATCTTCATATTCATAAGTAAATGGTTCATTATAACGACTATAACGAAAATTACTTGAACCAGATGCTAAATAATAATCATCATTAATATTTTCTATACTATATAAAGTATCTACATAACTAACTTTACTTTCACGAATTAAATGAAGAACAAACATAATAATTAGTTCTATTAGAATAATACTAAAACAAATAATAGCAATTATTTTAGCTTTTTTCTTTAAATTTACATAATCACGTTTTTCTTTCTTTTCCTTTTTTAATTTTTCTTTATCTTCTTTTTTAACTTTTTTTAAATCTTTTTTATCTAATTTAGAAACTTTATTTTTATTAACTTTTTTCTCTTTAGTTTCTTTAATTTTTTTATTTTTATTCTTATTTTCGTTTTGTTTTTCTTTACTCATATATCTTCACCACTATAATGATAACATTTTTTTTTAAATAATACAATTAGTCATGTTTAATAACATAATATTTCTTTTTACCTTTTCTTATAATTGTGAATTTATTATATAAAGCATTTTCTTTTTTTACAATAAATTCCAAATCATTTACTTTTTCTCCATTTATAGAAATTGAATTATTACTTATAAATTCACGAGCCTCTCTTTTACTACTAACAATAGATGAATTAACAAGTAAATTAACTAAATCAAGATCTTCAACTTGGGTATAACTATCCATATTTTTAGAAGCATCAGTTATTTCTTCAAGAGATAATTCTTTTATGTTTCCTTTAAATAAGGCATCACTTATATGAACGGCTTTTTCATATTCTTCATGTCCATGTAAGAATGTAATAATTTCTTCAGCAAGTTTTTTATGAGCAATTCTTAAATGTGGTTCATTTTTGTTAATCTCTTCGTATTTTTCAATTTCTTCACGAGTTAAGAATGTATAAATTTTTAAGTAATCTATTACCATACTATCTTCAACATTTACTAAGAATTGGTATAATTCATATGATGAAGTTTTATTTTTATCAAGCCATAAAGCATTTCCTTCACTTTTTCCGAATTTAACACCATGACTATCAGTTACAAGTGGCATCGTGAATGCATAAGTTGTGTCTCCAGTTGCTTTTTTAATTAAATCAACACCGGCTGTAATATTTCCCCATTGATCACTTCCTGCAACTTGCATATCAACTCCTCTTGTTTTATGTAAATGTAAAAAGTCAAGGGCTTGTAAAATCATGTATGAAAATTCTGTATATGAAATACCAC
Organism: Bacilli bacterium; assembly: GCA_017472015.1. Lineage (GTDB taxonomy): Bacteria > Bacillota_I > Bacilli_A > RF39 > UBA660 > RUG591. Next base: position 8,245 of record JAFURC010000009.1, read on the forward strand.
TTTCAAGACGACGTCTTATAATATCTTTATCTAACATATAATTAATTGTAAAGTATTTTCCATAATCACGTAAGAAGTCAACAACATTTATGTTTTCATACCAATCTAAGTTATTAACAACTTCAAATCCAAATAGTTTTTCAGCTTGACGTTTTAAACTTTCATAGTTTTTTAAAACTTCTTCTTTAGTTTTCATGTCACGCTCACTTGTTGCTTTCGGATCACCTATTAACCCAGTTCCTCCACCTACTAATAAAATTGGATTATGACCAGCATCCTTTAATCTTTTAGAAATTAAAAAACTAGATAAATGTCCAATATGCATACTATCAGCTGTTGGATCTGTTCCAATATAAAAAGTTATTCCTCCTTTATTTAATTTTTCTTCAAGTTCTGGGCTTGTTATATCTTTTATTAACCCACGCCACTTTAATTCTTCAAATAATGTCATATTATCTCTCCTTTTCTTTTTAAATAAAAAAACATTACAAAAGTTAAGGACGAAATTACCGTGGTACCACCTTATTTTTGTAATGTATTACACTTATTTTCTTAACGCGAATAACGATTTAACTCATTTTATGTAACTTCCATATTAAATTTATTAGTTCACACCAACCACTAATTCTCTTGAAAGTAATTTAATACTTAAATATAAACTTCCTCGTTAAATATGTCTATATATTATCATACTTTTTACCTTTTGCAAATATTTTTCTAAAAATTTGCGATTATTATGCTAATTTATGAATGTATTCTATTAATTTGATTTAAACATGTTACTTTTTATTTAAAAATTTATTAAGTTCGGAATTTACATAAAATTTTCTAACAAAATAAGATATAACTGCAATAGAAAATAACAACTTTAATATAATATCAAAACTATCTCTTATGCTATAACCTAATGTACCTAATGTTAACATCCAAAAGAACAAATAAACAAAATAAATACCACAAACTACAAAAAATAATATAACGGATATAAGGAAAATTGGTAAGCATATTTTAATTATTTTAGAATTTTTACTTTTCTTAATTAATTTTTTTTGTTCTTTATACTCATTTTCTATTTTTAATTTTTTAGAAATACTATAGTTATATACGCTCCAAATTACATCAGTTATTATTACATAAAATAACAAACCAGTTACTATATTAAATAATTTTGAAATAATAATACTCAAATTTATCACCATACTTCTGAATATATAGTATAATATATTTAAATTTTTTTCAACATTTTTGTAATTTTTTCCCATAAATTCTTCCGTTTTTTAAGAATTTATGGTATAATATGCTTCTGATAAAGGGGGATTAGTATGTTTACTTGTAATAATTTAAATTTATTAACATTTACATATTATTTAAAAATAGTTTTAGCTATTTCTATGACTATTATTCCTTTTATACTTTTATTTAAAATTTATATTCAAACAATTAAATATAAAGAAAAAAATAAAAAACTTGATAAATTAATTTTAAAAAAGGATTTAAAAAACTTATCATATATATTTGTAATATTTATTTTATCACTTACTCTTCATAATACTTTAAATACAAGTAATAACAAGTGTTATATGTATGCTAAAAAAGATATAGTAAAAGAATATAAAGAAACTTCTCTTTTATTAGAAGATGAAAATTTAAGCGATGATATAAAAAGTAAATATTTAGAAAATGTTTTATTAATTTCTTATAATAATTTAACTAATCAAACTAAAAATAATTTAGTCAATAAAAAGAATGATAATACTTTACAAGTAGTTACTTTAAGTAATAATTTAGAAGAACTTCAAGATGAAACTTTATTAAAAGAAACTAATTTAAATAAATTAAATAATGTTTATGTTCAAAATGGAGTATTTTATTATCCTAAATATGTATCAGGTAATCGTTTAACTTATTCAGGTACAGCTTGTCCTAGTAATCCAACTAAAGAAGGATATAATAATCCATATGGTTATAATAATTATTTCTATACAAGGCTTACTAAGTTTATTGAAGAAGCTAGTAAAGCAGGTCATAAAATAACGATGAGTACTCAAGGATGTAGAACTTATGATACTCAGGTTCATTATTATAACACCATGACAAGAGGAAGAGCTACTTATCCAGGTTATTCTCTTCATGGATTTGGTATTGCAAGTGATTTGGAATTTTATAGAAGTGATGGTTCCGTTTGTCCTTATGGAAGAACAGGATCTTCTTGTCCAAGTATGGGATGGGCTCATCAAAATGCTAGTAGATTTGGGTTAACTTTCCCACTTCTTTATGCAAGTTACCGAGAAGATTGGCACATTGAACCGGTTAATAAAAGTAAATATTAAAATGATTGTTCAACAACTGAGCAATCATTTTTTATCTAGTTAAAATTTTTTTACTTTCTAATAATTCATTTACATTTTCAATAGTTATTAAATTATTTCCTAATCTAAAATATTTTTTTATTATATCCTGTTTTTCTTGATATAAATTATTCTTATCAAATAAAATAATACCATTTCCTAAAGAATAATCAGATGCCATTTCCTTACTATTTCTAACTGTTAAATTATAATCATACGGATCTCTTATTGAAATACGAATATTCTCTTTTTCATAATCTTGACAAACTTCATTTAATTTACCTATACATAAACAATATTCTCTTTCGTCATTATTAAAAAGTTTTTCTAAGAAAAAATTAGTATCGGTTATTATATTTAAATAAATTATTTCTTTATGATTATCTAAATCTTCAAATAAACTTAAATAAAGACAATCAACTCCAGGATTATCTATTAAATTATTAATAATTTCTCTTAAAATTTGAATTTCTTCTTGAGTTAAATTCTTTGTTTTCATATTACTACCTTCTATTTACTAATCTATTTTTTCTAAATAATTTACTTTTTTACCAATTTTAATAGCATATTCAATTTCTGACTTGGTACTATCGCCTATATAACCACCAACGTTTATTACAAATATTTCATCAGAGATATCTATTTTTCTTTTATGCATATCATCTAACATTTCTTTAGTTTTGGTTAAAACTCCTTCATCCATGTTTTCCCATACTTCAGAGTCACCTGAATGACCAAACAATCCAACCGAAATTACAATGTAACCTTTTAAAGTTAACTCCTTTTGAACTTTCATAAATTCATCTTTAAATCTTGTTGAACCACAAAGGGTTACTACTTTATAATTTTTTACCATTTCATCCTCCTAAAAGATTGTATCACAAAATATAAAGATTAAAAAAACTATTTACACTTTTTGTAAATAGCCTATAAAATAATTAATCAACATTTACCCCTTTGTTAAATAATTTTAAATTAATAAAATAACAAACTAATAAAGTAATTGTATAAATAAGAATTGCTATATAAATAATTGTTTTTAAAATATCTATATTAATAATTTGATTAGTAAAGAATAAATTCATAATATCTTTGTTGAATATTCCCATAAAAAACATACTTATTAAGACAAATATTTGCGTTAAAATATAAGTAATAAATCCAAATAAAACGGAATAGCCTAATTTATTATTATTTTTCTTATGACCTAAGATAATTCCAGTGAATCCAGATTGTAATAAATTAGCAAATTCAAGAAAGAAAATAAATAAGAAAGCAACTATAATTTTCATAATTGATGTATCATAAATATTAGCAACTGGTAATAATAAATCTTTTAAAAATTTAATATTTTCTTTAGAATAATAAGCAATAAATAAAGTTAAACCTATTATAAAGATGCTTGTAAATAAAGTAATAATTGAGGTTAAAAACTTTGATAAATATAAAGTGTTTTTAGAAATTGGTAAAGTATGGGTTAAATAAGATTCATCACCATAGAAATTATTTTTAAAACGAACCCATAGACGCATTAAGTTATTAATTAAAATATTAAATATCATGGATATAGTAACACCACTTGATATTTGACCGATGATATTCATAATAAATGAATTTTCAATATCTAATAATATTCTTGTTAAAAGAGCAAAGAATAAAGATAAACTATAGAATATTATTAATAATTTAAATATATTTTCTAAATCATATTTTAGTATTTTCTTTAACATTTAAACATCCTCCTAAATATTTCATCAATTGACTTTCCTTCTTTATTACGAAGAGTATCACAATCAGATTGTAAAATTATTTTTCCCGAATCTATAAAAATTACTTCATCTAATATTCTTTCAATATCAGCAATTAAATGCGTAGAAATAATTACACTGGCACCTTCATTAAAATTAGTAAGAATTGTATCTAATATATAATCCCTAGTTGCTGGATCTACTCCTCCAAGGGGTTCATCTAAGATATATAAATCGGCTTTTCTTGACATAACAAGAACTAATTGAACTTTTTCTTGCATACCTTTACTCATTTTCGATAACTTTTGATTTGTATCTAAATCTAAATCCTTAAGCAATTCCTTTGCCTTTTTAGAATCAAAATTATCATAGAAATCTTTAAAATATTCAATTACTTCTTCTACGGTCATTGATTTATCTAAATAAGTTCTCTCAGGTAAATAAGAAATTATTTTTTTACTTTCTACTCCTATTTTACTTCCATTTACTAAAATACTTCCTGAATCGATTGTTAATAAGTCATTTATTAATTTAATAAGGGTTGACTTACCAGTTCCATTTTTACCAAGAAGTCCAATTATTTTTCCTCTTGGAACAACTAAATTAATATCTTTTAAAACTTTTTTATCACCAAAACTTTTATTAACATGAATACATTCTAATAAATTCATTTTTTATCTCCTCCTATTTCTTTTAGATATTTTATGGTTTCAAATTCATTAAAACCAATTTTTTGCATATTATAAAGATATTTTTCCGATAACTCTTTAGCATATTCATTTTTATATTTATCAATTAAACTTTTATTTTCAGTTACAAATTTACCATTAGTTCTTTCGGTATAAATTAATTTTAATTCTTCAAGTTCGCCTAATGCCTTTTGAACCGTATTAGGATTTACTTTTATTTTTAAAGCTAAATCACGAACAGATGGTAATCTCTCACTAGGTTTAAGAGAACCAGATATTATATAAATTTTTAATTGTTCAACTAATTGAATATAAATAGGCGTATTATTATCAAATTCAAAATTCATCTACTACTTCCTTTCTGACTGTATCACTTACTCAATACAATAGTACAACAAAACAAAAATAAAGTCAAGAAAAAAATAGATCATTTGATCTATCTCGTTTATTTATTTTTTGAATTTTCTATATTAGGTTTTAAAGTATAATTTCTTAAGTAATTTTGAAAAACTAGAACTCTTTGTTTCTCAAATACCGGGAATTCATCTACGTCAATCTGACTAACAGCATTTAAATTAACAGCATATGCATCATGATTATTACTTGAAATTTTTTCAATCCTACTTGTTGATTTATTAATTGGTTCTTCATATTCAATTTCTAAAAATTTCTTATCATTAAATTTATAAGAATAAACACTTATACCACATCCAATTGATATAACTTCTTGACCATGACTACCTAATCTTCCATGACCAAGAACTGATATTTCATCAATATATTCATATGCTGGTAATTTCTCACTTCTTCCAACTAAGTAATTATAAAAATACATAGCCAAAGTAAAATTATCCGTTATTTCGGATTCAACATTTCCACTCCTCATTGATTTTTGCATATTACTATTTGTTAAATCTCCAACTATTCCACCTGTTTTAATACCCATTTTATAACTCCTTTCAATTATCTTTATCTTTTTAATAAACATTATATATACCAAATAATACTATTTATGTCAATTTTAGATTTTCTTGAGTTTCTTTTTACTTAAACTTGGTATAATAAATTCTTTTATATAATATAAGTTAATTCATTTTCATATTCAAGCCTTGCTCTTTCATCATCTTCTATTAGAAAACTATCAATTTCCAAGTCATCAAATACTTTAATATACCAATCTTTATTACAAGATTCATAGACTTCTAAATGTCCATATGAATTAAGAAAGAATTTAAAATTACCTTCTATTTGACTTCTTAAATAATTTAAAGACACGATTCTTTTTTCGAATTCAAAAAATTCACTATCACTAAAATTTAAATCAAGATGATTTCTTCTTAATATTTTATCTCTTTTATCTAAATATTTAACATCTGGTTTATAAAGTTTTATATCCGATAAACTTTTTCCTTCATATATATCAAGTAAACATTGATAATTATAAATACCATTATAAAAATTATTTTTATTTTCAAGAATTGGATTTATTAAAAATGGTAATATTTGATTATTATAACTTGAAACATTTAAATTACTTGCTCCAATTATCGTTGCAACTATACTATCCCCTTGAAAATTCATATACTCCATTAATTCTTTTAAAACTTCTCGACAAACATTATATAATTTTTCTCCTTTTATATTATCTGGTGCAAATTTACTTACTTCAATACCTTGTCCTATTAAAACATTACCATTTCGAAATATTAACATCATAGCAAAATCTTTATATTCTCGAGTTGAAATACTTACTAAACGCATATCAGGACTTTTTAGAAAATTTTTAAATAAAATTGAAGCTTCCCCATTTATTCGAAAACAATTACCAGCACGGTATCCAAGTATTAAATTTCTTGGATCACTTAAACTGATAATCTCACATATGTAGGGTTCTTTATCCATTGAATCTATCATTGGTATAGAAGAAATATATTTTCCTCTTAAAAATTCATTATAAGCAGCAAAATTTCTTTTATAAATCTCTTCTTCTGAAGTATCAAAATAATCATATTTATGGTAATAAGAAAATAACATATCTTCTAATATATCAGCAGTCAGATCTGGACTTTCTAAACTTTTAGAAATATATCTTTCTGCTAATAATTTTTCTAATTTATTTTTAGATAATTTAGTACCTAGTTTAGATATAAAATAATTAAAGTTATTATAGAAATAGTCAAAGTTTAAAAACAATTCTTTTAATTCTCCATTTAATACTTGTTTCATAGTATTAGAAATATCTTTTTTATTATTAAATAGAAAATCAATAAATATTTGTTTATTATTAGAATCAAATTCTAAAGTATCTAATTTATTAAATAAATAAAATATTATTTCATAATCAACATTTCCATATTTATTTGTTAATAATTCTAAAGTATTATCAAATCCAATACTTAAATACATTTTATAAGCAATTATTATATATTCTAATTCCTGATAAGTAGGATTTCTTTTTAAAGCCCAAGGGGTTTTGTCTTTTACTAAATTTACTAAACCAGGATTATTATTTTTTAAATTTAATTGTTTTAATAATTCGATTATTTTATTAATAAGTTTTTTAGGTACTTGATAATATTCACAAGGAGTAATTATTTCTTTTAAATAATAAGTATTTTCTTGATTATATTTTAAATAACTAATTAAAGAATAAATATTTCTTTCGATTAAAATATTAAAAATATCTAAATAATTATTTTTAGTAATTTTCTTTAATAATAATTCATAAAAATCTTGAGGTAATTCCTTTTCTAAAGTGAAATATATTTCAATAAATACTTTTAAGTATTCAATGTTTTCTAACTTTTTAATTTTTAAAAGATATGAAAATACTTTTAAAAGATTTAATAAAGTTATTTTATTTGAATCTATATTTCCTAAATATTTAAGTAATTTATCAGATTTATTATTTTTCATATGACACCTGTAAACATTAATTAAATTTAGTGTTTATTATATCACATATTATGAAAAAAGCTCGAATAATCGAACTTTAATATAGATATATTGTTTTATAATAAAAGATCAACAATTAAGTTGATCTTAAATATAAATACTAGTTTTGTTTATCAAGGTCAAGGATTGAATAAGTATTGTATCCTTCATAATGATAACTAACATCAATACCTTTCATATATACAGTTCTATCACTAACATTATCAGTTAAAGCAGATTCTAATAATAATCTTATTTCGGTATCTTTAACAGGACTTCTTTCCATGGCTAGTAGATAATCCTCTTTATTAACTTTACTCCAATCTATAACTTTGTTTAGTTCTTTTTTTAATATCATATCTAACCATATACGAGTACTTCTTCCATTTCCTTCCCTAAAAGGATGCGCGATATTCATTTCGACATATTTTTTAATTATTTCTTCAAATGTATTTTGAGGCATTTCATTTATTTTTGATAAAATTTCTTCTAAATACAAAGCTGATGCAAACCTAAAATTCCCTTTAGCAATATTATCTTTTCTAATCTTACCAGCAAAATAATAAATATCATCAAATAAAAACTCATGTATTTTTGCTAATCCATTAAATGTACCTACTTCAAATTCATTAATCCTATTCGTATCAAATAATTCTAATGCCTTTAACTTTGTAATTCTTTCTTCTTCTTTTGATAGTTCTACTAGATTAGTAATACCTAATTTATTTTCTAACATCAAATCACCTCATCGATTGATATTATTGTATCAAATTTCCAAGAAAAAGTCATTATCTTATATGAAATTTACCAAGAAAAACAAGAGTAATTTATTTTATTTCTCTTGTTTTAAATTAGAACTATATTTTACTTAAAAATAATTATTTACATGTAGCACCTTGTTTTATATAAAATTGTTTTAAAACATCAAGTGACTTAAATACATCCGATAAATTATCTCCAGCAAGATAGTTTTCTTCTCCATTATGAAGTAAATACTTTCCATCACTATCTTCTAAATAAACTTGGTAATCGACCCCATTAAGAGTACAAACAAATTCAGTTTGATAATCTTTTGTAAAATCTTTTTTAGTAAACAAAACAATCATTAAAATAATTAAAGTAATTAATATTAAAAAATAGATAATTATAAATAATATTTTATTTAATTTTTTCTCTTTTTTAATAAAAATTTCTGTATTTTGAATTTTTTCTTTAAGTAAACTAAATTCATTTCCAATTAATTCATCTGTACTAATATTTAAAGTTTTTGATAAAAGAATTAATTGTTCTGAATTTGGATAAGTTTCTCCTAATTCCCAATTCGATATTGTTTGTCTAGAAACTCCAATTTCTTCTGATAATTTTTCTTGTGAAATTCCTAATTTCTTTCTTAATTCACTAATATTTTTACCTAACATCCTTTTTCTCCTTTCATGAAAATTTTATATTATTAACTAGTTTTTGGCTACCAAATTTTTTTGGAATATATGCAAATATTTTTAACATATAAAAAAAATAAATTCAAAACTATTAGCAAAGTTTCATAATTAGGATTTTGTTTCAAAAACCTTTGTGTCAAATTGTGTCAAATGCAATTTCTTTAATTGAAAGAAATTAATTATAAAACTAAAAAAATTATTATAGAGAAAAAAATGTTTTTAAAGTTAATTTTCTTATAAAATTTTAAATTTTTCTAGACAAATTCAATTTTTGTATTTTCTATATTCTTTTGTTATACTCTCCTTGTTCATGAACAAATAATATAAAAACACAAGGAGGATTAATGAATAGTAGCGAAAATAAAGAAGGAAAATTATTACAAGTAAGAAGTGATATCTTATTTCATGACCTTTTCAATGAGCATGATATAACGACTTTAGAATGGGTAGTATCAAAAATATTAGGTTGTAATTATGAAGATATTAAAGGAAGGGTTAAAGTACACAATATAAGATTAACAAGAGTTAATAAAAAAGAAAGAAATAAATATGTTGACTTAATTGTTGAATATAAAAGTGAAAAAATTATTATAGAACTTAATAATAACTTCTCGGGTGTGTATACAAGAAATATTTTATATGCCGCAAATGTTTTACTAAATAATTATAAAATTCAAGATGATAAGAATTTAGATGATGATTATTATAAAAAAGTAGTAAGAGTATTACTTGTGAATTTAAACTGGTATCCTGGTTTAAAAGGAGAAGAAATAAAACCTAAAACTATTTATGAAATACCATATTCAGATATTGAATCTAGTGGATATTTGGTTACAGTTTAGACTAGAGGAATAAACCTTTAGTCTTTTTACTATTATTTTATAATAAAATTTTAAAAAAAGATAGGACTATTTTTTGATAAAAAAATGTTATATTATGAA
>JAFURC010000010.1 GCA_017472015.1 Bacilli bacterium
CTTACTAATATTGGTGTAGTTAAAATTACTAGAGAACTAAATAATAGAAAAATTGTTCCACCTAGTATTTATAAAGCTAATAATGGAGATTTAAGATTTACTAAACTCACCTCAACAAGAAGACAGATGTATAAAAACTATGATATAGAATTTTGGAATACTAATACAGTAGGAGCAATACTTAGAGATATAGTATATATTGGTGATATGGAAAATCACAAATATGAAGTTAAGAATTATAAAACAAAAAAATGTATAAAAGTTCCAAAAGAAGAACACATCATAGTAAGAAATACACATGAAGCAATAATATCAAGATCTGACTTTGAACATGTCCAAGAATTAATAAGACATAGACAGCGTCCATCTAGACATAATCATCCTAATCTATTTAAAGGTCTAATAAAATGTGAAAACTGTGGAAGAACATTAAACCTTTATTATAACAAAAGAAGAGATGGAAGATTAGTATGGGGGTATAGATGTATTGGTAATTCTGTCAGAAATGGAATTGATACATAAGCTAATACTATAAGATATTTAGAAATATATAATGTCGTAAAAGATAAAATAAAATCCTTAATAACATCACTTAAACTAAGTGATGATGTATTCTTAAATAATATTATTGAGAAAACTAATACAGACGATGAATTGCAAAAACTAGTCGATGAAAAAAATAAACTTCTTGTAAGACTACAAAAAATAGAGAAAATTGTCATAAAGCTATATGAAGATTTAATAGAAGAAAACTTGAGTAGTAGTAACTATCAAAAGATGTTAGATAAATATCAAGAAGAACAAAAAGAAATAAATAATCGACTAGAGAAAATAGAAGATAAGTTTTTAAAAAATTCATTAAACGAAAAGAATATTCTTAAACTTAAACAAGCTTTAAAAGAATATCTTAACTTTGATGAGTTAACTCCGGAATTAATTAATAGCTTAATAGACCATATAACATTAAGTCATATTAAAGTAATTAATGGAGTGAAGACTAGAAATATAAAAATAGCTTACAAATATGTAAGCTAAAGGTGGATGAGGATACTCGTGAGAGACCCGTCGAGACTTCGTTATTTTGGTTATCCTCAAGGTATTATTCACCCGAATTATGTAGATTTATAAGTCCTGATGATGTAGATTATCTTGATCCTGAATCAGTAAATGGATTAAATTTGTATTGCTACTGTTACAATAATCCGATTTCTTATAGCAATCCTAGTGGACATTTACCTCAATGGGCAGAATGGCTAATAGGTGGCGCTGTGATTGTCTGTTTAGGGAATAGCCACGGTCTTTACAGGAGGAGCAGCTGGAGTAATTCTTGGCGCTGCGTTCTATGGGGCAGTAACAGGTGCTGTAAGTAGTGCAGTAATTGGAGGTATTGCTGGTGCAATATCTGGTGGATGGGAAGGATTTCTTGATGGAGCAGCTAGTGGATTTATGAGTGGAGCTATTATAGGAGGTGCTACAGGTGCATTGACTGCTGGACTTAATTATGCTCTTGGTGGAGTAAAAATAATTGGTAGTGCTCAAAAAACAGGGAATTTATTTCATAGATTTTCAAGTAATGTTCAGGCTGGAAAGTTTGCAATGCAAATTGGTAGATATTCTGAAATAGGATTAAATTCAAAATTAAAAACTGTTGGATTAAATGGCGCAAAAAGACTTGATGTTACTGCAGTTGCTCGTATTGGCAAAAATAAATTAATTGAAGTTGTTAGTAAAACACAAACTGTATTATCACAACAAAATAAAATTAATGCAATGATAGCTAGTAATCCTGGAACAACAGGTAGAGTAGTTAGCTGGGCATTACAACATTGGTTTTATTTTTAGAGAGGAGTATGTAAATTGATTCCAAGTTACTTAAAAGATATAGGCAAAGAAATTCATAGTAATAAAGAAAGCACTAAACTTAAAATTATATGCACATGTGGCTGTGATGAATTTAAATTGTTTAGAAAGAAAAAAAGTAGAGAATATATTAAACTTGAGAAAGAATATGAAGAGCAATTTATTAAAGAATTTGGTAGAGGATTCGAAATGCAATCAGACTTGAATGGCCAAGTATTTGTTATTAAAAGAAATATATTTGGGAAAATAGTAAAAAAAACTGAAATTAAGAAGTTAGATATTCCTCTTTTTAAAAACTTTATAAGTGTAAAATGTAGTAGTTGTTGCAGGGAATATATTCTTTTTGATGAAAATATACACGGATATGATGCTGTTATTGAAAAAAATCAGGAAAGTACTATCGTGGAATCAAAACATTATTCAGATGACTCTCAAAAAATTGAAGTAATAGTTTATTATAATGATGATAATGAAGAAGAAAATATAAACGATTTATCAGTTGCATTTGGAAGAATTAAAATTATTAAAATAACAAATAATAAAAAAATAACTTATTGTGATTTTGAATGTGAATAATATCTATAAATATAAACGAAATATAATAAAAACATCACTTTTAACATTAAGGGTGGAGCTGAGTAATCTCAGTTTCACTCTTTCTTATATTTAGTTGATTAAAAGTGAAAATATAACAAATTGAATTTTTTATATAATATCTAATAAATTATATTAGTTTTATAAATTAGTTTATTGGATATAAAAAACTGAGAATTTTTGGGATTCTCAGTTTTTGTTTTTTATATAGGTTTTTAGAATTAGTTTTTGGATATTTTATTTTTCATATGACATGATGATGTAATCAGCTATATCATCATATAAGTTTCCAATTTGTTCATCACTTTCATATAAGCTTGTATGATGAATTGGTCGATTAATTGGAATTTGACAAATTAATTCAGCACCTAAAGAAGAAGCAACCATTTGTCCTCCGCCTTCTCCAAATAATTTTTCATTCTTTTTATTGGCTTCATTATAATAATAAGACATATTTTCTACAATTCCTAGGATTTCATGTTCTAGTTTTTGTGCTGCATATCCTGCTTTAATTGCTACATGTGATGCACTTGGATGTGGGGTAGTTACTAGAATCATTTTTGCTTGAGGAATGTAACTCTTAATATCTAACATAATATCACCAGTTCCTGGAGGTAAGTCAATTAACATGTATTCCATTTTCTTACTCCATGCTACATCATAAAAGAAGTGGTCTAACATACTATGAAGCATTCCTCCACGCCAAATTACTGGTTCAGATGGTTGAGTAAAGAATTCAGTTGAAATAGTTTCGATATTGTCTTTAACAAGTGGAGTAATTTTACCATCTTCCGTGTAACGTGGGCGATCATTTGAATCAAATTCCATAATATTTGGAATACTTGAACCATAGATATCGGCATCAATAATTCCTACTTTATGTCCTTTTTTAGCTAATCGATATGCGATGTTTGCTGCAACAGTTGATTTACCAACTCCCCCTTTACCACTGATAATACCGATAAAACGGATGCTGCTATTTACAATACTATTAAATTGGCGATGTTCTTCAATTTGAAGTTTAATACCTTTATGTCCTAAATCAATTTTAATTAATTTAGTTATTTCAAGTTTTAAGGCTTTTTCTGTTTCTGGATTTTTTTCTCCCATAGCCACTATTAAAGTTACAATGTCATTTTCTTCATCATAACCTAAATGTTTAATACCTTCTGAATCTTTTAATGTTTTATGTAATGAGGGATCAACAATTTTTTCTAATTCTGTTCTAATTTTATTAATCATTTCTATTCTCCTTTGATGTTTTTTATTGGAATTTTATATTCTAAATGGTTTAAATCTTGATTAATTAATAAACTATATAATTTAGTTGCATTTAATTCAATTAATCCAGTTTGAGTTGAATCATGTTTTAAAGACGTTTTTAGGCGATTTTTGATGTTTTTTGGTAAAGTATTTAAATATAATTGCCCTTTATCATTAAAACCCAAAACTCTTAAATATTCTTCATCTAAATTATAGTCTTTAGGAATATCTAGTAAAATACACATTAATGTTCTTAATATTCTTGATTTAGAATATTTTTTATTATTTAAATTATTTAATAATTCATTTAAATTGTTACCTTTAAAATTATTAATTAAATAATTATCAATACCTTCTTCAACTAAATGAATATTTTTGATATTTTTATTATCAACTAGAAGTTTATATTTTATTAAATTAAATAATAAGTTTTCATCTATTTTATTTAAATAAGAAGAATCATATGGTAAATATTCATTTATATTTTCATTATTTTTAAGTTTTTCTCTTATTGTATAAGCGCTTAGGAACTCACATGTTGTATTTTGATAATAATTATCAACTCGTTTGATTAAGTGAACATTAACTTGAGGATTAACATTCATAATCGTTTTATAATATTGTAATCCTAAAGTAATATTTGGCTTATCAATTAAATTAATTAATTCTTCATCACAACAGATACTTGCTAGAGCCTTAGAAGATGCTTTTTTATAACTAAGATTATCATGAAGAAATAAATTTAATTGTTTTTGATAATCAAATGTATTTGTTAATTCATAAAGTTTTGATAAAACCGATATGTCACTATTTTCAACCCCAAAGGCTAAATCAGTAATACCTAAATCAATCAAACTTTTAACCGTAATTTTTCCAAAAAAGTCAGCACTATTTAAAGCTTTACTAACAGGTAATTCAACAACTAAATCAATATTATTATTTAATAATAAAGTAGTCTTGTCAAATTTATTTATTAATGAGGCATTCCCCCGCATAGTAAAAGATGTACTCACAACAGCAATTACTACATCAGGTTTAACTTGATTAATAGCTTCATTAATAAAATATTGATGACCATTATGAAAGGGATTAATTTCTAAGATTAAACCTAAAACTTTTAATGGTTTATTAAGATTATTATTCATAAAGTTTTTACCTCTAGTATTTAGTATATCAAAAAAGAAGAATAATTTCCAATAAAAGGGCTTCTTAATACAATAAAAGACAAATTTTTTAAAATAAATGATTATAATATAGATAGGGGGTATAAAATATGCAAGAATTTAAATTTTTACCAAAAAACTATATTATGATTATTGATGAAGATGAAAGTTTATTATCAAAAATGATTAAAGATAATTTTATCTATATGTTAAGAAAACGTAAACTGGAATATGAAGTATATAATTTAAGTATTAAAAATGCTTCTATATTAATTGATAAATATCATTTAACGGAATTTCCATCAGTATTATTTTTTAAAAATAACAAATTAGTTCATAAAAGAATTGGATTTTGTTATCAAGATTATGATACAAAAATAATCGCATAAATTTAGACAATTAATCAATAATTTGATATAATTTTATCAATTTATAAGATTGAGAGGTTTTAATATGGATAATAGAAAAATAGCCGTCTTTGATTCTGGAGTAGGAGGTCTAACAACCTTAGCTTATTTGAAAGAGATGTTACCAAATGAAGATTATGTTTATTTTGGCGATTTTAAAAATAACCCATATGGGACTAAAACAACATCAGAATTACAAAGCATTTTAAAAAACAATATTGAATTACTTGAAAAAAAAGATGTCAAAATAATTGTTATTGCTTGTAATACTGCCGGAACTCAAATTGATTATTTAAAGACTTTAACAAATGTTCCGTTATGTGAACCAATTACCGTCACTACTAATTATATTAATCAGATGAATGACGTAGATAATATATTATTGCTTGCGACAAACTATACGGTAAGGGTTGGATTATATCAAAAATATTTAAATAAATTTAATGTTATAGGACAACCTGCTCAAGAACTTGTAAGACTAGCCGAAGAAAAGAAGTTTGATCAAAAAGTAATTGATGAAATTATGAAAGAATATGAAAATAAAGTTGACTTAGTTATTTTAGGATGTACTCATTTTGGATATTTTACGAAAGAGATTGATGAAACAGTAAAACCTAAAATAATCGTAGAAAGTAGTTATGAACTTGCTAAATATGTTGTGCAATATTTAACGGAAAATGATTTATTAAGTGGTGTTGGTAACGCAAATGTCGAATTTGTTGAATAAATAATGAATTTTCGAAAAAGACTAAAACGATTTGTTTTAGTCTTTATTTTTTTCGAAATTTTAAAAAAACCAGGCGATTTTATTTTTTTGCTGGAATTAACCTTTTTCTAGTGATATAATGCATGCCAAGTAAGGAAACACCTTGTCTTATCCCTATTATAATTTTATTAGTTTCCTTACTTACTCTTATATATTTTGTATTTTAAATCTTGGAAGGGTTATGTTTGAAAATATTATTGAATGCAAAAAAAATACAAAATATAGTTGTTAATATTATGTTATTGGGGAGGTTGATATAATAACTAAATCTAAATTATGGATGGGGATTATTCTGCTAATTGTTTTAATTATTTCGGTTTATTTAAAGCTGCCTATTGGTTTAATTATTACTATATTATTGTTTAGTTTATTTATTGTTATTTTATTAATGAAAGACTTTAAAAGAAAAAATAAACAATTAAATATCCCTTTTGATAATCTTGAAAAAGCAAATAGTAGTATTGTTATTGGTAAAAATTCTAATAGTTTTCTTACAACAAATGAAAATAGAGTATTAATCTTAGATAAAGATAACAATAATGATTTTCTAAATGCTAATATTGAAGTTATTTCATCATCAATTGATAAACCAAGTATTATTGTTTTTGATGATCATAAAGAATTATATAATTATCATTATGATTTGTTAAAAAGAAGAGGATATGAGGTTAATGTTTTAAATATCGATAAAATAAATTTTGATTTATTTACAATCTTAAATGTATTGCTTCATAAGATTAAAGAATTAGAATTATGGATTAATAATGATGGTGGTAAATATTACTACAAAGATGAAAGTTATTTATCTTATAATGATATTAGAGTTAAAATAACTGCTTTAAAAGATGAATTAATTTTTTTAACCAAAAAAATTATTGATTGCTTATACGATGATGATGAAATTAATAATGAATTAATATTAATTAGTTTACTTATTTTTTATGAAAAGATTATTTATCAAGATTTATTAGAAGAAATTAATGAAACAAATTTTTTTGAGTTTATTATTAATTTATTTGATAAAAAAGTACCAAATATAAAACGAGAGATAAATAGTAGTAATGATGATGATTTTAAAGTTAAAGAAAGGTTAGTTACTTTAAAAATTAAAAATGATGATTTAGAAAAACGAATAAATAGAATTAAACAAAATACAACTAGTTTATGGAAAATATATGAAACACAAAATTTATATTTGTTAGATAAGTTAAATGAAAAAAAGAAAATACTTTATATTACTGGCACTAATCAAAATAATAAAGCTTTATTTTTGTATTTATTAAATTATTTACAGATAGAGTCTAATATTTATTTGTTAATAAAAGATAATCAAGTATTTAATTTAAATAATGAGTTTATAAAAACAATATGGATAATCAATAACACATCAGATTTAATAGACTATTCACCCTATAAGATTAAAGTTTTCCGGGGTAAACCAACAAGTAACAATAAAAAGGAAGTATTAACTATTTGTAAAAAAGAAATTAATGAAGTATTAACAAAAGAGTATTATAAAATAATTGATTTATTAAAAATATTTGATAGTTTAAATTACGATTTAAATGATATTTTAATAATTCATGAAAAAGAGGGAAATAAAATTGAAAGTTTTGTTAAAGGTAAAAGTTACCAAAAAAATTTAATAACTAATTATAGGAAGAAGGAGATTTAATATGATTTTAAAATTTTTAACAGAAGCAACTCTAGATGGGTCATTACAATCAATTATTAATAATTTACAAACTTTAATGGATAGTTTTTGGAAATACATTGTTTTAGCTCTTGCGGCAGTGGTAGTAGTATGGGGAGCATATGTTGGAATTAAAATTGCATTGGCTAGTCGATATGAAGATAAAATTAATTCTCGTGATATGTTAAAGAATCTTATTATTGGAGTTGTAATTATCTTTGTGATTGCGATGGGAGCACCATTATTAATTGAAGGACTTGCAGCTTGGGTTCCAGCCGCATAAAACTACTGAGGCGATTAAAAAAATCGCCTCTATTATTCTAAAGGAGGGAAGAAGTGATAATTAATTTACAACAAATATTGTTACAAATTATTTTATGGATTCTAAAATTTATTGATAGTATCATTAATATTTTATTTATTAGTAAAAGTTTTGATAATGCTATTTTTAAAGGGGAGAACATTAACATTATCGAATACTTTTTGAATAGCTCAATTATTGAACAAGTATTTTGGGATCTTTTTATTATTTCAATTGGTTTATTAGTTGTTTTTAGTATTATTACAATTATCAAAATAATGGTTAAAAATCATTCAACACCAATGAAAATAGTTGGAAGATTAATAGGTTTAATTATTGTAATGATTTTGGTTTTGATTGTGGTAATCATGGGAGTCTCATCATCAAAAATTATATTAGAGTTAGTGAATAAGATTTTAAATATCGATCTTCATTTCAGTTTTTCAAAATTATTACTTGAAAATAGTATTAATGAATGGTATCAAGATTATTCTTATTCAGATATTGATTTAGGAAACGTTAAAGCTCTTTTTGGTGATTATGAAGATAATGTTTGGTTACATAATGGAATGATTAACCCTGATACATTTAATTATTTACCATGTTTAATTACTAGTAGTATTGTTTTAATTTCATTTTTAATTGTAATTATTAGAATTATTAAAAAAATATATGAAGTTATTGTTTTATATTTAATTATGCCTCCATCAATTTCAACTATTATTATTGATGATGGTTTAATTTTTAAAAATTGGGTTAAAGAATTTATTAAAAGGTTTTTGCTTGCATATATGAGTGTTTTAGGAATAAATTTATTAATTTATATGTTACCGTTTGTTGTAGAATTAGATATTGATGGTTTATCAGAGGTTGATACAAAAATATTAAAATTAATTATTGTTGCCTCATTTAGTATTGGTTTGGTAACAATTCAAAAGGCTTTTGATTCTTTAATGAAGAATAAAAGAAATGATTTTAAAGTAATCAATAAAATTGATAATTATCAAAATATTATAAATAACCAATTATTGAATAAAACACATCGTTATAGTGAGGAAGGAGGAAGTTATGCGTATAATACCCAAAAATACGAAAATTAAAAACACCTTTTGGAAGAGTTATAGTTTAAAAGATATTTTAATTATTTTAGGCTTATTTATGATTGTTTTTTTCTTATTGATAAAGGGTAAGTTTATTCTTTCAATAGTTACAGCAATTATTTCTTTGTTGATGTTTATTCCTACTCCTGATGGGATTTTTTATAATTTTGTCGTTGATTATTTAAAATATCTATTTGGTAAAAAAGAGTATGTAAAAGAAGAAATGGATAAGTTAGTTAGTTTTAAAGAAGTGGATTTAAGTGGAGTAATTAAATTTAATGATGGTAGTTTTGGAAAAGTAATTAAATTAGGTCAAAAAAATTTTGGAATAGAAGATTTAAATGAACAAGATGTTGATATAAATTATTTCGCAAACGCAATAAAGTGTATTGATATTTCCCAAATGATTGATCTTGTTAAAATTGATCGACCAGTGAATTTTGATGAGTTTTCTTTTGATTTATTTGAAAAAATCCAATTTAATAAACAGGGTAAAGTTGAACAAATAGATAAGATAAAAAGTAATATTTTAAAAGAACGTATTGATAAAATTGATAATTTAAATAATTTTTTTAAACAATATGTATCAGATTTTTATTTAGTTGTTTATTCAAAAAAAGCTAAAGAAATTGATATGCTTGTTAATTTGGTTGTAAGTGAAATTAATAAATGTGGTCTTGATACTAATATTTTAAACAAAAAAGAAGTTATCGTTTTTTTAAAATACAATAATAGCCATATTTTTGATGAACGAGTTGTGAATACATTAGATGAAGATGAATTAATTAATTGGGCTAAACCTAAAAAAATAAAGTTTTCAAGTAATCGATGTTATATTGATGATGTTGAAAGTGTAATTTATTCAGTAAATGATTATCCATTGAAAGTTAAAAATGCATGGGGAAATAATATTTTTAATATTCCCAATACCAAAGTTGTTTTAAGAATTAAACCGGTAGATAAGTTTAAAGCTATTAAAAGAGTTGATGGTTGTATAACAGAGCTCGAAACCAAAGAAGTTTTAAGTGAAAAATATAGTGAGACTAAAGAAGCTTCGCTTCATAAAGAAACGATGTTAAATTTATTGAATAGTTTGCAGTCAGAGAATGAGGCGTTATATGATGTAAATATGAGTATTACTGCTTATAATTATTTGAAAGATAGTAATTATCGTAAAAGGGTTAGAAATGTAATTTTAAAAGATAATTTTCGAACATCTCCTTTATATGCGAAACAAAAAGATGGTTTTATCTTTTCTAGTTTAGGTTATAATAATTTATTAACAAAGTATGAAAGAGGAATAAATAGTAGTAGTTTAGCAGCTGTTTTTCCGTTTATTAGAACGATCATTTTAGATAAACAAGGAATATTATTAGGTAAAAATAAAAATAATGATTATCCATTTATCTTTAATCTTTGGAAAAGAGGTAATTTATATCATAATTCAAATGCGATGATAATTGGTAAAAGTGGTAGTGGTAAATCATATTTTTTAAAAATTTTAATTACTAATGAATGGTCAAATGATACAAGAATTATTATTTGTGATCCTGAAGCAGAATATATCAATTTAACGAAAAATTTAAAAGGTAATGTGATAGATGTAGGAAATGCTTTGGAAGGACGGATAAATCCATTTCATATTTATCAGATTTTAACTGAAGATGGAAAATGTGCTGATTCAAGTGTTACATTCAATACCCATTTAAAAATGTTAGAATCATTTTTTAGAATTGTTTTAGAAGATGTTAGTAGTTCAGTAATTGAATTAATTAATAATTTGGTAATTGTGGCTTATAAAACTAAAAATATTGATAGTAATACAAAGTTTCATAAATTAAAACCTAAAGATTACCCGCTTTTTAGCGATTTATTAAATGTTTTAGATTTAGATGAAGTAAAAGCCTTCGCTAAAGAAGATGATTTGCAACTAGCAAGATTATATTTACAAAAGTTTGTTAATGGAAGGTATTCAGATATTTGGAATCATCCATCAACTTTAGAAGTTAATGCGCAAATTATTAATTTTAATTTTCAAGCTTTGTTTGCTAATAAAAATAATGTAATTGCTAATGCACAAATGCTTTTGATTTTTAGATTTATTGAACAAGAAATTATTAACGCCAAAGAATTAAGTAATAATGGTAAAGAATTAAAAACGATGATTGTATGTGATGAGGCTCATTTGTTTATTGATCCTAAATATCCAATTGCTTTAGACTTTTTTTATCAAATGAATAAGCGAATTAGAAAATATAATGGTAGCTTTATTCCAGCAACGCAAAATATTTCTGATTGGAATGGTAATGAAGAATTAAAACATAAAACTTCAACTATATTAAAAAATAGCCAGTATCTATTTATATTTAAATTATCTGCACCTGATATGAAAGATGTTATTGATGTTTATCGTACGGGTGAGGGATTTAATGAAGAAGAACAACGAATTATTGTTTCAGCTACTACAGGGGACGCTTTCTTTGTTGGGTCAACTGAACTGAGAGCTTCAATTAAAGTGTTAGCTGGTGAATATACTAAACAACTTTTTACAGAAAGGAACGATTAATATTAAAAGATTTAAAATAATTGTTTTAATTTTTATCTTAGGATTTGTTTTAAATTTTCAATTAATTTCTTATGCTAATCCGGATTATGAAGCACCAATTGGAGAAATTAATCTTGCTGATGGAGGAATGATTTATACGGATTCAGTAAATAAAGATTTTTATTTTACAGCTACCGATAATGTTGAAATTGCCTATATGAAATATAAAGGCCCCAATGATACACTTTGGAATGATTATATTGATTCTACAGTAATATCCAAAAACTCATTAAATGGAAAATATAGTTTTATCGCGGTCGATACAAGTGGAAATATTTCAGAAGAAGTTTATGTGTATTTAGATATTGTTCCTCCTATAATTAAGATATATGGAGATGATGGTGAATCTTTAAATGATAGTGTTTTAAATAGTGAGTATTTATATTTTGATGTTAGTGACGAATTATGTGGGTTGGATATAATTTATGTAAAAAAACCCAATTCAACTTATTATTCGGTGTATACAAATTATAAATATTTATATGATGTTGGAACATATTATTGTTATGCTGTTGACTATGCGGGAAATAAAACTAAAACTTATAGCATTAATCTCTATAAAACCCCTACAGTAGATATTGTTTATAATAATGAAAATAATACAGTTTATTTAACTTGGACTGATTTGTATTATCAAGTTTTTGTAAATGGTAATAATTATACAAAAGAAACAATAATTGATGTTGAAGGTTATTATGAGGTTAAAGTAATTGATGCTGCAGATAATATCGGATATGATAATTTTACTATCAATCACAAATATGTAATTGATGAGATTGTAAATGCGACATGTCTCATCGACGGATATACGCATTATCAATGTATAAGTTGTGATGAAGAGTATGACGATGATTATATAGATGCTCTTGGCCATGATTTAGTTGAAATAACAAAAGAACTAGCATGTACAACCGATGGTGGAAGATTTTTGAGTTGTACAAGATGTGATTATGAGGAAGGTCTTGATGTAGTAAAAGCACCTGGTCATAAATTTCAAAATAAATTAATAAAAGAAGCAAGTTGTGCTAATACGGGAATGAGAGAATTTACTTGCACAGTTTGTGGTTATGTTCAAGAAAAAGAAATTGCTCGTCTTGCTCATAACTATCTATTAATGTCAGAAGATAAGTTGGAAGATTGTATTGTCCAAACCTATGTTTGTAGTAACTGTGGAGAGGAATATTCTAAGAAAATATATAATACTGATTTAAATATTAATTTACCAAAAAATAGTTTTTTTAAAGAATATCAAAAATATATTATTGGCCTTTTAAGCATTTTATCAGTTGGTTGGAGTCTTTATATGGGTATAATGTATATTATAGCTAGTAAAAAAGAAGATAGAGAAATGGCTAAAAAAAGAATTAAAAATTATATAGTCGGATTGATAATTATTTTTATTATATTTATGGGCGGGCCATTATTAATTGATGGTATTCAAAGTCTAATTAATTAAAATCATTTATTAATTAAGTTTTGTATATTATTCTTAAGAGGGGATTAATTTGCAAAAAAAAGATTATTATGATAAAATAAAACAAGTTAATGATTATCTTGTTTAATCGTTTTATAAAAGGTTTTATACTTGGAATATCAGAAGGTATACCAGGCTTTTGCAGCGCAATTTTGGCGATGTTTTTAGGCGTTTATGAGGAATTGTTAGAAGTAATTAGTGGTTTTTATAAAGTTAAAATATTACTTAAAAATTTACCTTTTTTAATTGGAATGTTACTTGGACTAATAACAATTGTTATTGGAATGGCCTATATTATTAATCAAGCAGAAGATATTTTAAAATTATTTTTTCTGGGTTTAATGATAAGTGGTTTATTTAATTTAAAAAAGAAAGTTAATTTTAAAAATAATGAAAAAAATTGGATTTTTTTGTTCGGAATACTTTTTTCCATATTGCCAGAAATAATGCCTCAAGGTTCGACAAGCAATAATTATCTGTTAATAATAATTGGGGGATTAATATCAGCTTTAGGATTTATCTTACCAGGGATTAGTGGAAGTTTGATTTTACTTACAATGGGAATTTATCCAACGATTATAAATAGTTTATCAAATGTTTTTAAGATATTTGTAAAGCTTCCTATGAACGCTGATTTAATTATTTCTTTGTTATTTTTAATTTCATTTGTTTTAGGGGCGATTGTTTTTTCCAAACTTATTAAACGTTTTATTCAAAAGAAAGAAAATATGTTTTTAAAGTTTTGTATGGGTTTAATATTAGGATCAACTTTAATAATGTTGATTGAATGTTATTATTTATCGATTAATGTTTTTATAAAAATTATTTTAATAATGTTTGGTATTTTGATAATGAATTTTTTTAAAGAAAGGTAGTGTTTTGATGGACGGAATTATTAATGTATATAAAACTAAAGGTATGACTAGTCACGATGTCGTTAATAAAGTACGTCGTATCTTTAACACTAAACAAGTTGGACATACTGGTACCCTTGATCCTAACGCAGAAGGAGTATTAGTAGTTTGTGTAAATTCAGCGACTAAACTTGTCCAATTTTTGGAAGCTGATGTAAAAAAATACAAAGCAGAGTTAATAATAGGTATTTCGACTGATACATACGATATTACAGGTAATATTGTCGAAGAAGTAAAAGATTTTAAAGTTGATAAAAAAAGATTATATGAAGTAATAGATAGTTTTAAAGGACCTCAATTACAAATGCCACCAATTTATTCAGCAATTAAAGTTAATGGTAAAAAATTATATGATTATGCTTTAAAGAATCAAGAAGTTAAAATTGAGCCACGCAGTATTGAAATTTTTGATATAAAAATAGTATCTGATTTAATAAAAGATGCTGATTATTATAAACTTGAATTTGAAGTAACAGTGTCTAAAGGAACTTATATTCGTTCAATTTGTCATGATATTGGGGTAAATTTAGGGATTCCATGTACAATGGGGAATTTGTTAAGATTACAAAGTGGTGCATTTAAAATTGAAGATGCGAGTACATTAGAAGAAATTGAAAATGGAAATTACCAAATAACTGATATGGTTTCTGCTATTTCTAGCTATGAAAAAATAGATTTAACTAATAATGAAGAAGTGCTTTATAAAGTTAATAATGGAATGAAAATTTCGTTAAAATCTTTTGATAAAAAATATTCAAATTTTGTGGCTGTTAAAGGTAATCAATTACTGGCAGTATATGAGTATTTTGAAGAAGAAAAATATAAATATTATCGGGCGGTACGAGTATGGAAATAAAAAAAATTGTTTTTAATCCAAACTTAGATATTAATAAAGATGTTGCTTTAACGATTGGAGAATTTGATGGGATTCATTTAGCTCATTATAAGTTGTTGAAACAAACGCTTGATATTGCCGGAAAAGAAAATTGTTTAAGCGCGGTAATGACTTTTGATCCGCATCCGGATATAGTTATTAAACATCTTGATAACTTTCAATCTATTTATGATTTAGATACTAAAATTGAAAAAATAAAAGATATGGGTTTTGATTTAATGTATCTAGTTTCTTTTGATCAAAAATTTGCAAGATTAGAACATGATGTTTTTGAAGAAGAAGTTTTAAAATGCTTATGCGTAAAACATGTAATTGTGGGTGATGATTTCCATTATGGATATAAAGGGCTTGGTAACTATAAAACTCTTGAAAATAAATTTAAAGTTTCTGTAATGCCTCAAATGGTTATTGATAATCAAAAAATTAGTTCAACTTATATTAAAGAATTACTTAATAATGGTAAAATAAAAGAAGCAAATTATTTGTTGGGTGAATGTTTCAAAATGAAAACAGAAGTTATTCATGGAAGAAAAGTGGGTAATACTATTAATGTACCAACAGCTAATTTACAATTGATGGCGAATTATCCTTCTTTAAAAAGAGGGGTTTATGTGGTGAAATGTTATTTTGATGAGCAAGAATATCTAGGAATTTGTAATATTGGACATAACCCATCTTTTAATTATTATGAAAATTTAAGTTATGAAGTGCATATTATAGAAGATGGTTTTAATAAAGATTTATATGGTCAAAAAATAGATGTTTCATTTATTGATTATCTTCGAGAAGAAATAAAATTTGGAAGTATAGAAGAATTTAAAAAACAAATTGAAAATGACAAAAAACAAGCTTTTATGATTGTAAATAATCGTTTGTAATTTGCTTGCTTTATTTACGAGAATATGGTATAATATGTAAGACCTGTAACAGAGTTTTACGAATACTCCGATTTAAATATGTTTCATATTTAAACACGTAATACTTAGTTTCAGGAATAAAAGAAAAGGAGAAATAAAAAATGGCTTGCATTAGTAAAGAACAAAAAGCTGCACTTATTGAACAATTTAAACGTGCTGAAGGAGATACTGGTTCTCCAGAAGTTCAAATTGCGATCTTATCTGCGGAAATCGACAGAATCAATGAACACTTAAAAGTTCATTCTCATGATTTCCACACTCGTCGTGGTCTTCTTAAAAAAGTAGGACACCGTCGTAACTTACTTGCTTATTTAAAAAACAAGGATGTTCAAAGATATCGTGAATTGATTGCCAAATTAGGTTTAAGAAAATAAGCGCTACTGAGGCACGTATTGTGCCTCTTTATTTTTTGAAAATTCCCAAGTGAATTGGTTTATATATTTTATACAAAAGTAAAATTTGTTGGCTATAGCAAGGGCTATAGTTTTTAGGAAATGAGGTGTAATTATGAAACAAGTTTTTGAGTATGTTCAAAGTTGTAAAGGAGAAGAACGTAAGTTTGTTGTTGAAGTTGGTGAACTAGCAAAACAAGCGAGTGGTGCTTGCTTAGTTCGTTATAACGATACCGCAGTATTATCTGCGGCAGTAGGAAGTAAAAATACTTTAGATACTGACTTTTTCCCTTTAACAGTTTTATATCAAGAAAGATTATACGCAGGAGGTAAAATTCCTGGTGGATTCTTAAAAAGAGAAGGTCGTCCAACTGAACATGAAACATTAGTTTCACGTTTAATTGACCGTCCAATCAGACCATTATTTGCTGATGGATTCCGTAATGAAGTTCAAGTGGTAAATATGGTTATGTGTGCTAATCCGGATTATTCTGCAGCAATGGCAGCAATGCTTGGATCAAGTATCGCATTAAGTATTTCAGATATTCCTTTTGAAGGACCTATTGCTGGAGTAGTAGTTGGTCGTGTTGACGGAGAATTAATTTTAAATCCTACCGTTGAACAATTAGAACAATCTGATATTAATTTAACAATTGCTGGTACTAAAGATGCAATTAACATGGTTGAAGCAGGAGCTAAACAAGTAAGTGAAGAAGATATGTTAGAAGCTTTAATGTTTGGTCATGAAGAAATCAAACGTTTAGTTGCATTTGAAGAAGAAATCGTTAAAGCAATTGGTAAACCTAAAATGGAAGTTGATTTATTCAGTATTCCAGAAGAAATCGTTAACGAAGTTAATGAATTTGCAAAAGCAGACTTAGTTGCAGCAATCTCTATTCATGAAAAATTAGCTCGTCAAGATGCATGTGATGCAATTATTGCGAACACTGTTAAACATTTTGAAGAAAAATGGTTAGGAGATTTAGAATTAACTAAGAAAATTTCTTACGTTAACATGTTATTAGAACAAATCACTGCTGATGAAGTTCGTCGTTTAATTACACATGATAAGATTCGTCCTGATGGTCGTGCTGTAGATGAAATTCGTCCATTATCATCAAGAGTAGATATCTTTGAAAGAACTCATGGATCATCATTATTTACAAGAGGTCAAACTCAAGCTTTATCTGTTGTAACTCTTGGTTCAATTAGTGAATTCCAAATTATTGATGGATTAGGGGCAGAAGATAGTAAGAGATTTATGTTACACTATAACTTCCCTCAATTCTCAGTTGGTTCAACTGGTAGATATGGTTCTCCTGGACGTCGTGAAATTGGTCATGGTGCTTTAGGTGAAAGAGCATTATTACAAGTAATTCCGAGTGAAGATGAATTCCCTTATACAATCCGTGTAGTAAGTGAAATTTTAGAATCTAATGGTTCATCATCTCAAGCTTCAATTTGTGCTGGTACTTTAGCGTTAATGGCAGCTGGTGTTCCAATTAAAGCTCCTGTTGCTGGTATCGCGATGGGTCTAATCAGTGATGGTGAAAAATATACAATTTTAACAGATATTCAAGGTTTAGAAGACCACTATGGAGATATGGACTTTAAAGTAGCTGGTACTGAAAATGGTATTACTGCTTTACAAATGGATATCAAAATCCGTGGTATAACTAAAGAAATCTTAAAAGAAGCTTTAGCCCAAGCTAAACTTGGAAGAATGCAAATTTTAGGACATATGATGACTACTATTTCTGAAACAAGAAAAGAATTAAGTGAATTTGCTCCTAAAGTTAAATTAATTCGTATTAATCCTGAAAAGATTCGTGATGTTATTGGATCTGGTGGTAAAGTTATTCAAGACATTATCAAAGAATGTAATGAAGTTAAGATTGATATTGAACAAGATGGTCGCGTATTTATTATGCATCCAGAAACTGAATGGATTGATAAAGCAATTGCGAAAATTGAAGCTCTTACAAAAGAAGCTAAAGTTGGAGAAATTTATCAAGCAACAGTAGTTAAAAATATGAAA
Organism: Bacilli bacterium; assembly: GCA_017472015.1. Taxonomy (GTDB): domain Bacteria; phylum Bacillota_I; class Bacilli_A; order RF39; family UBA660; genus RUG591. The sequence continues at coordinate 18,383 of JAFURC010000010.1, forward strand.
TTTGGATGTTTCGTAGAATTATGGCCTGGATATGAAGGTTTAGTTCATATTTCTAACTTAGATACATCTAGAGTAGAAAAAGTAGAAGATATCGTACGTGAAGGTGACGAAATTGTTGTCAAAGTAATTGGTTTTGATGACAAGGGTAAAGTAATGCTTTCTCGTAAAGATGCTATCTCAAACAATAAAAAAGAAGAAAAATAATTATTCATTATAAGAGGTAATCGAGCAGTTTATACTGTTAGGAAAGTCCATACTAGCACAGACTGTGATGTTTGTAGTGTTTGTGCCTAACGAACAAATAAGTTAGGGTAGTCGATAGACTAACGGCGAACTTAGAATCTAAGTCCTTCTTTTCATTAAAAATTTTATAAAAAAGGAGAAGTCCTTTCGTTATTTAACGCCTTACAGATAACGATAAAACATTCAGTTTTTGACTGGTTATCAAAAAAAAGGATATGATTCGGTTTGTAAAGTGCCACAGAAACGAGTTTCTTGGAAACGAGAAAATGGAACGGGTAAACCCCTCAAGCTAGCAACCCAAATTTGGTAGGGGCATGACATCTGGGAATACCGAACTAAGATGTTGCGTGTTAATATTAACATGAGATAAATGATTACCGCCCGTAAGGGTTACAGAATATGGCTTATTATTATAATGAAATTTAAGAGATTAGATACGTCTAATCTCTTTTTGTTTGTATTTTTTATTGAAATTTAGTATAATAATTAATGGAGGTTGATTTTTATGAAAATTACTAAAGCTGTTTATCAAATAAGTGCTGTAAAAGCAAGTGGTTATCCTAAAGAAGAATATCCTAAATTTATGTTTATTGGGCGTTCTAATGTTGGGAAAAGTAGTTTTATTAACGCTTTAACAAATCGTAAAAACTTAGCGTATACTTCTAGTAAACCTGGTAAAACTCAAACTCTTAATTTTTATAATATTAACGATTCAATATTTTTTGTTGATGTACCTGGATATGGGTATGCGAAACAATTAATTGCAAATCGTTTATCATATGGTAAAATGATTGAAGATTTTTTAGAACACGCAAAAGATTTGAAAATTATCTTTTTAATAGTGGATGTTCGACATGCGCCAAGTGAAGATGATGTTTTAATGTATGAATATTTAAAACACTTTGATTTACCAGTTGTCGTTATTGCAACCAAAGTAGATAAAATTGGTAAAACGCTTATACCTCGTCATCGTAAAGTTGTTTCTGAGAAGTTGAAAATTGAAAACCAAGAGGAATTATTGGTCATTTCTTCTGAGACAGGTTACGGAATTGAAAAAGTTTGGGAATTAATTGAATCAAAATTAGAAAGTTAACAAAATTGTTAACTTTTTTTGTAATTATTAATCTTGAATGTTCATATAATATTTTAGAAAGGTGTAGATTGTTAATGAATATTCAGGTAAACAGCAATGCTTTTACAAAATTAGATAAAATGGTGGGAATTTCTTTGGTTGATGTTGAATTATTAAATTATGATCTAGTAGATAGCATTTTAAAAGGGGAAATTAAAATTTATGGAGAATATTATTCAACAGATGAAAAATATCAAGATAATAATGGTTTAAATAATTTTGAAAATATTATTCCTTTTGAAGTGGTATTTACTAAAAATAATGTAGAACTAAAATCTATTGAAGTAAAAGATTTTGAATATTATGAAGTTGCGGGAAGAGGAGTAGAAGCGACCTTTAATATTGAAATTGAATATGATGAAATGGTAGATGATTTAATAATTGATGACAAGGAAAGTTTAAAAGAAGAAATAACTAATCAAATGGATCAAATGTTATCAGAAAAATTAGAAATAAAGACTGATAATTTTTTAGAAGAAAAGATTGTTCTTCCTGTAGAAAGAACAACTAAAAAACAAGTTGATGAACCGAAAAAAGTTTATAAAGTAATTTATTATCATGAAAATGAAGATGTTAAGTTGTTATGTAATAAATATCATTGTGATTATAATCAAATATTACAAGAAAATCAGAAATATTCATCCCTTGGAAATCATCGATTAATTATAAGTGGAATCAATGAATGTAATTGATAGTTTAAAAGAAGATTATGGTATCGAAATTAACCATAATGAACTTATTACTGATAAGACGTATAAAATTATATGTGAAAATAAAAACTGTTATTTTGTTAAAAAAACTAAAGAAGAATTAGAAGATAAATATAATTTTTTATTAAATCAAGGAGTTAATAATATTTTATATCCTCTTTTTAATAATAAACAAAAATTTATAACAAGAAGTAATCAAAATGCTTATTATGTGAACGATTATATTGATAATTATCAACTAGTAAAAGACTCTAATGCTTATAATATGGTTAATGCTTTAGATAAACTGCATTTGTCTACTGTTATTAAAAAGCAATTATCGATATCTAAAGCTAGACCTAAATTTGAAGAGTTAACAGAGCAACTAGATTATAAGTTTAAATTAATAGAAAATTTTATAAGAAAACTTGAAACTAGATCATTAAATGAAAGTAGTTATGTGTTTTTAGAAAATTATCATATTATTCTTAACGCAAAACAACATATGATTAGATTACAAAAAAATATTATCTTATCTATTAAAAGTAATCAAAGTGTCGAATATGTATTTTTACATAATAATCCCAAAATAGACCACTTTATTATGAGTAGAGGAAGTGGTTATTTAACGAGTATTGACAATAGTAAAATTGGAATTGATGGACTAGATTATGCTAAATTTTATATAGAAAATCATGATCTTGATTTAGATTTTAAAAAAGTACTTTTCGATGATAATTATAGTCATAAAGAAGATTTTTATTATAATTATTTTTGTTTTATGGTGTTATTTATCTACATTAAACGTATTAATATATCAAATATGAATATGATTAATTTGGAAGATTTTGTCCAAAATTGTAAATCAATAGATAAATTTATCCATGATTTTTTAAATAAAAATCAAGAGATTTAACAAATAGATCAATCCAACTAAAAACAAGAATATAAGATTACCTATAGAAAAGGCAAAAAACGTTATAAAGATTTGCCAATAAAATATAATTACAATTGGACGTTTTAGATTCATAAATATATTTTTAGTTTTAAATAAAAAACCATTAAATTTATTTCCCATTTAATCACCCTACTTTATTATATGAATTTATAATAAAAAAGGTCTATTATGTTGACTTTTTTTAAGGTTTATGGTATAATAAGTAAGTCAGGAGTGAAGAGGTATGAAATGGTCAATAGCTCAATTAAAAAAATTAACTGTTAATCCATACCAATTTTCTTTAGAATTTGATTATAGCGAAGAAGTTAAAGAAATCGAAGACATTCAAAAAATCAACATCGCCCTAGTAGAAGGCACGATAACTCGTGTAGATGATGAACTTTTTAAATGTCAATATCATCTTCAAGTAGAATTAGTATTATCTTGTGCATTAACATTAGAACCTGTTGGGTATTCTATGGATTTAGAACAAACTGATTTAATCGGTTACCCAAATGATGAAAATGATGATGTAATTGAAATTACTAATAACACTATCGATATGCGTAATATCGTTTGGGATTCTATCTTGGTTAATATTCCTATTCGAGTTGTTCGAGAAGATGCCTATGATATTTTAGCGAAACGTAATATCATCTTAGATGAAGAAATTCCTGATGACGATAATTAAAAGGAAAATGAGGTGTAGTTAAGATGGGTGCAATTGCTCAACAACGCCGTACTTCTAAAACTCGTAAATTAAAACGTCGTACTCATTATAAAATCGAAGTTCCTGGAATGACTGTTTGTCCAAACTGTGGTGAATACAAATTATCTCACCGTGTTTGTCCTACTTGCGGATATTATAACGGACGTCTTGTTAAAGAAGTAAAGGTTAAAGAAAATACTGAATCAGCTGAATAGTTTTTTAGTATATTTAACAAATAAACGCTCGTAAAGAGCGCTTTTTTGTTTTTTGTGATATAATAATGTTGCGAGGTATAAATTTATGTCTAATTACAAACACATTCCTGTTTTATTAAACGAAGCACTAGAGGCGTTAAATATTAATCCTGAAGGAATTTACGTTGACTGTACACTTGGAGGTGGCGGTCATTCTTCAGAAATTTTAAAAAGATTAACTACTGGGAAATTAATTTGTTTTGACCAAGATGAATATGCGATTAGCGTTGCGAGCAAACGATTATCAGAAATCAGTAAACAATTTACTATTGTTCATAGCAATTTTGTTAACTTAAAGGTTTGTTTAGAAGAACTTGGCATCAATAAAGTTGATGGTATTTTATATGATTTAGGAGTTTCTAGTTTCCAACTTGATATTGGTGAACGTGGTTTTAGTTACAATAGTGATGCTCCTTTAGATATGCGGATGGATCAAACTGCTTCATTATCTGCTTGGAACGTTGTTAATGAATACTCTCAACGCGACTTAACCAAGATTTTCTATGATTATGGAGAAGAAAAATTCTCTAGTAATATTGCTAAAAAGATTGTATCTGCTAGAACTGGCAAAACAATTAATACAACTTTTGAACTAGTAAATATAATTAAAAGTGCTTTACCAGCAGCTGTATTACGAAAAAGTGGCCATCCTGCTAAAAAAATTTTTCAAGCAATCAGAATTGAGGTTAACAAAGAATTATCTGTTTTCCAAAAATCATTAGAAGATGCTTTTAAAGTTTTAAATGTCGATGGTAGAATTGTGGTAATAACTTTCCATTCTTTAGAAGACCGCTTATGTAAGCGAATGTTTAAAGAAAAGTCAAGTGTTAATTTACCATCTGATATGCCAATAGTACCTAAAGAATATTTACCAGAATACGAATTAGTATTTAAGAAAGCTGTAATTCCAAGTGATGATGAATTAGATTATAATAACCGTGCTCATAGCGCAAAACTTAGAGCAATAAAAAGAATTGAAAAATAGGGCCCTATGAATTAGTTTAGGGTTCAAGTAATTACACCTGTGAATTAGTTTAGGGTTTTAAACCCTGTGAAAAACGGCCCTATAATTTAGATTGGGGTTTATAGAAAAACACCTATAACTTTCTTTGGGGTTTTAACACCTATAAAGAAGATTGGGGTCATAAATGTAAATAAGCAGCTTCCGAAAGGGAGCTGCTTTTACCACACAAAATTATAA
>JAFURC010000011.1 GCA_017472015.1 Bacilli bacterium
AGAATCACTACCTTTCATGTTTCCATTATTTCATAAATTTCACGTAAATAAAAGTCTATTATTTTCTCTAAAAATAAGTTATAATTATACTAAAAAAGAAATAGACGCTAATATTTATCTATTTCTTGACTGAACTGTAACGTATTTTTGCTTTTAAAATCATCACTTTTAGTTGAGTATATTTTACTATATATACTCATTGGTTGATCATTATTTTCACTTAAAACTACTGCTTCGCATATGTGATAACCATTTACTATTTTTTTATCTTGACTTGAGGCATCTAGTACTCTGTCTAAATCCTCTAACTTCCTACTATATTCTTTGTTAATATCACTATCATCAAATAAGACAACAGCGTCTTCGCTAGGAATATTCTTTTTTACTGCTTTAAGATAATTATCCCATATCATATCATTTTCTTCTTTATATAAATTTGATAAATTATCACATAGTCTTTCAATTGTATAATTTAATTTTTTATTTTCTTTTAAACCCCTTGCTATATTAGAAATCAAACAACTTCCACTTTTTGCTAATCCATATTTCATATCCATAACAAACTTTGTTGTTGGTTTATTGACACCTTTTGAAATTTTTTTAGAAAAATTAATAATTTCTCTTTTCATTTCATAGGTATTTATAGTAAAATTATCCATGTAAACACCTCCAATTATTTTGTTTAGTGATAATTTTTTTGTTCAACTTAATTATACTAAATTTTGGACTTGTTTACCTTATTTTTAACACAATAATCAGAGAAAATTTAAAAATTTCTCTGATTTTTTCATGTCAAGAAATTTTTTTACCTAAACTCAAAATTTGTTGTATCAAATGTGAGATTGGATGTTTATTGATTTTAAATTTCTTAATATATTAGTTTTTTTAAATAGAAAAAAAGAAAAAAAGATGATATAATACTTGCGAAGTGAAGTGATTGAAATGTCAGAAATATTATCGCCTTGTGGTTCTAAAGAAGCCTTTTATGCTGCAATTGAAGCTGGATGTGATGCGGTTTACTTAGCAGGTAAAATGTTTGGAGCCAGAAGTTTTGCTAATAATTTTACAAATGAAGAATTAATCGAAGTTATTAACTATGCTCATTTATATGGAGTTCGTGTGTATGTTACTTGTAATATTTTAATATATGAAAGAGAAGTTAACAAATTTTTAGAATATATTGAATTTTTACATAAAAACCATGTTGATGCTGTTATCATGCAAGATCTGGGAATGATCGATTTAGTTCATAAAACATTTCCTAATTTAGAAATTCATGGATCAACCCAGATGCATATTCATAATTTAGAAGGGGCATTAATGGCTAAAAAGTTAGGTATTAAAAGAATCGTTTTAGCTCGGGAAACCCCAATTGAAGTAATTAAAAAAATAAAAGAAAAAACCGGTTTACAAATTGAAGTCTTTGTTCATGGAGCCTTATGTGCTTCATATTCAGGAGTTTGTCTATTTGCATCAAGCATTGGTCCAAGAAGTGGTAACAGGGGAACTTGTAGTGGTTGCTGTCGTCTTCCGTATGATCTAGTAAATAAAGATGGAAAAATTCTAAATCAAGAAAAATATCCTTTAAGTATGAAAGACTTGATGACTATTCATGAACTTGATAAATTAATTGACATTGGAATAGATAGTTTTAAAATAGAAGGTCGAATGAAAGGTGCTAGTTATGTTTATACTACTACAAAAATGTATAAAGAAACAAGAGATCACTATTTAAAAACTAAAAATATAATTGTTAATCAAGAAGATTTATATAAATTAAAAAATATTTTCTCAAGAGAAACTACTAAAGGTTTTATTTTAAATGAGACTAATCATTTAGTAATCGGTTCCAAAAGTCCAAATCATCAAGGAATACCAATTGGTCGTGTTATAAAATCCAAAAATAACTTAATTGATATTAAACTAACTGATAAAATATCAATTCATGATGGTATAAGAATTATAAATGATTCCTTTGAATATGGGCTCGTGTTAAATGAATTTAAAATAAATAATAAACAAGTATATTCGGCTAGTAAAAATGATATTATTTCTTTAAAAGTAAATAAACAAATTCCACTTAATAGTCAAGTTTTAAAAACATTTTCATATGAAATAGATTTAGAAACTCAAGAAAAAATAAATAATAAAGAAAGAAAAATATCCATTACTTTTTCTATTAAAATTAAAAAAGATGAATTAATAACTTTAACTGTATCTGATTATAAAAATACTATAACTTTAACAAGTAATAAACCAGAATTATCGAAAAATAAAGAAATTACTAAAGATGATATACGTGAAAAATTAGAAAAAATTAATAATACAATTTATAAATTAGAAAACATAGAAATTGATTTAGATCATAATTTATTTTTTCCAATTAGTTTAATTAATAATTTAAAAAGAGATATTTTAACTCTTTTAGATAAAGAAAGAATTAAAAACTTTGAAAAAGAATTTAAAAAAGATAATTATAGTTGTACAGTTCCAGACTTTAAAAAAGAAGAAAAATATAGTTTATTAACTAATAATAAAATTTTAATTAATAATAAATATTCAACTATTTATAGTGAAACTTTAGATAATTTTATTAAAAAATTACCTAAAGTAATTTCTAGTTATGATGATTACCCTGATAATCAAGAATATTTAATTGGAGAACTAGGGGGATTTTATAAACTTAAAAATGTTATAAGTGATTATTCTTTAAATGTTGTTAACTCATATACAGTTGCTCTTTTACATTCACTTGGAGCAAGACGTGTTACTTTATCAGTTGAACTTTTGGATAATCAAATAAAAGATTTAATAGATGCTTATAAAGATAGATATAATAAATTACCTAACTTAGAATTAATTATTAAAACTAATATTGAACTAATGGTTTTAAAATATAAATTTTCATCTAATTATAAAGAAGTTAAATATTTAGTAGATAGGTTTAAAAATAAATATAAAATAATTGAAAAAAATGATTTAACTTATATATATGATTATAAAGTAACTAAAAAAGAAGATTATGAAAAATATTTTTCTATGGGTATTAATTATTTAAGAGAGGAAATTGATTATGAAGGAATTTGATATTTATAAATATTTAGAAATGGCTTCTTTAATAGATAGTAATTATAAATTATTAGAACAGGATCCTAGTAATGAAGAATTATTTTTAAATTTAAAAACTTCTCTTAATGCTTTTTATGAATTAATTGAAAAAAGAATTATTCCTGGAAAAATTATTTATAAATCTTTAGAATTTCATAATAATTATTATCGGTTGATGTCTAAAACATATATTCCTAAAAATAAGCAAAAATAAACTTTATTTACATATAATTACTTGGTGATATAATGAAAATACTTGCTCAAAAGAATACTAAATATACATTATCTGAGTTTTTTTCTAATGTTATTAATTATGACTATGTATCAGGAATTGTTTTAAATGTTGTTAAAACAAGTGATAATGTTTTAGTTGTTATTAATTTATCAAGTGGAGAAGAATCTTATGTAAAAACAGTTTATTCAAATGAATTTTTAAATTTAAAAGGATTTGAAATGGCTCCTTTAAAAGAAGTTATTAATTATTTAAAAAGAATTAATTATAAAAGAAAAGTTACTTTAAATATTATTCCTTATTTACCAATTCAATTAACAGAAGAACAAAATAAAATGTTATTTTTAGAATACCAAGAATATGCAAGAAACTTAAAAAAAATTATAAATAATAGTAATTTAGATATGTATATTCATAGTGTTAGTAGAAGTTTAATTGAATTAATTAAAAAAGAAAATTTAAAATCTAAATTAGGATTTGCCATAGTTGGTTTTGATTTAAATTATATTGATGTTGATTATTATGTTTTTACAGTCGAAATGCTTAATTTTCCTTTAATGAAACAACAACTTGATAATTCAAAAGAAATAATGGTTTATATGGGAACTGATTATGAAATATCTTATTTATATGATATTTTTAAAGGTAATAAAAGAACTGATTTAACTAAAGAAATTGCAAATAATATTTATTTAATTGGTAATTATCCTGAAGTCTTGAATAAAACTTTTTTAGGTTAATTTATTGAATTAAAGATAATTTTATATTAATTGTATATAGGATGTTACTTCTATATAAAAAAAAAGGATATACCTAATTTTTGCGTGGTTAGGTACACTTCTAAAATTGGGGTTTTACACTAAAACTTGGCATGTGTAAATGTCAAGGTCAAAACCTAAAAAAATGTCAAAGTTAAAATCTTATAGTTTTATACCTGCCGGTAAGGCTTTACTTCTTTTATGAAAAAGAAGTAAAACAAGAAACCAGGAAGGATTAGATAGTTCATCTCGCCGAT
>JAFURC010000012.1 GCA_017472015.1 Bacilli bacterium
AACAGCAATTTATGTATATTACCTCAGGTTTTAGTTCTATGACATTTTAAATGGTATTAAAACGTATTACTATCAATAATCTTTTCTACTATCGTTTTAGTTCTATGACATTTTAAATGGTATTAAAACCAAGTGACATTTAAGTAGACAGCTTTACCTGTTTTAGTTCTATGACATTTTAAATGGTATTAAAACCAACAAACCAATCAGTTGTCCATTTTATGTGTTTTAGTTCTATGACATTTTAAATGGTATTAAAACAACATAACAATGTCTTTAAGAATGACAGAAGTTTTAGTTCTATGACATTTTAAATGGTGTTAAAACTACATATTATTTGGTTAATTATGTTTCAGATAAAAATCATACTTTAGAAGTTCAAACAATGTATAAGCATAAAAAAAGAACTCTGCCACTGCGGATAATACAATTTTATTTAAAAGAGCAAGTAGAGTAGTAGGGAAATATTATTTCTAATATTATCAATCATGATAAAGATATCTAAAAAAATAAAAAATAATAAATATAAAAAAAAGTTTAAGTAAATAGAAAGTAATTACTATCAATATTTATAGTAAAATACTAAAATTTCCTGTAATAAAATATTTACAAATTATTATTGTTCATTATATATAATCACAGAACTTAACATAATATATATTATATAAAGTAATATGCTGCATAAAAAATTTAATAAAATCCATACTAATATTGGTTAATTATATTTAAATTTTAGTTATATAATTGCCACTTATATTACTTATGAATTGCTATTCTAATTAATATATTCTTATAATTACATATATATTGATGATAACTATTAAATTTTAAAATTTTAATTTTATGAATTAAATTTAGTTTAATATTTCATCAACTTTTTAAATCTCGATTAGTTTTAGAACATATTATTTATTAGTATATTTATATATAATCTCATGTTGTTTAATTAATTTAGATGGATAATCATTCACTTATAACTTCCCCGATTCGTTTAAATCAATTTAAACATTAATCGAGATGAACAAATATCCATCTTTTTAAATCTCGATTTGTTTTAGAGAACTTGAAATAAGCATTTTTATACAAAATACTTCCCCTATTTGAAAACCAATTTTTGATAGGGGAAGTGACCTTATTTTTTACATATTAAATTTAATTTGTCACATAATATAAAAGGGTGATAAAAATGAAAAATAAGAATAGTCAAATGAACAGAAATAATAACAACATTAGCAACAAACAAAATAACAAATTGACTAACAGCATGAACAGAAATTCAGAATCTAATGAATTAAATAACAGAAATTCAAATTCATTTAGTTCTCGAAATCAAAACAACATCTGTGATAGAAATGAATCTAATAACATCCAATAATATTATTTAATGTCCATCTTAAGTAACCAGATTCTTTTTGTTAAATAATTATTAATATCTAGTACAAGATTAATACTTTGCAAATTATAATTTTTAAGAGCATATTCCCCTACTTGATTGTTCATACTATTAATAACGGAGATATCGTTTAAGAATATATTTTTGGCCTCCTTTACAGTATAATCTTTACTAGATATTTCTTTTATAGTTGAAACATTTTTAATTTCTTCTAAATTCATTATAGGATAACCTCCTATTTTTTTTATGAGTTCAGCTAAGTTATCATATATTAGATTTATTCTTTTTATATCATTTGTTAATACTTCATGAAAACTACTACTCCCCTCACCTATTACATTAAAATGTAAATTATATAAATTATTTTTAAATATATAAATATTAGTTAAATATTGATTTAACATATCGGCATAATTGAATTTAATAAAAAGCACCTCCATATTAATATATGATAGATGCCTATAAAAAGTTATTATTTTAATTTATTTAAAAAACTTGTCCCCATCCATGGTTTTTCAAGAGAAAAATTATCAACAATAGTTGCTCCAATGTCTGATAAACTTTCAAGTACTTCAAGTTGACCCGGATCTTTAAATAATCTTGAATAGATAATAACCGGAACATTTTCTCTTGTATGATTACATCCTGGCATAGTTGGATCACATCCATGATCAGCGGTAATTATTAGTAAATCATCAAGATTTAATTTATTTAAAATAATTGGTATTTCAACATCAAAATTTTCAATTTCTTTAGCATATCCCTTGGTATCTCGATTATGACCATATAAAGTATCAAAGTCACTTAAATTTAAATAACAAAGCCCTTCAAAATTCTTATCCATTATATCAGTTAACTTATTTAATCCTTCATGATTAGAACCTGATTTAATTATTTTCGTAATTCCAAATCCATTATAAAGATCATGAATTTTTCCGATTGATATAACTTGATAATTATTATTTTTTAAAATATCTAAAACACTTTTATTAGGTGGGGTTAAAGTATAGCAACGAGAATTACTTGTTAAAGTATACTCACCATTTTCTCCTATAAATGGTCTTGCTATAACTCGCCCTACTTTCCATTCTTCTCTTTTGGTGATTTCTCTTATTGTTTCTGCGTATTGATAAAGTTCATTAATTGGAATTACATCTTCATGAGCAGCAACCTCTAAATTAGAATCACAGGTTGTATAAATTATTAAAGAACCTGTTTCTTTGTGTCTATCACCTAGTTTATTAATAATACTAATTGAATTACCAGCAATATTACCAATTATTCCTCGTTTAGTTTGATTAGCAATACTTTCTAGCATTTCTCTTGGAAAAGCTGTTTCTGTAAAAGTCTTATAAGGAATACTATTTTCAATTCCCATTAATTCATAATGACCACTTAAAGAATCTTTTCCCTTATTTTTAGGTCTTGCAATTGTATAATAAGCTTCACTTTCTTTATTATTCATCGTTAAAGTATTTAGAAAACCTAATTTTTCTAAGTTAGGAACAAATAAATCATAATTTTTCATTATATTACCTAAAGTATTAGCTCCTTTATCATCATAACTTTGGGCATCAATTGTCTCTCCTACTCCTAGTGAATCTAAAACAATTAAAAATACACGTTTAAATTTCATTTTTACTCCTCATTTCTTGTATTATATTTTATGTAATCATCTTTTAATTTATTATTTACAACATGCGTATAAATTCTGGTTGTAACAATATCAGCATGTCCTAAAAGTTCTTGAATAGTCCTTAAATCGGCTCCATTATTTAATAAATCAGTTGCAAAAGTATGTCTTAAAGTATGTGGGGTTATATTAGGATTTAAATTATTTTTTTCTAGTATATTTTTTAAAATCAAATTAAAACCTTGTCTTGTTATACCTTTTCCATGATTATTTAAAAATAATTTATCAGGAATACCATTTTTAACTTTAATTAAACTATTTCTAACGTCTAAATAATCATTTAAAGCTTTTTTAGTATAAATATTAATTGGAACAATTCTTTCTTTAGAACCTTTTCCTTCAATTAAAATAGTTTCATTTTCCATATCAAGACTATAAACTGTTAAATTAACAAGTTCTGATACCCTTAGACCTGATCCATACATAAGTTCAAGCATCGCCTTATCTCGGTATTTAAAAGCATTATCTAAATTAATATCTAATATTTTTTCCATTTCCTCTTGTTTAATAACCGTTGGTAGTTTTTTAGTTTGTTTAATACTTTCAAGATTTAAAGTAACATCTTTATTAACTTTTTCCATTTTAACTAAATATCTATGAAACTCTTTAATAGTTGTTGTATGTCTTATGATGCTTTTAGGACTTAAACCTAATTTATTTAGATAACTTAAATAATCATTTACAATTTTAAATGTAATTTGATTAGAATTATCAATACCAATATTTTCTAAATAACTTTGATAACTTTCTAAATCTAATTGATAGTTATCAATTGTATTTTTAGATAATTTTTTTTCAAATTTAATATAACCTAAATAATCTTTTATATCATCATTCATAAACATCATTAGTATTGTATCAAATTTCTAACAAAAAGTCATCATTTTTTCTTTTTTCTTTCCAAGATAGAAATAAATTTACCTGGTAAATTATAATTTTCTAAAGAATTACATTCAGTTAAGAAATTGTTACCAAGATATAGAACATTTGGAGCATTTAAATAAGTTAAGACTTCAGTATTTGACATAAAATAATCTCTTATAACTTGTATATTTTCTAAATTGAGACTATTTAAAGAATTATTACCATATAAAAAATAATCTCCAATACTTTTAACACTTGATAAATTTATATTTAATAATGAATTATTACTATATAAAAAGTAATTTCCGATATTTAATACATTTTCTAAATTAATATCTTTTAAAGAATTATTACTATATAAAAAGTAATTGCTAATGTATTTAAGGTTTTCTAAATTAATATTAATTAAAGAATTATTATTAGCCATGAAATAATCACCAATTTTTTTAACTTTATTCAAGTTTAAATTTTTGATTGAATTATTAAAACGTAAACAATTACTTCCAATTACTTCTACATTTTCTAAGTTAATTGATGGTAAATTTTTAGCATTTACTAAAAAATAATCTCCTATTGTTTTAACTTTTGAAACATTAATTAACATAATATTAGAATTTGCTAAAAAGTAATTTCCAATTATTTCTAATTTTTCTAAATCAATATGTTTTAAAGATGTGTTTTTAGATAAGAAAAAATTACCTATTTGTTTAGTATTTTTTATATTAATTTTTTTTAAAGTGGTATTTAAAGTTAAAAAATTATTTTCAATTGACTCGACATTTGAAAGTTTTAAATTTATTAAAGAATTATTAAAATTCATAAAATTATCTTTAATATTTAAAGTATAATCATTTTGATAACTAATTATTTTATTATCTTTATTAAGAATAATTTTAACTTGTTTATTATTTTCGTATTCAATTATTATTTCTTTATCTTTAGTACTAGTAATTTGTTTAATTTCTCCTATATCATTTATCGAATCAAGGAAACTATCTTGGATATGACTATCATATAAAAAGATTTTTTTCTCCTTTTTATCAAGGATAAAATAATCAAGAAAAACATATCTTTCTTTTTGAATATAATCATTTATTACTTTTCCGTTATCGATTATTATATTGTTTTCACAGTAATAAATATTATTTATTTCATAACTATATTTATAATATCTATCATCATTTGCTTTAACATATGATAAATCTTTTGTTAAAAAGGTTGCATGACTATTTATTTCTTGGACGATATTAAGGTTATAATATTTTTCAAAACTATAAGTAAGTCCTGGTATAATATTTTCTAAGTTATTAGAGAATGTTGCATCTGGGTTATCAACTGTATTATTATAGCGATTAGTAATTGTTAAAATGTTAATATCTCCTCTTGCAAATTGAATACTAATAACTGAAGTTCCATATTCATCTTGTCTTTTAGGATTTAAAAAGTTTTCTCGTTTAATACTATCAACGTTTTTCTTTACAGCAAAGAAAACATGACTTCTTTCGTTTCTGTTAGTTCTAAAGGTGCATAATTCTTCATTGTATTTATAGTATTTACGAAATTTTTGAATATCACTTTCACTTTTACATTCGTATAATATATAACCTGCTTCATCTAATAGTTCAAATGGAGTTTTATCAGTTTTCGTTTTTTCTTTCTTAGTATTTACTAGACTATATATATAGTTTTTAAAGTCATTTTCTAAATTTTTACTTATCAAATCATATGCCAAACTTCTAGTTGGGGCTATATTATTTTTAAATAAACTAAATAATAAACCAGGAGTTTCTAAAAATGTTGGAAATAAAGTTCTTGCTAGATGCATCATTTTTTCACCATAAACTTTTTTAATTTGTTTTAAATCATCATTAACTACACTCATTTTATATTCACCTCTATTTTACTACTATATTAAAAGTATAGCATTAAATGAGAAAAAAATATATATTAAAGTTAATTATCATGGTAAAATATAGTCATTAGAGGTGAAGTATGGAAAAACCATTAGCGATTAAATTAAGACCTAATTCTTTAAGTGAATGTTTAGGACAACATCATTTAATTGGAGAGAATAAAATTTTATCAAATTTAGTTAAAAATAAAAAAATATTTTCCATGATATTGTATGGAAAACCTGGTATTGGAAAAACTAGTATTGCAACTAGTTTAGTAAATGATTTAGGTGTTCGATATAGACTTTTAAATGCAACTATCAATGATAAACATGATTTTCAAGTAGTATTTGAAGAAGCTAAAGTATATGATGGCATGGTATTAATTTTAGATGAAATCCATAGACTTAATAAAGATAAACAAGATTTATTACTTCCCCAAATTGAAAGTGGTTTAATTACTTTAATTGGAATGACTACAAGTAATCCTTTTCATAGTATAAATCCCGCTATTAGAAGTCGTTGTCACTTATTTGAACTTAAACCTTTAGATGAAAGTGATATTAAAGATGGTATTAATTTAGTTATCAAAAAGGAAATTTTACCAGATTTAAAAATAGACGATGATAGTATAAATTATATAGCCAATGTATCTGGAAGTGATTTAAGATATGCTTATAATTTACTAGAACTTGCTTATTATTCTAAAGATGATCATAATATAACTTTAGATTTTTTAAAAAGTATTGATAATAAACACAATTTCTTTCATGATAAAAATGATGATGGTTACTATGATGTTTTAAGTGCTTTTCAAAAATCAATTCGGGGAAGTGATGTAAATGCTAGTTTACATTATTTAGGAAGGATGTTAAAAGCAGAAGACTTGGAAAGTATTTTTAGACGATTAACGGTTATTTGCTATGAAGATATAGGTCTTGCAAATCCTAGTATGGGACCAAAAGTCATGGCAGCAATTGAAGCGTGCGAGAGAATTGGTTTACCAGAAGCCATTATTCCCCTTTCTAATGTTGTCATAGAACTTGCTTTATCTCCGAAATCTAATAGTGCTTACCTTGCAATTAATAAAGCTTTAGAAGACATAGATACCGGAAGATGTGGTAATCCTCCTGATCATATAAAAACTAATTCTAAAGATTATAAATATCCTCATGACTTTAAAAATGCCTGGGTCAATCAACAATACCTACCTGATAATATTAAAAATAAAAAGTATTATATACCAAAAGAAACCAGTAATTATGAACGTGCCCTAAAACAAGTAAACGATAAACTTGACAGACTAAAAAAAGAAAGCTAAATTATTCAAGTAAATCTATAATTAAAAAATACTAATTAATTTTCAGCTCATTAATTAGTATTTTTCTTTATTTAATTATTTCTTTCTTCTCATTTAATTTTCTATTAATAAAATTAATTAATTTGAAAATTGAATCATAAGAATAGAAAGAGAAAATTATTAATAATATTGTAATTAAAGCAATTTGCATATTTAAACTTGCTAAATTAAAGAATTGATATTGGAAGAATGCTCCGTAAATGAAAGTAATTAATAGGAATATAAATAATGCTTTTCTAAGTAAATTAAATGGTTTACATACTTTATATAAATGAATAAATCCTGTGGTTCCTGTTAAGAATACAGCTAGAGCATTAACGATATCATCAGATAGATTAAAAGCGTGTTCAAATAAAACAATGAAGATAATATTCAAAAAAACGGTTACTCCTGCTGGAATACTATTTTTAAATATTTTTAAAATGAAATTACCGGATACAATATTTGTATTTGGTTCAAGAGCTAGAATAAATGAAGGTATTCCAATAGTGCAAGTTGTAATAAGAGTTAATTGAATTGGAATAAAGAAGTATTCCGAACGTGTAAATAAGCAAGTTAAGATAATTAAAATAGTATAAATGGTTTTAACTAACAACAAAGAAGCACTTCTTTCGATGTTATTAATTGTTCTTCTTCCTTCAGCAACAATCTCTGGCATTGAAGCAAAGTTATTATCTAAAAGTACTATTTGACTAACAGCCCTGGCAGCATCCGATCCACTTGCCATTGCAACTGAACAATCAGCTTCTTTTAAGGCTAATACATCATTTACTCCATCACCTGTCATAGCTGTTATATAGCCAAGTCTTTTTAAAACAAGAATGATTTTTTTCTTACCACTTGGAGTAACACGACCAAATATATCAGTTTCTTTGACAATTGTATCTATGTTATCATCATCTAAATTACTAGCATCAATGGCTTTTAAATCCCCTTTTAATCCGGCTTTTTTAGAAATATTTAAAACTGTATTTGGGTTATCTCCAGAAATTATTTTAATTTTAACCCCTTGATTTTTAAAGAATTCTAAAGTATCATGGGCTTCTTCTCTAATTTCATCTTCAATTAAAACAAAGCCAATTATTTCTAAATTAGTTGGGGATTCACTTAAAGGTAAATTATTTTTACAAACTACTAATATTCGGTAATCATCTTGATAATTTTTTATTAAAGAATAATCAAGTTCTTGATTTTTTAAAACATATTCATAAGCCCCTATATAATAAGAAGCATCAGCAAATCTTACAGCCGAAAATTTTCTTTCAGATGAAAAACTAATTTTATCAAGAATATTTACTTTTATTTCTTCAGGATATTTTTCTTTTAAAGCTTTAAAAGTTGGACTTTCATCATATAAAGCATTAGTAATTTTCTCTAATATATTTGAAAAATCATTTTTAGTGTAATTAATACTTGGAATTATATCATATACTTTCATATTACCAGTTGTAATCGTTCCGGTTTTATCTAAACAAATTACATTTACTCGGGATAAAGTTTCTATACAATAAAGTTGTTGAACTAAAACTTTAAATTTTCCAAGTCTTACAACACTAACAGCCATCACAGAACTTGTTAGAAGAACCAATCCTTCTGGTATCATTCCAATTAAAGCGGCAACGGTATTAATAATTGAATCACTTATGGTATCCCCGATTATTATATATTGATTACAAAATAAAGCAATTCCTAAAGGTATAATAATAAACCCCAATACTTTAACAATTTTTTCAAAAGCATTTAAAATAACTGAATTATTATCTTTAATGTATTTAGCTTCACTGGATATTTTATTAACATAGTTATCATTTCCAACATGAATAACTTGAGATAAACAAGTGCCTGATACAATGAAACTTCCTGATAAAATTGTATCACCAGTCTTTTTTAAAATAGTATTACTTTCTCCAGTTATAAAAGATTCATTTACTTCAACTACTCCTTCTTTTATAATACTATCAACTATTACTTGATTACCACTTTTAAGTTTAATAATATCATCTAAAACAATATTATCCATCTCGATTACTTCTTCTTTTGAATTTCTAATAACAACTGCCTTACTACTAGAAATAACTGATAATTTATCAATTACCTTTTTAGAAGTAATTTCTTGAATAATACTAATAATTGTATTACAAAATATTACTCCCATGAATAAACAATTTTTAAGGGAATAAAATAGTCTTCCTGAAAATATCCCGGAAAGGATGATAGCTGTTCCTAAAAAGATATTTAAAAAGTTAAAGTATGTAAATAAATTACTATAAACGATTTCTTTAACACTTTTAGTCTTTGGTTGATTATTATAGTTTACTAAATTTTTACTAATTCTTTCATTTACTTCATTTGTTGTTAAACCTGTTTTAATATTTGTATTAAATTGCATACTATCACCTATTTCTTTATTTTTAATTTCTTTAAAATTATATTAACAAATGTTTTATTTAAATAATATGTATAATAAAGAGAAATTAAAAGTCCTAAAGCACATAATAAATAATTTTTAGTATAATAAATAACTGTTACAAT
The DNA here is from genome assembly GCA_017472015.1 of Bacilli bacterium. GTDB lineage: Bacteria > Bacillota_I > Bacilli_A > RF39 > UBA660 > RUG591. The sequence goes on from JAFURC010000012.1 coordinate 9,735, forward strand.
TAATAAAACTAAAATACTTAATAGATTATATTTATCTTTATCTAAAATAATATATTTTCTAAGTTTATAATTTCTATATAAATAAATCACATAATAAGCAATTAAAGTAGCAATTGTTGTTGCATATAAACCTATTTTATTAATTAATAACACCCCAACAACCAAATTAATTAAAGCTGCAACAACAGTTGTTTTAGCAAGAATTTTGGTATCTTTATAAGCTGAAAATATTCCACTACAAAAGTTAGATAAATTAGAAAAATAAACGGCTAGTATCATAATTGGAATATATAAATAGGCTTCTTGATAATCATTTTTAACTAGTATATTAAAGATAAATGGTAAAAAAGCAATGATTAAAATGGATACGCAAATAAGAAAATGTTTTAAGTTAATATAAACACTATTATAAAAATCATCTTTATCCTTATTGTTTAAAACACGACTTGCTGACTCTTTCCAAGATAAGTTAAAATAACTATAACAAGTATTAATAATTGTTGGAAAACGATTACCAACTGAATAAATTCCATTAGCACCGGTTCCTAAAACATTTGTAATTAATAATCTATCGGTTAAACTAATTGCATTCCAAGAAATACTATTTGGAACAAGTGGTAAAGAATATTTAACCATTTCTTTAACTTTATCTTTCTTTAAAGATTTTAAACTAATATATTTAGGCATTTTAATTTTTATAAATAACCAAATTGATACTAAACTATTTCCAATTATATATGATAAGAACAAACTAGAAAGTCCCATTTTAAAACCAACGATGAATAAAATGTTTAAAAGAATAGTTGTCAAACTTGATATAAAACAAAAGACAGAATATAACTTAAACTTACTCATACCACGAGCTGATGATCCAGCAAGAGATGATAATAAACTTGCTAATATATAAAATATTAAATAAACGGTATAAGGATAATTAATAATACTACCAACAATAAAAATTAAGATACTCCAAACAAGAAAACTTACTAAAGTAAAAATAGTTGCAATTGAAAATACTTGTTTTTTATCTTCTTCACTTTTAGCATCTATTAAAAATCTAAACATCCCCTCTTCCATTAATAAGGTGACACAGGGAATTAAGAATATTGAAATAGTATTCAATAAATCATATGATCCATACTCACTAGTTGAAAGTAAACTTGTATATAAAGGAAGTAGTAAAAAACTAACTAATTGAGTTGAAAACTTTCCTATTGATATTATTAAAGTATTTTTTATTAATTCTTTTTTTTGATTCATTTTATCACCAGTATAATCATATCACGTTATTTAAAATAAGTAAATTAAATGAAATATATATTCTAAAATAGTTGTAAAAAGAACCTTTAATTATTAAAAAAATTCTTTAAAACAAGGATAAATCTTTTAATTAGATTACCTTATTTATAAAGAATTTTATGATACTATAATATAATATTCATCACCATTTCCTAAACCTATTGCTTTGACATTATTTTTTAATATAACAACTGGTCTTAAAAAATATTCGTTATTGGCATCATGACTTACTAATCCATTACTTTTAACGGTCCATATCTGAGCATGTTTATCATCACTAATATTTGTACCAACAATTTTACCATTTAAAAGGTAATAAGGAGTATCTGGTAGAGTTAACCAATTATTACTTGAATTATTAGTACATTTAGAAAAATCATACCAACAAGATGTATTAGTATTGGCATATAAATAATCCGAAAGATTAATTAATCCGATATTGGCATTAATTTTTATACTAGCCTCATTTATTAATATATTATCTAAACTTAAACTAGTCGAAACGAGACCAGCATTAAACGGATAATTCATTATGTAATTTTTAGATTCTTCACTAATACCATATACATAATAAACTTCATCTAAGTATTTTTTAGCTAAACTATCAGAATCAACAATCAAATCTTTATAAAAACCTGTAGTAGTCGTTGTAGTAGCATATGCATTACATCCGTTACTACTTCTATAACAATAACTATTTTCTAAATTTACATTACTTGGCCTTCTATCTTTTATATCAAATAAAATTCGTCCTTCTGCTAAAACTTTAGTATTAGTCATCCACTCACTAGTATTTGTTACCCAAAATTTCGTTTCTTTTTCTAGTTTTTCTATAATTTGTTTTTCAATTACATTATCTTTTGTTATCTTAACATTACCTTGTTCATCAATTGAAAGAATTCGCCATTTTTCACAATGTTCTTCACCACTATCATAACCATCATCACAATTAAACCAAAGATAATTATTAACATCAACACCACTAAAATAATATTTATTATTATATTTATAAAGTTTATCAGTACTACAAACATTATTTTCTTCATTAGAAATAATTAATTTATTTAATTCAATTCCTGATAAATTATTAAATACAAAATTTAAATTACTATTTAATTTATTATTTACTACATTATCAATATTTTTATATCTAAATTTTAATTTAAACGTTAATTTATCTCCACTATTTAAAATATCTCCATTTTTTAAACCAATTAAATCAAATATTATATTTTCATTATCATAATTTTTATCTAAAGAAAAATCAACATGAGAAAACGAATAAATATACGGAGAATTATTACTTAAAGTTAAATTTAAAATAACATTAGTATTTTCAAGATTATTATTTTGTGATAATTCTATACTACTATTTAACATAGTTTTGTTATATGAATTTATAGTTACATTTGAAAAATTATTTTCAATTACTTCAGCATTTTCTATAACTAATCTATTAGACCAAAGTGCATATAAATCGATAACTGTTACAGTTCAGTCAAGGAACTGAAAAATAAGTGAGTTTTGCTCACTTTTTAAATTACTCAAAAATAGATTGATTATTAAAAGCATTGTTAATAGATTGTAAAATATCAATTTTTTGTTTTTTACAAGTTAATATGCAACT
>JAFURC010000013.1 GCA_017472015.1 Bacilli bacterium
GTGGACCCTGTAGGACTCGAACCTACGACCGATCGGTTATGAGCCGATTGCTCTAACCAACTGAGCTAAGGGTCCAAAACACATTTGCTAATTTATAATACCATACTTATTTCATTAAATCAAGATTTTTTTGAAAAATTTTATCCTTAGCTAAGTTAGTTAGGGCAATTTTTCTTGGACTAACTTGATTTTTTTCATCTAAAGTCATATCTGATAAGAATTTATTATTATATAAGAAGATACTATCAAATCCAAATCCATTGTTGATATGTTCATATTCACTTATTTCTCCTTTTAAACGATATTCATGAGTTATTAAATTTATTCCATCATAAAAAGCAATACAACAAGTAAAATAACAAGTTCGGTTTTCTTTATTTTGTAAGAGTTTTAATATTTCTTGGTTTCTATCACTATCAGATGAATTTTTACCTAAAAAACGATGTGTTAATACTCCTGGAAAACCATTTAAAACTTCAATTTCTAAACCACTATCATCAGCTATAGTTGGAATACCAGTTAATCTATAAATCTCCTTGGCTTTTTTTATAGCATTTTCCATAAATGTTTCTTGATCTTCAATAATTTCAATATTTTGATTAATATCTTTTAAAGATTTAATATCAACTTTTAAAATATCTTTAACTTCTTTTATTTTACCTAAATTATTACTTGCAAATAACATATTACCACCAAGATAATTATAATTAAATAATAATATATAGTCAATTTTATTTACTTTTATTTTTTTTAATAATATAATGTTTTTGGTGATAAATATGTTTGAAAATAAAAAAGTATTAGTACTTGGAGCAGCTAGAAGTGGATATGCTTGTTCAAAGATACTAGCAAGATTAAATACAAAAGTAATATTAAATGATAGTAAAGATGAAAGTTTATTAAATAGTGTTCATATTAAAGAATTAAGAAGTCTTGGAATTAGTTGTATATTTGGTTATCATCCTGATGATTTATTAGATAATTCTTTTGATTATGTTATCAAGAATCCTGGAATAAGAAATGATCATGAATATGTTTTAAAAGCAAATGAATTAAATATTCCAGTTATAAATGAAGTAGAATTTGCTTATCATTTATTACCAAATGATGTTAATATAATTGCAATTACTGGTAGTAATGGAAAAACAACAACAACAACCTTAACTTATAATATTTTAAAAAATGGAATGGATAGAGTTCATTTAGCAGGTAATATTGGTTATCCTTTATGTAGTATTTTAGATGATGTTAAATCAGGTGATACTATTGTTATGGAAGTATCATGTCAACAACTAGCCAATTTATATGAATTTAAACCACATATTGCATTACTTACTAATTTAAGTCCAGCACATATTGATTTCTTTGGAAGTTACGAAAATTATATGAAAACAAAAGTTAAATTATTTAAAAATCAAACAGATAGTGATATAGCAATTTTAAATCATGATAATTTAGATAGTTTAGAAAATACTAAAGATATAAAAGGAAATAAAATGTATTTTTCAATAAATGAAAATGTTGAAGCAACTATTCGTGATAATAAATTTTATTATAAAGATGAATTTATTATGGATCGTGATTTAATGTTTTTAAAAGGGGATCATAATGTATCAAATGCTCTTGGTGCTATAACAATTGCCAAACTTATGAATGTTTCTAATGAAGTTATAGTAGATGTCTTAAAAAACTTTAAAGGAGTAGAACACAGACTTGAATATGTTGATAATATTTTAGGAAGAAAATTTTATAATGACACAGAAGCTACTAATATAAAATGTACCCAAATTGCGTTGTCAGCATTTACTGAACCAACAATTTTACTCTTAGGTGGACTTGAAAGAGGGCAAAAGTTTGAAGAATTAACTCCATATATGAAAAATGTTAAAGCAGTTGTTACAATGGGAGAATGCCATGAAAGAGCCTATCTATATGCTAGTAGTTTAGGAATTGAAACTTATGATTTTGAATATTTAAAAGATGCTTTTAAAAAGGCTTATGAAGTATCAAACGAAAATGATGTTATTTTATTAAGTCCAGCTTCTGCTTCTTGGGATCAATATAAAGAATGTGAAGAAAGAGGATTAGAGTTTAAAAATTTAGTTGGAGGATTAAAAAATGGAAGTAATTAAAAACCGGGTTTATAAACATTTTAAAGGTGATTATTATCTTGTAGTTGATGTAGCAACTCATTCAGAAACAGATGAAAAAATGGTAGTTTACAGAATGTTATATGGAGATGGTTCTTTATATGTAAGACCATATGATATGTTTATATCTAAAGTTGATAAAGAAAAATATCCAGATGTATTACAAAAATATCGTTTTGAACTTCAAGAAATTAAAAGTGTAAATAATTAAATTTGTGATAAACTAAAAAGGAAAGGATAAAAAGTTATGAAAATTAAAGATATTATAGGGCGTGAAATAATTGATTCAAGAGGAAATCCAACGGTTGAAGTAGATGTAATTTTAGAAAATGGAGTTATGGGACGTGCTAGTGTTCCAAGTGGAGCATCAACTGGAGAAAGGGAGGCCTTAGAACTAAGAGATGGAGGAAGTCGTTTCATGGGTAAAGGGGTTTTACAAGCGGTTTCTCATGTTAATAATGAACTTAAAAATTTAGTAGTTGGCATGAATGTATTTAACCAAGAAGAAATTGACTATGCCATGATAAATTTAGATGGGACTAAAACTAAATCAAGATTTGGAGCAAATGCTATCCTTGGAGTTTCGATGGCTGTTTTAAAAGCTGCAGCAAAAGAAAAAGGCTTACCACTTTATAAATATATAGGTGAAGGTAAAACTTTACCAAGACCAATGATGAATATCATAAATGGAGGGGCTCACGCAGATAATAACCTTGATTTCCAAGAATATATGATAATACCTGAAGCAAACTCAATCAAAGAAAGATTAAGAATTGGTTCAGAAGTATTTCATACTTTAAAAAAAGTTTTAAAAGAAAAAGGATATGCAACAAGTGTTGGAGATGAAGGAGGATTTGCTCCTAATTTAAAAACCAACGGGGAAGGATTCGAATTAATAATTGAAGCAATCGAAAAAGCCGGATACAAGCCTGGAGTTGATGTTAATTTAGCAATTGATGTTGCAGCAAGTGAATTTTATCATGATGGAAAATATATTTTATCAGGAGAATCAAAAATTTTAACAACTAAAGAATTAATTAATTACTATGAAGAATTAACAAGTAAATATCCAATTATTTCAATTGAAGATCCAGTTGATGAAAATGATTGGGAGGGATTTAGATTAATAACCGAAAAATTAGGTGATAAAATTCAACTTGTTGGAGATGATTTATTTGTAACTAATAAAGAATGTTTACAAAAAGGAATTGATAATAAAGCCGGAAATGCTATTTTACTTAAGGTTAATCAGATAGGAACTATCACAGAAACCATTGAAACAATTAATCTAGCAAGACAAAATAACTACAAAACGATAATTTCACATAGAAGTGGAGAAACCGAGGATACAATAATTGCCCATCTAGCAGTAGGTCTTAATCTTTTACAAATTAAAACCGGTTCTATGTCAAGAACTGATAGAATAGCAAAATATAATGAATTAATTAGAATTGAAGAAGAATTAGAAAGATAAATTTCTTTCTTTTTATTTACATTTAATTTTTCCTATTATATAATTTATTTATAGTAATGAGGTGGAAAATGAATAAAAAAGGATTTACAACCGTTGAACTTATTTTAACAATTGTTTTAGTTGTTATTATTATGGGAACAATTACAAGTGTTACATATACTTATCGGGATCGAAGTGAATATGAGAAATTAATAACCGAAGTTACTAATTATAAAAATACTTTAACTAAAACTATTTATGATGATTTATTAAATTCAACCGATCCAGTTAAAAGTATTTCAAAATTATCTGATACGAGTTTTAAATTTCTAACGGAAAATAATCGCGAATATATTTTAAATATTTTAGATGATCCAGATAATAGTCGAATTGGAATTAACTATGATGGTATTGATTATTTGTTTCCAGGAAGTAGTGATGACTTAGTAACATTTGAAGGAATAACTTATAATGAAGATAATGTAAATGAATTATATAAACTTGATATTAATTTTAAACATCGAAATCTTGAAGATAATTATGATATTCATTTAGTTATTTCATAAAATTTAAAATAAAATAAACTAAACTACTAGCAATTATTCCATGAATAATTCTTGCAAGAAAATAATCTTTATATTTAATTTTATAATCACTTAAAATACTAAATACTTGCATATGAATACTGAATCCTCCAAATGATATAAAAAACGTGATAATTGTTGCTTTTAAGTTAATCGGAATATTTAAAAGTGAGACATAGTTTATTCCTTGAGTCATTTCCAAAAGTCCACATAATAAACTACTAAAAGCACTATTTAAAACTAAATTTTCTTTAATGATTGTTGTTATGATCATAAAAATAGTAATAATACCATATAATAAAAATAAAATTTTAATTGTATTATAAATAGAACTTGTTAAACATTTAACAAAACTAGTTCTATTTTTTTTAAAAGATGAATTTTTATTTTCTAAATTAACATAATAATTTCTATTAATTAAACCAATTATTAAATTAGTTAAATAATGAACTATTAATATTAAAATACCTATTTTTTTATTATTTAAAAAATTAATTCCTATACTTTCTATAATAAATAAAGGATTAGAAAAATGTGTAAATAAAAGTAATTTATTAGCTTCTTTTATATTAATTAAATTATCATCAAGTAAATTTTTTATA
>JAFURC010000014.1 GCA_017472015.1 Bacilli bacterium
ATTTTTCATAGTTCTCTTCTCTTTGAGAACCTCCCATTAATTCACCAGCTCCTGGAACTTCTAAATCAACTGCTGCAACAGTTTTCCCATCTTCATTTAATTTCATATAAAAAGCTTTGATATCTTTTGGCCAATCAGTTATGAAAACTGGTCCATTAAAGTATTCTGTAATATATTTTTCATGTTCTTTAGCAATATCTTCACCATATTCAGGCGCAAATTCCCATTTAACATCAGCTTCTTTTAATATTGTTATTACATCATGATGAGAAATTCTTGTAAAGTTACTATTTACTAATTTATTAAGTTTTTCAAGTAAACCTTTTTCAACAAATTTATCAAAGAATTCCATTTCACTTTTAGCATGATCAAGGACATATTGAACAACAAATTTTAACATGTCTTCCATTAAATCCATATCACCATTTAAATCACAGAAAGCAACTTCTGGTTCAATCATCCAAAATTCACTAGCATGAGTTTTAGTATTTGAATTTTCGGCTCTAAAAGTTGGACCAAAAGTATAGATTTTTTTATAAGCCATAGCAAATGTTTCGGCTTCAAGTTGTCCTGATACTGTTAAAGCAGCAGTTTTACCAAAGAAGTCTTTTGAATAATCAACTACTCCTGATTTAGCAACTCTTTCTAAATCAAGGGTTGTTACTTGAAACATTTGACCTGCTCCTTCACAATCACTTGCAGTAATTAAAGGGGCATGAAAATATACATATCCTCTTTCTTGGAAGTATGTATGAATTGCATTAGCAGCAATACTTCTAACACGAAAAACAGCATTGAATAAATTAGTTCTTGGTCTTAAATATGCTTGTTCACGCAAAAATTCTCTTGTATGTCTTTTAGGTTGAATTGGATATTCATCAGGACAATCTCCAACTAAAGTAATATTTTTAACTTTAATTTCAAATTCTTGTCCTGCACCTTGAGATTCAATAACCATACCAACTACTTCTAAACTAGAACCTACTTTAATCTTCCCGATATCAATAAAGTTTTCTAAACTATTATCATATACTAATTGAATAGTTCCAAAACAAGTACCATCAGAAAAATCTATAAAACCAAATTCTTTTTGTTTACGATGATTTCTAACCCATCCTTGTAAAGTAACTTCACTATCCATGTACTTTTTAACATCACTAACTATTTCTCTTACATCAATCGCCATAATCTCTCCTCCTAATATTATAAATAAAAAGCATTGATTAAAGAGGCCACTACAAATATAGGACGGTACCACTCTTCTTACCAATGCTTGATATCTCTTTTTGATAACGGTAAATTAACCGATATTTTCTACTACTAATTCAAAAATACATTCCGTGGTGTTATTCTTATATTCTTCCTATTAGTTTCCACCTACCACTAACTCTCTTTATGTCACTAAATATAATACTTCTCCACATCAACATTTTAAATGTTAAACTTATTATACAATCAATTCTTTTTAATTGTCAATGATTTTGAATTTTTTTATCCACAAAAATGTGAATAACTTTTAATCTATAGATTTCAATTTAGCATATATATCTTTTATAATATTATACCTATAATTAATGATACTTTTATAAAAATCTTTTCTAAATTTATTAATAGATTCAATATTATCAATAAAACTATTTATTTCATTAATATCTATATTATTAAATATTCGAAGAATCGCTTTATTACATTCTTCATTATTCATACTTTTTAAGTAAGACATACAATTAATTTTTTTACCATTTTCTTTAATACATGAATGTGTATTTAATGCTAAATTTTTAAATTCATCTTCACCCATATTCTCTATTTCAATATCATCTAAAATAGGATTTAAGCAAGAACCACAATCATAAATAGGAGAAAATTTAATTTCTTTAGTTTCCTTATTTAATAGAAATCCCCAATTACCATTATGCCTATCAGTATTTCCAATAATACTATCTATGATAAACATATCATAAAATTTTTCTTTGGTTTCAAGTACATTAATTAAGTTTTTATTTTCACTAAGTACATCAATTATATCATTTAACTCACTATCAATTTTTTTATCTGGATTAGAACTTAAAGCCAAACTTTCAAATTCATATAAGATATTTTTTTCATCTGTAAAATCTTCACATGCACATACTATTTTTTCTTTTTCATTAAATTTATAATAACCTAAAATTGTATTTTGAACTTGAAATCCAACTATTTTAAATATATTACTTCCGATATATTCGGAAAAAGAATTATTTATATATGAAATATTTTTATTCTTCTCTCTTATTGGATCTGGAAATTTTACCAAATATTTTTTATTATTATAAATCAATGTTTTCTTTTTTTCAGAACCTTTATAATTATTAAATTCCTCTTTGCAATTTGTAAAATCTATCATAAAATCACCTTTTCATTTCGAACTCATAATATCATATTTTATTATATTTGGCAAATAAAAAATTATCCACAAAAATGTGAATAACTTTTTAATATATAACTTCTTTTAAATATAATCCTTCTGGATGAGAGGTTCTAAAATGATTACTACGATTTTTACTTTCAAGAATTTCTAAAACACTTGATTCGTCTTTTCTATGAAGACCAATCTCAATTAATAAACCAACCATATTTCTAATTTGATATTTAATAAAACCATTTCCTCTAAATGTAAACGTTACTATATTATCATTTACTTTAATTGAAGCATCATATATCTCTCTTACATAATTTTCTCTTTTATCTTTATTTGGAGTAAAGGCTTTAAAATCATGAACACCAATAAAATATTTAATAACCTTCTCGATTTTATTAATATCTAATTCTCTATTAAACTGATAAATATAATTTCTATCACATGGATTATATTCTCCCATATTAAGTTTATATTCATATATTTTTTCTTTAACCATATATCTTGCATGAAAATCATCTTCAATAAATTTAGTACTTATAACATGAATATCCTCAGGTAATAAACTATTTATAGCTCTTTTTAATTTATACTCAGTTATATTAACATTTATATCAACATGACATACTTGATTTATGGCATGAACTCCTTTATCGGTTCTTCCACTTGCTATAATAAATGTATTTTGATCATTATTAATATATTTTAAAACATTCTCCATCTCTTCTTGAATAGTTCTGTAATCAGGTTGTCTTTCAAATCCATGAAAATTCGTCCCATCATAAGAAAAAGTAATCATTGCTCTCATATACTACCTCACAAAAATTGCTAATAGTAAAATTATAACATGAATTATTATAAAAATAAAATTCATTTTATCAAAAACATTTATTACATTATATCTTTTATTTTTATAAAATCTTAAATAATTAACCCAAACATATTCTTCTAAATCATTTGTCGATTTATTATTTAAATTATCTTTTATTACTTTATAATAATCACTATTTTTATTAATCTCATTTATCTTTTGATATTCTTCTATTACTTTTAAATTATTATTTTTAAATTCATCTATTTTTTTATTTCGTAATTCTTTAAAAGTATATTTTTTAATATTTCTTTTTTTAGATTTAATTATTTTTAATTTCTTTCGTTTAATATCTATAAAAACAATTAATAAATAATCTAAAAACATTAATGATTTTATAATTATTTTTAATATATATAAAATATCAAAGTTTAAAAAATTTAAATCAAGAAAATGTAATAAAAGATAGGCAAATAAAATAATTCCTAAAAAATTACTTAAAAAGTTAATATATTTATTACTTGTTAAATGACTTGCAAGTTCATATATAAATACAAATATTATTGTTAATATTAAAACATTTTTAACAAATATTAAACTTATACTTAAAAGTAGTAAAGAAATAACTAACAAAATGTTATTTAAATCTTCAAGGCATATAGAATCATGTTTCTTTTTTAGTTTCGCAAACATTTCGATACACTTCCTTTATTAAATCTTTTATATCTTTATGATTAGTTAATTTTTTTCCATAATTAAGGGCTATTTTATTAAATAAAATTAAATCTGGTAATTCAATTTTATTACTTTCTAATAAATTTAAATCTTTTAATACGGTATTAGTTGAATCACTGATTAAAATTTTATTATCTTTAAATATTATTAAATAATTAGTTAATTCATATAAAATATTTATATCATCACTTATTATAATAATAGTTTTTAAATATCTTTTTTTTAAGTCAAGTAAAACTTTTTTTATATTATTTTTAGCTTCTTTTGATAAATATAAAAATGGCTCTTCAATGATAATAATATCAGGATTAGTAATTAAATTAAGGGCTATTTGAACTAATCTTTTCTCACTTTTAGATAAATCTTTTATTTCTTTTTCTAAATAACTTTCAGATAAGCCAACCATATTTAAAGATGCTATTACTTTTTTTATATAACTTTTTTCATTATTATTAAGTTTCCTTTTTACTAAATAAAATTCATCACGAACATTTTTAGTTAAAAAAGTATTAATATTAAGTTTATCTATATAAGATATTAAATTTTTTTCATAAACTTGAAATAAATTAGAATCTATTTTAATAGTACCATGATAGTTTAAATCTTTAGTTAATAATTTAGAAATAACTTGGTTATTATCACCATATATTCCTGTTATTTGATTTGATTTAATTTGTAAATTTAAATTTTTAATTAAATATTTATTATTTTCTTTTAAAGAAACATTTAAAAATTTTATTTCCATAAATCTTCCTCCAAATCTTCTATATTAAAATATATTTTATCAATTAAGTCATAAAATTTTAATTTTAAAGATAAATCAATTATAAATGGAATTTGAAGACCTATTTCATTTAAATAATTATCTTGTTCAAGTATTTCTAAAACACCTCCAGATGTTTCTATTTGAAAATTATTTAAAACATATACTATGTCACTATCATAAATAGTATCTAATTTACTGGTTATATTTAAAATAGTTAAACCATCTTTATTTAATTCTTTTAGTTTTTTTAACATGAATTCTTGATCTATTTTATTCATTTCTAAAAAGATATCATCAAGAATTAAAACTTTAGGATCATGAATTAAAGCCAGAATAATTAAAAGTTTATTTTGTAAAGATTTATTTAAAGAATCTATTTTTTTATTTAATAGATTTTCTATTTCAAAAAATTTACTTATTTTAATTATTTTTTTATTAATTTTATGTTCAGGATAACCTAAATTTAATAAAGGAAACGCGAGTTCATCTTTTACTTTTTTAAATAAAAATTGATTATTAAAGTCATTTGTTGCTACTCCAATTTTGGTAATATAGTTTAAAACATTTTGTTTATTTAAACTAATACCATCAAGTAAACACACATCATCTGTTGGTATAATTGCACATAAAATCTTAGTAAGCATGGTTTTCCCACTTTTATTAGGAGCAATGATACTAGTTATTTTATTTTTTTCAATTTCTAAATTAAAATCTTTAAAACTTTTGTAATTTAAATTATTAACACTTAATATAGATGGCATAAATTCACCTCTTTAATATAATTATATAGATATTTTTCTAAAAAAGTAGATTAATTGACATTAATCTACATAACTATTTAAAACTTGTTTTATTTGATCATAACTTGTATATGATTCAGTTATTTGACCATCTTTAACTTTAATTAAAGTTGGAACAGTTAGTTTTAATTCACTAGCATTATTACTTATGTTAATAGTATCAGATTTACAAATGTTGTTTCTGCTATTTGATAAATCTAATTTATATAAAGGTAATTTAGTTTTAGAATTATTATATCCTTCTAAAATACTATCATATAGACTAACTGTTTCTTCTTTTAGTTCATAAGCAAGAACAAAGTATTCAGAATCACTTCTATTAAGTACTGAACCACATAGGATCTTTGTAGATTGAATTTCGGCTTTATAGACAATGTCATTTTTTCTTGTAAAGAAATTCCATTCACCAGTTTTAATTTTTGTAAAAGCAAACATTAATAAAACAAAACCAATTACACATCCGGCAATTATTAAACCACTTTTTAAACTTGCACTTGAATCACTTTCACGAAATTCACGCATTTCTCTTTTTTCTTTTTCTAATCTTTTTTTGTATTCTTTCTTTTTCATCTCTTAACCTCACAAACAAATTTTAACATAAATCATAGGAAAAATAAAGATTTTTACTTATTTTAGACAAATACTCTTTTTTAGCAAATCTTAAGTATTTAGAAATATCTCTTTTATCAATTCGAGCAAACTCTGATATTTGATCAAGAGAAAATCCATTAACTCGAAGTTCATATACTAATGCTACTTCAAATGGAAGGGAATTAATAAAGTGAATATATTCAATTTGATTTTCATCAATTATTAAAGATTTCAAAGGATCAAGAGACATTTGATTCGGAAATACATCAAGTAATGTTGCTTCAGTTCCAGGAATTGTTTTATCATATGAAATTGCTTCATTCAATGCTAATTTTCTTTTTGTTTTTTGATTTCTTATTTCCGTATTTAATTTATTTTTTATACAATGAACGAGATATGTATAAAATAAAGTATCTTGATTATTACTATAAGATTTAATTGCATCAATCAAACCAATACTAGCAACTTGAATTAAATCTTCTATTTCATAGCCAATTTCTTTTCCCTGTTTTTTATATTTTTTACAAATTCCTATAATCATAGGTTTATATTTTTCAAGCAAAATTTCATAATAATCATCATTTTCTTTAATCATATATAAAATTTCATTATCATCGAGTTCTCTATACATTATACCTACTTTCTAATTAATTCGTATATCATGATTCCAGCCGCAACGGAAGCATTTAAACTATTAATTTTACCATTCATAGGAATTTTAACTACATAGTCACATGCTTCTTTTACAAGTCGACTCATTCCAAAACCTTCACTTCCAATTATTAAAACTGACTTATCTGGATATGAAACAGTTTGATAATCAACTCCATCCATATCAGTTCCTATAATCCAAAATCCTTCTTGTTTTAAGGTTTTAATTGTTTGACTAAGGTTTACAACTTGACAAATTTTGACATTATAAAGGGCTCCAACACTGGTTTTCATGACAGTTTCATTGACACTTACACTACGATTTTTTGGTAAAATTATCCCATCAATCCCTGCAGCTTCCGCGGTTCTTATAATTGCTCCTAAATTATGAGGATCTTCTAAATGATCAAGAATTAATAAACGACACTTACCATCTTTAATTAAATCATCAAGTTCTACGTAGTTAAATTCCTCTACTTCCATTATTATACCTTGATGATTATTTTTTGCAAGTTTATCCAATTCCCATTTTTCTTTATAAATTATTTTTAAATTCCATTTTTCTACTAAGGACAAAATGTCTAATTCATTAAAGTTTTTACTGCAAATTACCCTTTTTATCTTATTTTTCATTGAAAAATTTTTTAAAATTTCTTTAACATTATTACGACCACTAACTATCATATATCAAAAAAAAGATTTAATCAGTAAATATTTTACTAATTATTTCTTCTATCCTTTCTGTATTTTCTTGAAGTTTTAAATAACCAAATAATGCTTCAAAAGAAGTTGCTTCTTTATAAGTTATAATGTCACAACTTTTAGGATGCGAATTACACTTAGCATTACGGGCTCTTTTAATAACTTCTAATTCACTTTCCGTGAATACCCCTTCATCTTTTAATTTTTTTAATATTGTTGCTTGACTTTTAGCACTTACATAAGAAAGAGATTCTTCTTGTAAAGTTTTAACATGGTTATATCCTTTTTTTATTAAATAAAGTCTTACATAATTTTCATAGACAGTATCACCTAAATATGCAAGTACTAAACTATTTACTTCTAAAACATTCATCTTAATCATCTCTACTACTATTGGATACAAGTAAAACTAATCTTAGTATTTCAAGTAATGCTGAAACAACACTGGCTACATATGTCATAGCAGCAGCATTTAACATTTTCTTACTTCCGGACTGTTCTTTAGCCTCAATTAAGGTTTCTTTTTTTAAATATTCGGCTGCTCTTTTCGAAGCATCAAATTCAACTGGTAAAGTAATTAATTGAAATAATAATATACCAAGTTCTAAGAATATTCCAAGCCAAGCAAGTTTTAAAGCCCCAAATATTAAACCAATCATAAGGGCAATCATACCAACTTTGGTTGAAATATTGACAACAGGTACTAAACTCGCACGAAGTCTTAAAAAGAAATAACCTTCTTTGTCTTGTACCGCATGTCCACATTCATGAGCAGCAACACTACTACTAGCAATACTCTTTCCATGATAAATATCCGTTGATAAACGAACAACTTTTCTAGTTGGATCATAATGATCAGTTAATTCACCTTTAGTTTCTACAATATCTACATTATGAAGACCATTCATATCAAGAATACGTCTTGCTACTTCAAATCCTTGAAGACCGGATTTAGTTTCAACTTTTTTATATTTTTTATAAGAACTACTTACAAATATTTGGGCAAGTAAAGTAATTCCAAAACCAATTAATACTAGTATATATGTTGGATCATATCCATAATAAAACATTTAATCATCTCCCTATATTCTTTCTATTTTTACTCCTTCTCTTGTATCTAATATCTTGTATCCTAAATTTAATATTTCATCACGTACTTTATCGGCTTCTTGATAATTTTTTTCACTTTTATATTTATTTCTTAACTCAACAAGTTTCATAATTTCTGAACTTATATCATCAGTATCACTTTTTAATAAATCAAGTGATAAAACTTTATCAAAAGATTCAACAAGTTTTAATTTAGTAAAATCATTAGTTTCACTTTTTAAAACATCATATAAAACAGTTAAAGCAGATGCTGTATTTAAATTAGAACCGATTGCTTCTTTAAATTCTAAATCATATTTATTAAAACTATCTTCATCTATTTTATCCTCTTTACCAGATAAAGAATTAATTTTATTTTTTAATTTTAAATAAGCGTTTTCAGCACCATCTAAACTTTCAAATGAAAATTCAAGATTCTTTTGATAATGACTATTTAAAACCATATAACGATAACTTAAAGGATTATAACCTTTTTCTTTTAATAAAGATACAGTTAAAAAGTCACCTTTACTTTTACTCATTTTACCATTTTTATCATTCAAATGTTCTACATGCATCCAATAATTACACCATTTATGCCCTAAATATGCTTCACTTTGAGCAATTTCATTTGTATGATGTGGGAAAATATTATCAACACCACCACAATGAATATCTAAATATTCCCCTAAATATTTCATAGAAATTCCCGAACACTCAATATGCCAACCAGGATATCCTACTCCCCAAGGTGAATCCCATTTAAGTTCTTGAGAATCAAATTTAGATTTCGTAAACCATAAAACAAAATCCGTTTTATTTTTTTTGTTCATGTCTTCTTCAACATCATCACGAACACCAACCATTAACTCATCTTCATTATGATTAGTTAAAACATAATAATCTTTTAATTTAGATGTATCAAAATAAACATTACCACCACTTAAATAAGCATAATCTGTATCAATTAATTTACTTATAATTTTAATATATTCATCAATTAAAGATGTAGCAGGAACAACTGTTTCAGGTTTCTTGATATTTAAATCACAACAGTCTTTAAAAAATGCCTCTGTATAAAATTTAGCAATATCAAGAACACTTTTATTTTCTCTTTTAGCACCCTTAAGCATTTTATCTTCACCAGTATCACTATCACTTGATAAATGCCCAACATCAGTTATATTCATTACACGATTAACAGAATAACCTAAATAACTCAAAGTCTTTTCAAGTATATCTTCTTCTATATAAGTTCTTAAATTTCCAATATGGGCAAAATGATAAACTGTTGGTCCACATGTATACATATTAACCACATTATCTTTATGAGGAACAAATTCTTCCACTTTCCTTGTTAAGGTATTATATAATTTCATAAAAACCTCCTAAACATTTTTATAGTCATATTATATACAATTTACAAAAAAATGACAAGTATTCCTCATCATTTCACAAAAACTACATATATTTATTATCTTCCTTAAGAGATAAATTTAATTTATTTTCACAAAACTACTTTTCATTATTTTCTATATAGTTTAAGTATTCAGTTGTATATAATTTTTTATAAACCTGACTTCTTTTTAATAAATTTTCATGAGGACCACTAGCAACACATTTACCATTATTAATAACATGAATAATATCAGCATCAATAATAGTAGATAAACGATGAGCAACAATTATAATTGTATGATCTTTAACAAGTTCATCAATTGTTTTTTTTATATATTCTTGACTTTCATTATCTAGTGCACTCGTTGCTTCATCAAATAAGATAACTTTGGTATTTAATAAAAGGGTTCTAGCAATAGCTATTCTTTGTTTTTCGCCACCTGATAAATTAACTCCTCCTTCACCAACAATAGTATCATATTTATTAGGTAATTGCATAATATATTCATCAATATATGCTTTTTGACAAACACTTCTTACTTCTTTTAAAGTCACATTTTCTTTAACTAATCGAAAATTATCAAATATACTTTTATTAAAAATGAAAGGTATTTGTCTAATAATAGATATATTATTTCTCAAACTATCTTCTGTTAAATCTTTTAAATTAACATCATCAAGAAAAATATTACCACTATTAGGATCAAAATAACGAAGTATTAAATTAAATAAAGTTGTTTTACCATTACCACTTTTTCCAACAATAGCTATTTTTTTGTTAGGTTCAAAAATTAAATTTAAACCATTCAAAATCAAATTTTCTTCTTTTTTGTATTTAAATTTAATATTTTTAAAAGTTATTTGTCCAAAACATTTTTTTAAATTAATATTACCAAATTTTTCATCTTGATAAAGTTTATTATTAATTATTTGATCTAATCTATTTAAAGATACTATTACTTTATTATAATTAACTCCAAAATCACTAATACTTTCAACTATTTCATCTATTCTCCAAATATATGATTCAATTATAACAAACGAAGCTAAAGCAATTTTTTGTTTATAAACCATAATACCTGCTGTAATTAATATAATAAACTCTAATAATAGATATATTAAACCGTTAAAAGTATAATATACTATTTCATATTTACGAGCTTCTTTACTATCTTGAAATAATTTAGTCAAATTTCGATTAATCATTTTTTCGATGTTATTTTTGATCCCCAAAGATTTAATTTCCCGAATGCCTGTTATATTTTCAGTAGCATTTTTAATATAAACATCTGTTTCATGTTTAATTATTTCATTTTTCTTTTTAATTTTAGGAAAATATTTATAAGAAATAAAACCCATAATAAAAGTAAATAATAATATTTCTAAACCAATTAAGTAATTAATTTTTAAACTAATAATTAAAAAAACTACTATAACTAAAAATTTACAAGACATTTTTATTAACTTCTTTAATAATTCCATAATTCTATCAATATCATTATAAAGTCTATTAATAAATTCTCCTACACCAATTTCTTCAAAAGCAATGCATGGTAAATTATCTATTTTGTGATATAAATCTTTACTAATATCTGACATAAATTTTATTTCTAAATAATTGTATAAATGTTCTAAAGGAACTCTAATAATTGTATAAGAAAATAAATTAATACTTGTTAAAATGATTAGATTTGTTATAAAACTATTTAAATTATTATCAACTAAATTTTGAAGAGCATAACCGCTAAAGATAGGTGTTAAAAATGGAGGAATATACGCTAATAGAAATAGTATTAAATATAATAAAATATAAAATTTATCATTTCGTAAATAAGACCATATTAATTTAAATTTAACTAAATTAGAATTAACTTTTTTTTCTTTCTTTTTCATTTTTACACATCCTTAACAAAGAAAATAAATCATTGGATCAAATAAGCATTTTGTTGTAATTAGATTTTATGACCAATTCTTTTTCACATAACGACACAAAGTTTTAGTTTTTGCTGTATAATCCGAAATAGGACAAACATCATCTTGTTTAAATTGGTGTAACATAATCGGATTTTGAATATTATACATAAATTTACTATCGATTTCTGATACCATTGGAACATTAGTAACATAAACACCATCTTTTTGTAAAAAAGCTAATAAATTTTCACATTTTTCTGGTTGCATGCAATACCATTTATTTAAATCATTATCTCCACAACTAGGATAAATTATAGGACAAGTAATATTAACATGATATTTGGAATAAGCTTTTTCCATTAAAGAATGAACATATTTTACTTGTTCTTCAGTTAAATGATTATGAGTATCAAAAGTAGCAGTTTCATTAGAACCTATATGAAAAGTAAATAAATTAACTCCTAAATTAGCAAAATACTCAATAATATTAAAAGTTTCTTGGTAATTAGATGACCATAAAGTTGGTTGAATTTTAACTGGATAATTATTTTTAACTAACCAATCAATAGCCTCTATAACTGAATTAAATGGATAATCAATTCCTTTTAGCATAGACATTTTTTTAGGAATAACACTATCAATACTATAAGATATATAATCTATTTTATTTAAATCTATTTCATCTATTAATTGTTTTATCCTATTTAATCCACCTACACCTGATGTAGAATAGCAAACATTTGCACCTTTTGAAACAGATAATTTACTTGTCTCATTACAAAATTTAACATCAACTAAAGGATCAGGATTACCTAAAATATACATTTGTTTTATGTTTTTAAATCTATTAAATAATTCTTCTACCTGCTCAATTTTACCTTGATAAACATCATTTATATTTCTTTGAGTACAACAAGGACATTTACAATAACAATTGTGATACCCATTTGTACCTGTGTATAAAGTTATAAAATGTACTTTATCATAATCTAATTCAATCATAAACCCTCCATATCTAAATTTAGTATAACATGAAATATTATAAAACAAATAAAATTTTTACTATAAATATTTATTTGATATAATTCTTTTCATAATATATTTATTAAAAATATTAATAACTATTCATTAAAATATATGCTTTATTATTAATTAAAAAACTACACATTATATTCTTTTTACTAATTCTTTTACTTGTTCTTCTGGAAGTTTATTAAATTTTATATTTTTTATTATATCTAATACTAAACCACAATTTAAATCTTCCACTAAATCAAAAGAATAATTAAGGTTAATTAAACCTATTTCCGATAAACCTTTTAAACAAATAATAATTGATTTTAAATTATCTTTAAAATAACTATTTTCAAGTTCTTCTAAGGTTATAGTATCTTTATTTTCATATACTTCCATGATATATAAAAATGCTAAATCTTTAATTACTTTTCTTTGATTTACTAAACTATATTTATCTTTTATTTTTAAAAATAATTCATTCATTTTATTAATTTTTTCAAATGTTAAATCCGTTTTCTTACTTTCTTGATTTAAACAATTAAACAAATATTCTTTTTTTAAATCATTAAAAAATACCATTATATCTTCTATTCCTTCTTTTTTAAATAGTAAACTTGCTTCAAGTTCTCCTAAAAAAATTGCTAACATTTGATAATTTAAATTAGATTCTTTTAATAATTCTTCGTATTTATTCCTATAAAACATATATAGTTCATTATTATTAATCTTTAAACTACTTAGTAAATATTCAATATCTTCCATAATTAAAGTACCACTACTTTGTTTTTCGCGAATAACTTCTTTTTTTTCTTCTTTTTCTTCTAATTTAAAATTTTCTTTAAAAATATTAGTATTAAATAAATTATTAAGAAATTCTAAATACTTTAACTTTCTTTTTTCTTTAAAAATTCCAGTTTTAAACATATTTAAATATTCATCTACTTCATTTTGATTAGCATATTCCATTTGAGTAATAATACTACCAGCCTCTAACATATTAGGAATATTTATCTTTCTTTCATTAATTATTGCAAATTTTCTATCTGCAAGCGTATATTCAAAGTAAAAAGTAGAATTTAAGTTTTTATTTGGATCATAAATTGGAAATATTTTCCCAGTATAAAGTTCTTTTCCGTAAATATTGCCATTAATATCTTTAACTAATTCAAAAATTACTTGAATTGGTTTTTCAGAAAAATTAATTACTTCATTATTAAAACCATGTTTTTCTTTTAAAATTTTTAAAATTTTTTCGTCATTACAAATAGTTTTAGTATTATAATTATACTTAACACGTAGTAAATAATCTTTTATTTGTTGTTGTTCCCAATAGGAATAACCGTGATATAACTGAATTCCACTACATCTGTCTTCTCTATATCTAATTATATCATCGCTATTGGAATTAACATAATATCCCAAAGTAATTCTTGAATTATTATATATATCTTTAGTTAAACTTAACTTTCCTTTATAATAAGTTGCCATACATCATCACCTGGTTATTTATATTATCATAACTTAAAATAAAAGAAAACTATTTCTAGTCTTCTAGTATTAAAATTTCGAATCCATAAGAAAATCTATTAAATTAATATGTTTAATACCATCTTGGGAAAAATCTTGTTCATCTAAAGAAATTACATATTTAGGATAATTATCATTTATAACCTTAAATGCACCAAATTCTCTTTCAATGGTCTTCTCATCATCTAATTTATATGTCACTTGAATATATTTAGTTTCATCATCTTTTTTTGCTATGAAATCAACTTCACCAGTTTTAGTTTTACCTATATATACATCATAGCCTTTTATAATTAATTCATTATAAACTATGTTTTCAAGAATTATATAATTTTTGAATTCTGGATTATGATTTTTAATTCTTGCAATTCCTAAATCAGTTACATAATATTTATTTAAAGTTTTTAAAACTGCCCTACCATGAACGTCATATCTATAAACTTTTTTAATAATCAAAGCTTTACATAAAGCATCAACATATGTATATAAAGTTTCTGTTGATACTTTTTTGTATTCCTTTTCTAAAAATTTAAGAATATTGTCAGCAGAGAATTCCCGTCCTGCAGTATCTAATAAATATTCTAGTATCATATCAAATAAAGTTGTATCTTGAAGATTTAATCTTTTTACAATATCTCTTAAAATAATTGAATCAAAAACACTATGAAGATAATTTTTAATATATATTTCATCAGTAAATTCGCATCTATTCGGTAATCCTCCCCATCTTGCATAATCCCAAAAATTATTCATATCGTATGCATCTTTATTTGTTAACTCAATATATTCTTTATATGATAATGGATTAATATTAAATAAAACATATCTTCCAGATAAAACTGTTGATAATTCATCAGATAACATCTTACTATTAGATCCGGTTATAAAAATACTAATATTTTCAAGAGATGCTCTTAAAGAATTAACAACTTCTTCAAATTTATCTACATTTTGAATTTCATCTAAAAATATATAATATATTTTTTTATCTTTAATTTTTTCTTTTATATAAGAATTTAACTTTTTATAATCTTTTAATTCTTCATATTCAATAAATTCAAAATTAATATTTATAATATGATCTGAATCAACATTGTTGGATTCTCTAATTTCTTCAATTATTTGATTTAAAATTACAGACTTACCACATCTTCTTATACCAACTAAAATTTTAATTAAATTAGAATTATAGAAACCTCGAATTTTCGATAAATAATTTTCCCTGATTAACATTTAAATCACCTCTATAGGCATTATATTATATTTTTTACATTTTGTAAAGTTATTTCGTTTAAACAAAATAACTTTCAATTTTCGACAATTATTTCGACTAAACAAAATAACTTTTTTTAATCATATACAAAAAAAAGAAAACTATTTCTAGTCTTCTTCTGTAAATTCGTTTTCAAGTACTTCAAGTGGTTCACCATCTGAGAATGCTGTTTCAAGATCAAAGTCAACATTTTGATATGCTTTAATACCAGTTCCGGCTGGAATAAGTTTACCAATGATAACGTTTTCTTTTAATCCTTGTAAGTTATCAACTTTACCACGAATAGCAGCATCAGTTAGGATTCTTGTTGTTTCTTGGAAAGATGCAGCAGATAAGAATGAATCAGTTTCAAGAGATGCTTTAGTTATACCAAATAATACTGGTACTCCGGTAGCAGGTCTTTTACCTTCAAGAATTGCTTTCTTGTTTCCATCTGTGAATTCAAAGAAATTAACAAGTGAACCTGGTAGTAAGTAAGTGTCTCCTGAATCAACGATACGCATTTTAGAAATCATACGACGAGCGATAATTTCAACGTGTTTATCACTGATTTCAACACCTTGACTACGATAAGCATTTTGTACTTCTTTTAAGATATATTCTTGAGTTGTTAATGGATCAGTTACAACTAATAATTCTTTAGGACTAATTGCACCTTCAGTTAATTTATCTCCTGGATTAACTACATCACCTTTTTCAACACGAAGTTTTGCTCCATAGTTTGTAACATGATCTTTTGTTTCAAGATCGTTTTTAACACTGATTTTAAATTTACCATGGTCTTCAGTAATTTTTGAAACTTTACCACTAATTTCCGCAATTGTTGCTTTACCTTTTGGATTTCTTGCTTCGAATAATTCTTGTACACGAGGTAAACCTTGAGTAATATCCTCACCACCTGCAACACCACCAGTATGGAATGTTCTCATGGTTAACTGAGTACCTGGTTCTCCAATTGATTGAGCAGCCATAACACCGATTGCTTCCCCAATTTCTACAATATTACCAGTTGCTAAGTTGCGACCATAACATTTACAACATACACCATTGTGTGAGTTACATGTTAAAACTGAACGAATTTCAACTTCCTCAATTCCTGCAGATACAATCTTGTCAGCAATTGATTCAGTAATTAATTCATTTCTTTCAACAAGAACATCTCCTGTTTCAGGGTGAGTAACTTTTTTATTAGCAAATCTTCCAACGATACGATCATATAATTTTTCAATTACAGAACCATTTTTATCATTTAAGAATGGTCTTACAACAACACCTAAATCAGTACCACAATCATCTTCTTTAACAATAATATCTTGACTTACATCAACTAAACGACGCGTTAGGTAACCAGAGTCAGCAGTTTTAAGGGCAGTATCCGCACTACCTTTACGAGCACCGTGAGTTGATAAGAAGAATTCTGATACTGATAAACCTTCTCTAAATGATGATAATACGGGAATTTCAACTGGTTCTCCATTTGGTTTAGCCATTAAACCACGCATACCAGCAAGTTGGGTAAAGTTCGAAATATTACCACGAGCTTTTGAGTTCATCATCAAGAAAATTGGGTTATCAACTTCTGTTTTTGCATAAACTTCAAGTTCTTTTTGAACTTCATTTTTAGCATTATTCCATGTTTCAATTACTTTATTAAATCTTTCTTCATCAGTAATTAAACCACGAGTATATTGTTTATTGATTGTATTAACTAATTTATTAGCATCTTCAATAATTTTTTCTTTATTTTTACTTACAGTAACATCAGCTGCAGATACTGTAATACCAGCAATTGTTGAATACTTAAATCCTAAATCTTTAAGTCTATCTAGCATCATACTTGTTTCAGTAGTTTTATAACGTTTAAATGTTTGCGCAATGATACTTTCAAGAGTTCCTTTAGCAAATGGTTTTACAAGAGGCATTTCTTTAATTGCTTCAGGAATATTAGTTCCTGGTGATAAAAAGTATTTATTAGGGGTAATTTTTTGAATGTTTTCATCACTTGGTTCATTTAAGTAAGCAAATGAATCAGGTAAAATTTCATTGAAAATTAATTTACCAGGAGTTGTAACTAAGTATTTACCTTTTTGACTTTCTGTAAATAATTTATATTTAAATGAATTAACTGGTAGAGCAATTCTTGTATGAAGAGTTACTTCACGTCTTTCATAAGCCATGATTGCTTCATTAGAATTTTTAAATACTCTTCCTTCTCCTGGAAGTCCAGCTTTTTCCATAGTCAAGTAGTAATTACCTAGTACCATATCTTGACTAGGGGTTACAATTGGACTACCATCTTTTGGATGAAGAATATTATTAGCACCTAACATTAATAGTCTTGCTTCAGCTATTGCTTCTTCTGATAAAGGTACGTGAACTGCCATTTGGTCTCCGTCGAAGTCAGCATTGAAAGCCGTACAAACTAGTGGATGTAAACGAATCGCTTTACCACCAATTAATTTTGGTTCAAATGCTTGAATACCAAGACGGTGAAGAGTTGGAGCACGGTTTAACATTACAGGATGCTCTTTAATTACATCTTCAACGATATCCCAAACAACAGGATCTTTATTTTCAATTAAACGTTTAGCAGCTTTAATATTTGATGCTAAATTACGTTTAACAAGACCATTAATAACATGAGGTTTAAATAACTCAAGTGCCATATCTTTAGGAATTCCACATTGATACATTTTTAAATCTGGTCCAACAACGATAACTGAACGACCTGAATAGTCAACACGTTTACCAAGTAAGTTTTGACGAAATCTTCCTTGTTTTCCTTTTAACATACTAGAAAGTGATTTTAAAGGTCTATTTCCAGCACCGGTTACACTTCTACCACGACGACCATTATCAAATAATGAGTCAACTGCTTCTTGTAACATACGTTTTTCATTTTGAATAATAATTTGTGGAGCGTTTAAATCAATTAATTTCTTTAAACGATTATTACGATTAATTACACGACGGTATAGGTCATTTAAGTCACTTGTTGCAAAACGACCACCATCAAGTTGAATCATTGGACGTAAATCTGGTGGAATTACTGGAATACAATCCATAATCATCCATTCAGGCTTATTATCTGATTTATAGAAAGCGTCAAGTACATCAACTCTTTTTAATAAACGAATTCTTTTTTGACCTTGAGCTGTTTCAAGTTCTTTTTTAATAGTTTCAATTTCAGATCCTAAATCAACTTGTTTTAATAATTCTTTAATTGCTTCAGCACCCATTCCTACTTTGAAACCATCACCATATTTTTCATAGTAAGCACGATATTCTTTTTCTGATAAAGTTTGTTTATTTTCAAGTGGAGTAATACCTTTATCAATTACAACATAACTAACAAAGTATAATACTTCTTCTAAGTCACGTGGTGACATATCAAGAACAAGTCCCATACGACTTGGTACTCCTTTGAAGTACCAAATATGGCTGACAGGACTTGCTAGTTCAATATGTCCCATTCTTTCACGTCTAACTTTAGAGCGAGTTACTTCAACTCCGCATCGGTCACAAACTATATTTTTATATCTTACGCGTTTGTACTTTCCACAAGCACATTCAAAATCTTTAGTAGGTCCAAAGATTTTTTCACAATAAAGTCCATCTCTTTCAGGACGAAGAGTACGATAATTTATTGTTTCGGGTTTTTTTACTTCTCCATAACTCCAAGAACGAATCATTTCAGGGGATGCAATACCTATTTTTAAGGCTTCAAATTTATTTACTTCTATCATTAAAATTCCCCTCCTTCTTCAAAATCTTCATCATCAATATTATCAAGTTCATTATCATCGAATTCTTCATCATCTTCAAACTCAGAATCATCTTCAAATTCCTCCTCATCATCAAACTCTGAATCATCTTGATAAGTAACTTCTTCATTAACTGGTAATTCGATTTCATCGATATCTAATTTGATATCATCTTTATATTCATCTTCTTCTATTTGTTTTAAATCAAGTACTTGATTTTCATCATTAATTATTTTGATATCAAGACCAAGTGCTTGGAATTCTTTCATAAGTACTCTAAATGACTCAGGAACTCCAGCTTGATTTACATCTTGTCCTTTAACAATTGCTTCATATACTTTAACACGACCTAAAATGTCATCTGATTTAACTGTTAAAATTTCTTGTAATGTATGAGCAGCACCATAAGCATATAATGCCCAAACTTCCATTTCACCAAATCTTTGTCCACCAAATTGAGCTTTTCCTCCAAGTGGTTGTTGTGTAACAAGTGAATATGGTCCGGTACTTCTTGCATGAAGTTTATCATCAACCATGTGGTGAAGTTTAATCATGTACATAACACCAACTGATACACGGTTTTCAAATGGTTCACCAGTACGTCCGTTATATAGAATTGTTTTTCCATCTTCGTCCATTCCGGCTTCTTTCATCATTTCTTTAATGTCATCACTTTTAGCACCATCAAATACAGGAGTTGCAACATGAACATTTAATTTCTTAGCTGCATATCCTAAATGAAGTTCTAGGATTTGTCCTATGTTCATACGACTTGGTACTCCAAGTGGATTTAACATGATATCAACTGGTCTTCCATCTGGTAAATATGGCATATCTTCTTGAGGTAAGATTAAGGAAATAACACCCTTGTTACCATGACGACCTGACATTTTATCTCCAACTTGAATTTTACGTTTTTGAATTATATATATTCTAATTACCTTAGAAACACCTGCAGGTAATTCATCATTTTCTTTTCTTGAATAAATTTTTACATCATGAACTATTCCATCTCCTCCATGTGGAACACGAAGTGATGTATCACGAACTTCACGAGTTTTTTCTCCGAAGATTGCATGTAATAGTTTTTCTTCACTAGTTAATTCTGCCATACCTTTTGGTGTTACTTTACCAACTAAGATATCGCCTTCTTTAACTTCAGTACCAATCATTACAATACCATTTTCATCTAAGTTTTTACGCGCTTCTTCGGATACATTTGGAATATCTCTTGTGATTTCTTCTGGTCCAAGTTTTGTATCACGACATTGCATTTGATAATCTTCCATATGAAGTGATGTATACACGTCATCTTTAACTAAATTTTCATTTAAGATAACCGCATCTTCATAGTTATAACCATTGTAAGTCATGAAAGCAACTACAACGTTTTTACCAAGAGCAAGTTCACCCTTATCAGTACTTGGTCCATCTGCTATTACTTGACCACGTTTAACAGTATCTCCAACACGAACAATTGGTCTATGGTGTTGACAAGTACCAGCATTTGAAAGTTCATAATTAGATAGGTGATAAATATCTTGGCCTAATGCATTTTTAATAACTATTTTTTTAGCATCAACATAGTCAACTACACCATCTGCTTTAGATACAACTACAGCACCGGAATCTTTGGCTGCAATGTATTCAACACCGGTTCCAATAAATGGAGCCTCTGATTTTAGAAGTGGTACTGATTGACGTTGCATGTTAGCACCCATCAAAGCACGAGTCGCATCATCATGCTCTAAGAATGGAATACATGAAGTAGTAACCGCTACAACTTGTTGAGGAGATACGTCAACATAATCAACATTATCGGATTTTGCTAAAATATTTTCCCCTTTATATCTTGCAGTTACTTGATCAGGTACAATTTTATTTTCATCATCTGTTTCAATTGTTGCTTGAGAAATAATAAATTCGGCTTCTTCATCAGCTGTTAAATATTCAACTTCATCAGTTAATTTTCTATCAACAACTTTTCTATATGGTGTCATAATAAATCCATAATCATCAACTTTTGCATAACTTGCAAGTGAAGTGATAAGTCCGATATTTTGTCCTTCTGGAGATTCAATTGGACAAATTCTTCCGTAGTGACTAGCATTAACGTCACGAACTTCAACTCCAGCACGATCCCTTGACAATCCTCCTGGTCCAAGAGCCGATAAACGTCTTTTGTTTGTAAGTTCTGCAAGTGGATTAGTTTGGTCCATGAATTGTGATAATTGACTACTACCAAAGAATTCTTTCATTGCTGCTGTAACTGGTCTTATATTAATTAATGTTTTAGGGGTAACTTCATCCATTTCTTGAGTTGTCATACGTTCACGAATAACGCGTTCCATACGAGCAACACCAATACGGAATTGATTTTGTAATAGTTCACCTACTTGACGAATACGACGATTTCCTAAATGATCGATTTCATCAAAGTTACCAACACCATGAAGTAAATTTAAATAATAACTTACTGAAGCATACACATCAGATATAGTTAATCTCTTAACTTCAATATGAGGATCGTTTCCTAGTACTACTAATTTTCTTTCTTTATTATTAGGATCATAAATAGTAATACTTTGAAGTTTTGAATGCAAATCTAAATCTGTATTAATTTTAGTTTCAATTAAATTATAATCATTATCAAAAATTTCTTTAATACTATCTAAAATATCTTTAGTAATAATTGTATTTTTAGAGTATTTAACTTCGTCATTAACTATAATATCTTCTGCTAAAGTTTGATTAAGTAAACGATCACATATATTTAATTTGCGATTAAATTTATAACGTCCTACTCTTGCTAAATCATATCTAAATTCATCAAAGAACTTAGTAATTAATTGGTTTTTAGAACTATCAAGAGTTGCAGGTTCACCTGGTCTTAATTTTTCATAAATTTCAATTAAGGCTTCATCTGTATTTCTAGTTGAATCTTTTGCTATAGTATTTTCTAAATATTCATCTTTACCAAAAACACTATAAATATCTTCATCACTTGATAAACCAAATGCTCTTAAAAGAGTGGTAAGAGGAACTTTTCTTGTTCTATCAATTCTTACATATAAAACATCTCTTGCATCAGTTTCAAATTCAAGCCATGTTCCACGTGTAGGTATAATTTGCGAAGTAATTACATTACGACCATTTTTATCAATTTCACGACTAAAATAAACACTAGGACTTCTTACTAATTGGCTAACAATAACACGTTCTGCCCCATTAATAATAAAAGTACCACTGTCAGTCATAATAGGCATATCACCTAAGAATATTTCTTGTTCTTTAACTTCACCTGTTTCATGATTAAAAAGTCTAACTTCAACTTTTAAAGGTGCTGAAAAAGTGGTCTCACGATCTCTACTTTCTTTAATTGAAAATCTTGGCTCATCAAAATGATAATCACCAAATTCTAAAGATAATGTACCAGAAAAATTTTCAACAGGGAATAAATCTTCGAATACTTCCTTAATACCAGTTTCTATGAACCATTCATAACTTTTCTTTTGTATCTCAAGTAAATCCTTTAATTCATAAGTATTTTTAATCCTTGAGAATGATCTTCTTTGACGATAATCGCCACAATTAATAAGCTTATAAGCCATTAAAATTCACCCCTATACACAATATTTTTATTAACATATTAATAATTTATAATACGCCGCCAATTTATATTAATAACACAATTTCTTTCAATAGTCAACAACATTTTAAGGAAATTATGTAAAAACCTTTACTTTTATCTAATACTTGAATTTCATATTCATTACAAAAATCTTTTATAAATGATTTAGCACCTTGTTCTTTCCTAATAACTAAATAAATTACCCCATCACTTTCTAAATAATTTTTCATATCTTTAATTATTTCATATAACCTAACTTTACCAATTCGAATTGGAGGATTTGAAACAATATAATTAAATTTTTTATCAATATTAGTAAATCCATCACTTGAAAAAGCTATAGCATTCTGAATATTATTTTCTAAAATATTTTTCTTAGTTAAATGAATTGCTCGGTTATTAACATCAACCATTGTCATATTAACATTTTTAAGTTTTGCTAAAACTATTCCAATTACTCCGTATCCGCAACCAAAATCCAAAACCTTACCACTAATATCTTCTTTTAAAACATTTTCAATTAATAACTTTGTCCCAAAATCAAGTTCCCCTTTAGAAAAAACCCCGTTGTCAGTTTTAAATATAAATTCACTCCCTGAAATATTTGTTTTAAATTCTTTAATCTCACTTTTTAAATTTTCATCATTAATAAAATAATGTCCCATCATACCACCATATAAAGATAAAAAGAAGCAACTACTTTAACATAAATATAGTTACTCCTTTCTTATCACGTATTTTACAATATTTTTATCTAAATTTCAAGAAAAATTTATACAAAATCAATTAACTCAATATTATTAACATCATAATTAACTGATTTCACAATTGAATCAAGTTCATATTCATCAAATGACATTTTAATTTCTTCTTTGGTTTTAAAGAATAAACTTACTTGATACATAAATATTTCTTTAATTACATCTTTTTCAATACCAATACCAATTAAATAATCAATTATTTCTTTAATATTATCTTGATTTAAAACCATATTATCAATTATATGCCTATAATTATATTTAATAATTTCATCAATATCTAAATCAGTAAACGAAAATTCTTTTAAAAACTCCATCTTAATTACCTCCTATTTCTAAAGCATTTATAATATTCATAACAGTTTCATATTCATCTTTTTTAATAACTGTATTATATGTTAAGGCAATTATTAAAGCATTTTTTAAATTTAATCCTTTTCCTTTTAAGAAATTATATAAACGAATAGTTTTAATTCTTGAAAATAAGTTTTCATTTATTTTATATCTTAAATCACTTATTTTATATAAAGAATCAAGTTTTTCAATTAATTCATCAACACTCATATCAAATACTTTATTTTCTTTAATTTCTAAATCTAAATTTATCATTTCACTTCGATCAATAAATGAATATTCATTATTAAAATATAAGTTTTTATAATCATTTGGTAATACTAAAAGATCAACTTTTGGATTAGCAATCTCACCTGCTAAAATGCCCGGTTTACTTCCATATATTTTTAAATTATTTTCCGTTGAAAAACGAAGTTTCATTAAAGTATTTTTATTAATCATATTTAACTTATATGGATTTTCAGTAATGTACTTAATTCCATCAAATTCTGATTCTTTTCCTAAGAATCCTTTTTCATGACCAATTGCTTCTATGTAATAATCTAAATTTTCTAAAATATTAGCATTATATAATAAATATTTAACATTATCATTATTTAATTCTAAACCATAATTTTTAATATTAGCATAATTAGCTAATAAACTATCATTATCCATAATTAATAATTCACGATAATTATCAAATAGATTAATTAAATTAATTTGATTATTTTGATAAAATTCAATATTTTTCATAAATGAATCTATTACTTCAAAACTTACAAGTAATAAAGGCATAGTTTTAGCAATTATTTCTAAATCAATTTTATAATTTTCATCATTTAAAGATATTTTTTCTTTAATTACTCTAAATAATTCATTTAAATTTTCTTTTTTATTATTTAATAAAATATTACTTAATATATTATCTTTTAATAATTCTAAGATTTGATTTTCTTTTAAAATATTTAATATTTCATCTATTTCTAAAACATCAACATTTTTATTACTTAAATAATTTAATAAACTATCGCTTAATTCATATTTATTTAAAACTTCTTTTAAAGCAGTATCATTTTGATTATCTTGAATAATTCCAGTTTCCTCTAATTCTTCTTGTGGATTAGATTCAGGCTCTACATTATCTTGAACTGGTAAGACTACTTCAGGTAAAACGGGTTCTTCTATTTCAACCATTTCTTCTTTTTCAGGATTTTCTTCCATTTCTTTTAATTTGGCATCTATTTTTTTAATAATATCTTCTAAATCAACAGTATTTATAAAATTATTTTCAGTAGTTGGATTATTAACTAAATCATTATCCACTTCATCTAATTTTTCATCTTCGATTTTCTCATTTACTTCTTGGTTATTTTCTTCTTCCTCTGCTTTTTCATCTAATGCTTTTAATTGTTCATCAAGCGACTTAATTAAATCATTAATTTTTAAAGTATCATCTAAATTTTCTTCTTTATCTAAATTATCTTCTAATTCTTCATTTACTTCAACTTTTGGTAATTCAATATTTTCAGGATTTAAAAAATTGGGTCCTGTTTCTTCTGAATTAATTATTGGAATAGATACATTCCCATCACTGGAATCATCATCAGTTGGTTCTTCTAAATTAACTGGTTCAAAATGGAATTCTGGTACTTTGATTTCATTTAAAGGAACTACTTCTTCATCTTCAACTTTATCTAAAACTTTCGTTTTTTCATAAATATCAGCATTGTATTTCAAAATAAATTCAAAGATATCCATCTTTTCTTCAGTTGTACTATCTGAAAAATCTAAAGCTTCGGTTATATCATCAATTTCAGTTAAATAAGAATTATTTTTAAATTTTTCTAAAATATCTTGATAATTTTTAAGATCACTTTCTAATATGCCTAAATTATCTTCAGGTAACCTTTCCTTACTTTCATTTAAATTAGCAATAGTATCTTCTAAAACTAATTCTTTTTCTTTCATTCCATTAACAAAAGCTAAAATAGCATTTTTTTGATCTATAGTTAATTCAAGACTAATGCCTTGTCTAATACCATTAATAATATACATAATTCCTTGATAATTACAAGTTTTATCTTGAAAAATCTCGGATACACTTGAATCTACCATTGAAAGTATCTTATCAAAATCTTCGACTTCGATTTGATCAAAATTTAACACATCTTCATTTTCAAATTTTGAAATATTTAAACCAAGATAATCTAAATCTTGACTATTTTTATCTAATTCTTCATTTAAATAATTTAAATTATCTATATTTTTATTAATTGCTTCAATTTTTATTTCTAATAACTTAATTAACTTATCTTGCATCTTTATCCTCCAATTCCACATCCAAAGTATTAAAACTTAATACTTCGATTTCTTTATCTTTAAGAATTAAATCTCTTTCATTTAAATCAAAATTATTAAGATTTAAACTTTTAAAAACTTTATTAAATATTTTTTTATTTTTTAAAACAAAATCATTAATATTTTCAAATTCATCTAAAACACCAAGAATTAAAACATAACCATTTTCTAAAAAAGTATAAACAGTTTTAACAACATAATCTTTTTTTAAATATAAATACATTCCTTTATAAGAATAACTAGGTATTACTAAATTTTCTTCCTGCTCAATACTTAATAAATTTTTATAAACATAATTTTTATATTCATCTTTAGTTTTATCAAGATATTCTCTTACTAAAGATTTTTCTTTATTCATGACAAAAACTAATTTTTTAAAAAATTTATCATTAAATCTTTCTTTTTGTTTTAGAAATTCTTTCTCACAATTAATAAGTTTTATAAACTCAATATAATATTTAATTATTTCATCATATTGTTTATCTAAATATAAATTATCAATTATATTAATCAAAGATATTTTCTTTTTATTTAAAAGTTCTTCATCATTTTCTTTTAAAACACTTAAAAGATCTAAATCAATTTCTTCATAATTTGAATTAATTAAATATTTGTATTCTTCTATTAAATTAGTTATATCTGATAATTTTATGTCATTAGTTATCATAATATCATTAATTGTTAAATAATTTTTAATATTACATTTATTTATAAAGATTAAAATATTTAACTTATCATCATAAGATATTTCACATAAATCTAAAAATTTAATAAATTCTTCTGTTTCTTTTATAAATATGTTATTTCTTTTTAATAAAAGATAATATTTATTTAGTAATTCTTGAGTTTTTAACTTATTTTTTTTAGTTTCATAATCAAATTCTATTTCTAAATAGAGACTAGATAAATATTCAAATAAGGATTCAAGATAGTTCAAAGCTTCTTTGTATTGAGGTAATTCACGAATATTTTGGTTTTTATTTATTAGTAAATACCTACTAGTTTTATAACGTTCAACACGCCTTTCAATATCATGATTACTAATCTTTATGGCTTTAATTATAAAGTCTTGATCATAGTAATCTAATATTTCAAAAGGTGATTTTCTACCTAATTCAACAATTTCTTTAATTGTTTCATATACATTACCCAAAGATTTAATTTCAAAACGATTTTCTTGTATATTTTCTATTTTAGGTTCTAAATATTCTAATAATTTATGTAAACTATCATTCACTAGACACCACTATCCCTTATTATAAATATATAATAACATAAAGTTTTTTTTTAATCAATAATTAAATTCAATAATTTTTTAAAATAAACATATAATAAATAGGAGGTTTTATGCCGGTTATTAAGTATACAGAAAAAGAATTAGATTTATTAGCAAGACTTATGCGAGCTGAAGCCCTTGGGGAAGGAAGTCTCGGGATGTTGATGGTTGGAAATGTTGCGGTTAACCGTGCAATTGCTAATTGTTTAACTTTTAAAAATATAAGAACTATATATGATGTTGTTTACCAATCCCCTGGAGGATTTTCAGGACCTAAAAGTCAATTATTTTTTTCCGCCTCAACTGCTAACGAACGAAAATTAGCTAAAAGAGTTTTGGATGGTGAGTATTATTATCCTGCTACTAATGCTTTATGGTTTTATGCACCAAGTAGTGGTAATAGTTGTGTTTCTTATTGGTATGATCAAAGACTAAGTGGTAGTTATAAAAATCACTGTTTTTATATCCCTTATCCTGGCATTTGCCAAGAAATACATTAAAAAAATTAATACTTTTTGGGTATTAATTTTTCATTTTTATTGACCATTTTTCTTGTTATAAGTATCAAATGTTTTTAAAACATCAAGAGGTAAAGCAAATACTACAGTATTTGATTGATCACTACTTAAATCATTAATAGTTTCAAGAGTTCTTAAGTGAACAGCAATTGGATTTTGACTTAATGTTTGAGCAGCAAGTGCTAAATTGTTACTTGCTTCAACTTCACCTTGAGCTTTAGTAATAACTGCTTGTTTTTCACGTTCAGCTTCAGCAACACGAGCAATAACACGTTTCATTTCTTCTGGTAAAGATACATCTTTAAGTTCAACATTTTCAACTTTTATTCCCCAAGGATCAGTTGCTAAATCAATTATTTCACAAATCTTTTGACTAATTTTTCCACGTTCTGATAAAAGTTCATCAAGACTTACTTCACCAACCGCATTACGCATAGTTGTTTGAGCTAATTGACTAACAGCATAATAAAAGTTTTCAACTTCAAGAATTGCTTTACTTGCATCAAAAATCTTATAGTAAATTACAGCATTAATACGAATAGATACATTATCCCTAGTAATCGCATCTTGTTCAGGTACATCAACTGCTTTAGTTCTAATATCAATTTTTTTAAATGATTGAAAAATTGGTAAAACTAAATTCCATCCTGGATTCATCATTTTACTATATTTACCTAAAGTAAACTTAACTCCTCTTTCATATTCATCTACTTGTTTAATAGATACAAGAATAATAACAACAAGAATAATAATTATAACTATCATACGATACTCCTTTCAATATAATCAGTATATCATATTAAATAATTTTTGTATATATGCCTAATTTAACTATTTTTTTGATTATATTGTCTTCCCATATTCATCTTATTGACTATATCAATATTCCTTTCGATATTAACAAAAAGTTGATATGGTTCTATATTTAAAGATTTAGCAATGCTTTCAATCTTAGGAATAGTTGGACAATGTAATCCTCTTTCTACATCTGTTATATATCTAGGACTTAATTTGCTCAATTCCGCAAGTTTTTCTTGAGAAAAGTTATTAACATATCGATAATACTTTATATTAAAAATTAATAAATCCTTTAAATTATTAAATTCTATCTTCATATCACAACCTCCATTTATAGGTATGATATTATTTACTACAAAATATTCACACGAACTATTTACTGCAAGTTGTTTTTAAGTTATAATAAAATTGAAAGGAGGAGTAAAATGGAGAAACAAACAAAAAAAAGTGGATTTGCAACAGCAGGATTAGTATTAGCAATTATTGCAATTTCTACATCTTTTATACCAATAATAAATAATGCATCATTTATCTTAGGAATACTTGCTACAATTTTTGGAATTATTTCTTTAATTAAAAGGGCAAATAAGGGAAAATCAATAGTTGCTTTAGTATTAGGAATTTTGTCAATTATAATAACAATCTCTTTACAAAATAGTTGGTCAGAATCTCTTGATAATATGACAGGTGATAATACAGAAGAAGTTTTAAAAAATGTAGATGTAAGCATAGGAAATTTCATTACAACTACGGATCAATATGGTTTTACCGACACAAAATTATCGGTAAAAATAACTAATAAAACTAATGAAAAAAAATCTTTTGATATTCAAATTGAAGCAATTGATACTGATGGAAGTAGAATTGATGTTGACTATATATATGCAAATGATTTAGGCGCTTCTCAAAGTCAAACTTTCGATTTATTTACATATGTAAGTGATGATAAATTACCTGCTATGAAATCAGCAACTTTTAAAATAGTTGAAGTTTCTATGTATTAATTTTTCCCAAAACCTACTGTTTTTAGTAGGTTTTCGTATTTATTAGATTTTTTTGAATAAATTTTTTTAAAATTAACACAATATTAATATGATAACCAAATATAAAATAAATAAAGATGAATTAGTAATAAATATTAATTTTTTATATGAAGTAGAGGAAAATCCTAAAAGTTTAAAAAATATTTATAAATATGTTAATTTAATAATTCAAAAAGAAAATATTAAATTTTTAGGTAAGAAAATTGTTATTTATATAAATGGTATTTATATAGGAGAACTTTATTTAAGTAATTTTTATTTAGATAGGAAGTTAAATTATTTAAAAAATGAAATTAATGAAACTAATAGTTATTTTAATTATGCCATGGTTTTAGAAATAAAACCTAATAAGAAAGGTATTAAAACTAAAAAAGTATTAGTTTATTAAAAAATTAACACCAGAAGGTATTAATTTTGATTATTTATTTTAAAGAAGCAACTGCAGATACATCAATTGAATTTGCAATATTTAATAATTCTTCACTATTCATAACATCTGATACTAAGTAATATTCAATATTACCACTTATCCAATTTAAGGAATTATCAGTTACTGCTCCAATTGTATCATTTACAAAACCTGGTTCTCCATAAGTTGGAATAACTGTGAATTCTTCTTCTTTACTTACTGTTTCTTCAACTAAAGTGAACCCTTTTTCACCACCAAATGTTAGAATTACTCTCTCACCATCAGTTTTACTAACTTTTTCTTGTTCTTCTAAAACTGTTCCTGATGGTAGGTATAAAGGATAGATAATATCTTCAAGTGTTGCTGTTGGTTCAGTTCTATTTGTTTGAGTATTATTTGCAGATGGATTATTATTTTTATCAGTATTAGAATTAGTATCAGTACTATTATTTTTATTAGTATCAGTTTGGTTATTACCATTTGTTGTTTTTCCATCAGTTGTATCTTGATTTGTGGATGAATTATTATTGTTATTATCATTATTACTATTATTATTATTTTGATTTGTTGTATTTATAATACTATTAACTTCAAAGTATGATTCATCAAAAGTTGGAGAATAATCAGTGTTATTTACTTTAAAAGACATTTCAACTTCATCATTTGTATTTAAAATTTCCACTTTTTCAATCATCAAGTCTTTTGTTACAATAACATTTTGTTTTACTAAATCTGGATTATTTGGATAATTTACTTTACTAGTAAAGATATATTTACCATCTTTTTCTTCTTTTGTTAAGTTAGCATCATTGTTTAAATCATCAATAATTGATCCAAGTAGATAAATTTGTGAATTATTATATGGCCAATCACTTTGGAATTTGAAACTTTTATTTAAACTAGGTGTTAAAACAAATACTCCATCATCATTTCTTAGAATAACTTGTTCATGATTATTAGATGTATTGACAAGTGATACACGAAATTTATCTTTTTCCATAAAACTTACTTCAACATTATAAGAATATGAATTATTATCATTTTTTACTTCTAAATTACCATCTAACTTATAACTTTCTAAATTATTAATTTTATCAGTTAAATTTTTAAAAATGTTATCACTATTTTCTTTAGTACAACCTGTTAAGAAAACAGTAACTAAAATAAACAATAAAATAAATATTTTTTTCATTTAAAACCCCTTTTTCTTTCTTTCAATTAATTATATTTAACTAAATTTTAAATATTCATGAATAAAATTATTTTTTTTGTTTATGATAGTTAGTGATAGGAGGAGTTTATGCAAACATTACAAAAAGCAGCCTTAATATTTACAATTATTGGAGCAATCAATTGGGGTTTTGTAGGAATATTTGACTTCAATCTCGTAGATGCAATCTTCGGTGCTGGTAGTGCTCTAAGTAGAGTTATCTATGCAATCGTCGGAGTTGCTGGTTTAGTAAATATTGGTCTTTTATTTACGCATTATGCTGAACATAAATAAAAAATTCGTGAATTAACACGAACTTTTTTAATATTATTTAGTTTTAGATTACTAGTGCAATTGTAAAGATTATAAAAGCAATTACTAATAATTCTAAGAAAATTTTCCAAATACCTTTAAACCATTCAGTGTAAGATACTTTTAAATAACTAGTAGCACCAAGTAATACAACACTTGTTGGAGCAATTAATAAAGCAAGACCTTGCATACTTTGAGAAATAAATCCAATAAGTGGGTAAATACTTGTATCTTCAATTAAACTAGTTACATAAGGTAAAATTGCTGCTGACGTATAGTAAGCATCAATATTGAAGATACTAGCAACAAACATTGAAACAGAAAGGGTAACACTATTAAATCCATTAGTAATTTCTAAAAGTGGTTTTAGAATTGTTAACATAATTGGATGATTTGATGTTGTAATTAAAACTGTATAAGCTAAAATCATCAAGAAAGCACTTAAAGCAAATTTACTTGCACCCTCTTTGAAACTATTGAACATATCGCTTAATTTAATACGATAAATAATTGCAAGTAAACCAGAAGAAAGTAATAGAATTGTCGTAAATTCAACAGTTGACCAATTACCAAAACTTGCTTGTTGAAGTGTAGAACCTAAGATTTTCGAGAATATTTGATAATCTTTAATTGCAAAAGACATTACAGTTTCATGGAATTTTTCAAATATTTCAATTTTAAATGCTCCACTAAAATCCAAAGCACCAAGTATCATTAATAATAATACTAAATCAAAGACAACAATTGCAGGCCAACTTGCTTTCTTTTTACCTTTTTTAGTTTTAATTTCAATTGTTTCAGGAAGTAATTCACGACCTTCATCTTTTTTAACATCAACTTTTTTAATTCTTCTTACTACGTTGAATACTAAAATAGCAATTCCAAGAACTAACATAGCAACTCTAAACCAAATTAAATCAGTATAATTTGTCATTAAAGTTCCAGCATATGTTCCAGTTATTTGTTTAGCAAATAAAGAACCCATGAAACCAACAGCAATTGAACCAATTAAAGTAATAGCAACAGTTACTTTATCATGTCCCATTAGAAGAATAATTGCTGCTAAAAGTGGTAGTACAAAGAATAATTCATAACTAAATCCACAAAATGCAACAATAGTTGATAATAAAGTAATAACTGCACTATAGAAAATGATTTCCTTTCCTTTGAATAATTTTACAATCTTATCAGAAACTTTTCTAAGTACACCTGTTTTATTAAATACACCATAAAATGCTCCAACTGCTAACACGTAAATTGCCATTTGACCAAAATAATAGAATGTTAAAGTTGGATAATTAAAGATATCAAATAAACCAGCAGGATATCTAACATCAGTGTATAAACCACTATTGAAATATGTTATTGGTAATATCCACGTAAGTAAAAAAGTAAATAAAATTGCAATTAATAGTACCTTTAATGTATTATTTTTCTTCATATTTTCCTCCCACTATAATTATATAATACTTTTTTTGACAAAAGCAACTGATTTCACAATAATTACACACTAAATATATAAGAAAGGATGATTAAATGAATAATAAATTAGTAATAATTGGCTGTGGTAATGTTGGTACAAGTTATGCCTATGCTCTTTTGAATCAAAAAACTTATGTAAATGAACTAGTTTTAATTGATATTAATCAAGATAAAGCCATAGGTGAAGCCATGGATCTTAATCATTGTATATCACTAACACCAACAAAAATAAATATTAAAGTTGGAGATTATCAAGATGTTATGGATGCGAAAATTGTTTGCATTACTGCAGGTTTAAATCAAAAAATAGGTGAGACTAGATTAGATTTAATAAGCAAGAATAAAAAAATAATTGAAGATATTGTGGATAATGTTTTAAAACATGATTTTCACGGAATCTTTTTAATTGCAACTAATCCAGTTGATATAATTACTAAAATTGTTTATGAAAAATCAAAGTTTAAACCAAGTAAAGTTATTGGAAGCGGAACATCTCTTGATACTGCAAGACTTCGTTATTTATTAAGTGAGAAATTAAAAATTAATCCCCAAAATGTTCATGCTTATGTTATTGGTGAACATGGTGATAGTGAATTTGTACCTTGGTCAATAGCAACAATTGGTCTTAATCCTATAAAAAACTTTCTAACTGAAAACGAATTAAATGATATTTATTTAAAAGTAAGAAATTCAGCTTATAAAATAATTGAAAAGAAAGGTTTTACTAACTTTGGAATAGGTGTTTGTTTAGTTAGAATTACAAATGCTATTTTACAAGATGAAAATTCCATTATAACTATTTCTTGTTATGATAAAGAAAATGATTTATATATAAGTCAACCCGCTATTCTTAATAAAGATGGTGTTAAAGAAGTTTTAAAACTTAATTTAACTGATAAAGAACAAGACTTACTAAAAAATTCAATTAATATACTTAAAGATGAAAAATAAAAGTCACTCCCGTGGCTTTTATTTTTTATATTATATTCTATTCAATTTATTTAAATTTGATTATTTTTTACCACAACAATTTTTATATTTCTTTCCACTTCCACATGTACAAGGATCATTACGTCCTACTTTTTCTTTATTTTTCTTAGGTTGCTTAGAAACTGATGCGTCTGATTCATTAGTTATTTGTTTTTTAACTACTTCTTTTCTTTCAATATTTTGTCTAATTTCAGCTTTCATCAAGAAAGTTGTTGTATCTTTATCAATTTTATCAAGCATATTTTCATACATTTCCAGACCTTCCATTGTATAAGCACGAAGTGGATCTTGACCACCATAACCACGCATCATAACAGCTTCTCTTAAATGTGATAATGTATTAATATTTTCAGTCCAATGTTTATCAATTACATTTAAACTAATAGCTTTTTCAAATTCACTTGAAACTTCTTGTGGTAATACACTTAATTTTTCTTCATATTCAACTTTTACTTTATCGAATATTACTTCAATCATTTCATCTGGAGTTTTACCTTCTAATTCTTTTTCTTTAATATCTTTATTTAATAAATTATGATTAACAATATCTAGTAAATCTTTAAAATCCTCTTCTTCAATATGATTATCTGTAAAATGGGTATCAACTAAATAAGTAATATAAGATGAGAATGTATCTAAAACTGTTTCATGAATTGAATCATTGTCTAAAATTTCATTTCTTCTTTCATAAATATCTTCTCTTTGATTATTCATAACATCATCATATTGAAGTAATTGTTTACGAATATCAAAGTTATTTCCTTCTACTTTTGCTTGAGCAGATGATAGGGCATTAGTAAATGTTTTACTACGAATTGCTTGATCCTCTTCAAATCCCATACTTTGAAGTAAGGTTTTAATTCTATCAGTTCCAAATCGAACCATTAAATCATCTTCCATAGAAACAAAGAATTGACTTTCACCTGGATCTCCTTGACGTCCTGATCTTCCTCGTAACTGATTATCAATACGACGTGATTCATGACGTTCAGTTCCAATTACACAAAGTCCCCCTAACTCTTTTGTTTCATCAGTTAATTTAATATCGGTTCCACGACCAGCCATA
Organism: Bacilli bacterium; assembly: GCA_017472015.1. Lineage (GTDB taxonomy): Bacteria > Bacillota_I > Bacilli_A > RF39 > UBA660 > RUG591. The sequence continues at coordinate 35,624 of JAFURC010000014.1, forward strand.
TTAGTTGCAATAGTGACTGCACCACGTTCTCCAGCACGAGCAATTATTTCAGCTTCTCTTGCATGATTTTTAGCATTCAATACTTCGTGTTTAATACCATTTTTAGTTAATAATTCACTTATTAATTCACTTGTTTCAATTGCAATTGTACCAACTAGGATAGGTTGCCCAGTTTTATGTTTTTCTTTAATTACTCTTACAATTGCTTTATATTTTCCATTTCTAGTTGGATAAACTAAATCAGGATAATCAATTCTTGCAACTTCTCGATTAGTTGGAATTGTTATAACATACATATTATAAATATTACGGAATTCTTCTTCTTCAGTTTTAGCCGTTCCTGTCATACCTGATAATTTTTTATACATTCTAAATAAATTTTGGAAAGTAATTGTTGCAACAGTTTTATTTTCTTGATTAATTTTTACATTTTCTTTTGCTTCAACCGCTTGATGAAGACCATCACTCCATTGACGTCCTTTCATAATACGACCAGTAAATGGATCTACTATTAATACTTCACCATCTTGAACAACATAATCAAAATCTTTTTTCATAGAATAGTTTGCACGAAGAGCTTGATTAATATAATGAACAAGTTCTGAGTTATCAATATTATATAAGTTATCTAAATGAAAGAATTTTTCAGCACGAGCATTTCCAGAATCAGTTAAAGTAACTCCTTTAGTTTTTTCATCATAGATAAAATCCTCTTCATTTTTTAAACTTTTAGCAAATAAATCGGCTTGAATATATAAGTTAGCACTTTTAACTTCTCCACCAGAAATAATTAAAGGAGTTCTGGCTTCATCAATTAAAATAGAATCAATTTCATCAATAATAGCATGGTTAAGTCCTCTTTGAACTCTATTTTCTTTTCGAATTACCATGTTATCTCTTAAATAATCAAATCCAAGTTCATTATTAGTTGTATATAAAATATCACAATTATATTGTTCACGTTTTTCACGAGGTGACATATCATGTCTATTGATACCAACAGTTAAACCTAAACTTTCATAAATTGGACCCATCCATTCAGCATTACGAACAGTTAGGTATTCATTAACAGTAATAACATGCACTCCTTCTCCACTTAAAGCATTTAAATAAGCTGGAAAAGTTGTTACTAAAGTTTTACCTTCACCTGTTTTTAGTTCAGCAATATTACCATTATGAATAGCAATTGCTCCAACTAATTGAACAAAGAAAGCTTTTTCTCCTAACTTTCTATAAGCCATTTCCCTTACAGTTGCATACGCTTCTACTAATATATCATCAAGAGTTTCCCCTTTAGATAATCTTTCTTTAAATTCACTTGTTTTATTTTTTAAATCTTCATCACTTAACTTTTGATACTCTTCATCTAAAGCCATAATTTCTTCAGCTAAACGATTAAATTTTTTTAATTCTTTATATTCATGATCAAATATTTTTTTTAATAAATTCATGTTTCCTCCTAGTACAATATCTATTCTATCAAAAAATAAGCAAATTTGAAAGATTTTGCTTATTTTATTTAATTATTTTTAATTATTCTTCTTCAATAACTCCATATCCACCATCATGACGTTTATATACTAAAGCACTACTATTAGTTTCACTGTCTTTATACATATAAAAATTATGACCTAAAAGTTCCATTTGTAAAATTGCTTCATCTAAACTCATCGGTTTAATATCAATTTTCTTTCTTTTTACAACTTCTTTTTCTTCAGATAAATCTATAATATCATCTATATTAAATTCTTTAACACCTGATTTTTCTTTTTTCTTTAATTTAGTTTTATTCTTTCTAATTTGTCTTTCTAACTTATTAATAACTAAATCAACCGCCGAATAAAAATCTTCACTTTCTTCTTCTGCTCTTAATATTAAAGTTTTAAGGGGAATAGTTACTTCTACTTTTTGAGTATAATTTCTAACTTTTACTAATACATTGGCTTTTACATTTCCATCTAAGGTATATTTATCTAATTTTGATAACTTCTCCTTCACATAATCCTTCATTGCATCAGTAATTTCAATCTTATTACCTCGAATTAAAATTTCCATCATATCATCTCCTTTTATATTTTTATAATAGCACAAATTATAAAAAAAAACTATCGTTTACACGATAATTTTTTAAATTTTACTACATAATCACTTCTGATTTTACTACTGAAACATTTAATGCTTGATATCCTTTGGATGTCTCAAGAAGATTGAACTCCACATACTGCCCTTCTTGCAACGTCTTATATCCTTCTTGGTTTATCGCCGAATAATGAACAAATATATCCTCTTTATCAGTAAATTCAATAAAGCCATACCCCTTCTCATTGTTAAACCACTTAACTCTACCTCTTACCACGTTCATATCTCTCCTTCTCATAAATATTTTTCAGTAGATCTACTTTTTTCCTTTGCGCACATTAATAATATCAAATTTTAATCAAATATTTTCATATTTTCTAAAAATGGTAATTTTTATATCATTTTTTACAAAAATATCGAGATTTTTAATTTTTTTAACCAAAATATTTCCAAATTTTACTTTTTCAAGAAAAATACTAAATAAAAATCAAAATTACTATACAATGGTCTTGGTGATAGAAAATATGATTAAAAGTTTTCTCATCAATAATTCTATGAATTTAGTGAAAAACAATAATAATTATAATAAAGAACAATTAGAAGAAATAAAATATGGACTTGAAAGTATATATCTTCTTTTAACTAAATTTGTTGTAATAATAACAATTTCTATTATATTAGGAATATTTAAAGAAACTCTTATATTATTATTATTTTATAATTTTTTAAGAGCATTTGCTTTCGGTATACATGCTTCCAAAAGTATATATTGTTGGATTTCATCAAGTATTATATTTTTAGGAATACCATTAATATGCAAAAATTTTATATTCCAAAATTTATTCTTTATTATTGGTACTATTATTTGTTTTCTATGTATTGCAATTTTTGCTCCTGCTGATACTGAGAAAAGACCATTAATAAATATAAAAAAAAGAAAAGTTTATAAATTTTTGAGTATTTTTGTAACAATTATATATATTATATCAATATTTATAACAAAAAATGTATTATTAAAAAATCTAATGATGTTTTCCTTAATAATACAAACAGTTTTAATTTTACCTATTACATATAAAATGTTTAAATTACCTTATAATAATTATAAAAATTATAAGTAAACAATTTATATGTTAGGAGATAAATTGGAGGATAAAATGAAAAAATATTTATCTATGTTGTTAGGAGCTGTTGGTTTAATGGTAGCAGGTGTTGCTACTACTGGTTGCTGGTTCTGTTTTGTTGATGAACCTGAAATGCCAAAATCTATGTTAAATAAATAAGACATAATAAAAAGGATAAGCAAAGCTTATCTTTTTATTTTTCTAATTTTTCTAAATCTATTATTAAAGTAGTTACAAAATAATTATCTATCTTTTCGTATTTATTTGATATAAACTTAAAACTATTAATAACTTTATCTATTTCATATAACCCAAATCCATGACCTTTACCCTTAGTAGTATAACCATTTTTAGTAATTAAATTCATATCCACTTCTTCTTTATAAGTATTCGAAATAGTAAATGTCATTTTATTATCCATCATATATAAATCAAAATTAAATTCTTTCTGATCAGATTCATCACTTGCATAGTTGGCATTATCAAAATATTCACCTATTATATCCAAAATATTACTAAGTTCGTTTAGATTAAAAATATCACTTGGAATTTCTTTGATATCTTTACTTACATTAACAGAAATTTTTAAATTTAATTCTTCTGATTTTGATAACTTATAATAAATTAAATATCTAAGTGTATCTACTGAAATATAATTTATTTTAGATACCCAACTATATTTTCTATCTTTTAGATTATCAAGTAAACTATCAATATATTTCTCTGCTTCCTTAGAATTAGATTTTAAATAACCTTTTATTGCAATTAAATTATTTTTATATTTGTGAATAGTCGCTGAATATTTTTCAACTAAACTTGCTGATGTTTTTAAATATTCTTCCAACATTTTATGTTTTTCAACCACTTCTTTATTTTTTAAATATTGCCTTAATAAAGCAAATGTTAAAATAGCAGAACCAATTATTATAACGGTATTTAAAATTAATTTATAGCTAAATTTAAAATTTTCTATATATAAATTATTTAGTGATGATAGTAAAATAAATAATGTCAACATTCCTTGAGCTAAAATAATTAAAATATTAGCTTTTGCTATTTTTTGAATATAATGATTTATTTTTCTTTTTAAAAGTAGTGCTAAATAACAAGCAAGAAATACTATTATTACATTAGAATATATAGCTCTAGAAATCGTAGTAGCAATAGAAAAATGAAAAACATAATCAAGTAACGATACACAAAAAATAAATATTATTTCACTAATTGGAAATAGCAAATATGTTACAACTGAATAAATAAATACTCTAACATGTTTTAAATCAAAAATATATTTATAAATCACATAAAATACAACTAAATTACCAAATATTTTGATAATATTATCAAACACTAATGCATTAAAAATTGTAATTATTGTTAATATCAATATCCACAAATAACTAATTTTTTTTATTTTTTTAAAACTCCTTGATAACAAAATTTTTCCAATTAAAAAACCACCAAAACAACAGGCAAATGCTCCTACAAAATACTCAAACCAAGTTAATAAATCAATATTCATATAAATCCCCCAAAACATTATCATTTAAACTTAGTAAACACATTTCTTCAAGTTCTTTTCTTTTATCTCTTGACAAGCAATTAGTAAATTTATTTTCAAAATATATTTCAGGTATACTTCCATTAATTTTGGTTATTTTAAAAGTATTTACTATACAACTTCTATGACATTTGAAAAATCTTTTATCTTCCTTTAAAATATTCTCAATTTTTGCCATATTTCCTTTATATTTGAATTTTTCATTTACTGTTTCTATATACAAACATTCATCACTTTTATCTTTTTCAATAAATAAAATATCATTATATGGAATTCTAATTATTTCACTATCTTGTTTGTATGATAAATATTTATTGCTATTAAATATTCCATATATTTCCCTAAAACAAAGTAAAAGTCTTTCTTCAAGTAAATCAAATTTTGATATAAAATCAACCATTAATATCTTTCTATGAAAAGCATTTTGAACTAAATCTTGATGAGCTGTTGCAATTATGATTTGGTCATTCATAGTTTTCTTGAACGTTCTTATTTCTCTTGCTAAATCCAGTCCTGATTTTCCTTTTACTTCAATATCAAATACATAAACATTTTGACCAGTCAAATTTCTTATAAAACTTAATAATTCTTCATTATACTCAGAAAATTTAAATATTTTATACTGATCATCACTACTACCCATAAATTTGTGAATAACATTTTCATACAAATTGCAAAAATATTCTTCATCTTCATAAATTATGAAATTTATCATATAACCTCCACCCTTAAAGATAAATAAAAATTACTTCTTTTTTTTACGTTTAAGTTTAATTTGTTTTTCAGTAACAATATTTGTTTTATTAACAAACCAAAAAACTAAAACTAATAATACAAGATAAACTGCTATTCTAAGGTATATATTTATTTGGCTATTTAATGTATAAAAAATTGAAGCAATAGCAAATAATATATTAACACCATAAATAATTAAAACGGTATTTCTATGAGAAAACTTCATTCCTAAAAGTTGATGATGTAAATGTTGTTTATCGGCATCAGATATACGTTTATGTTTAAGCAATCGCCTTAATATTGCAAATAAAGTATCGAGAATTGGAACTGCAAGTATTAAAAGTGGAACAAATACAGATGTTAAAACAGTTCCTTTAAAACCAAGTAAAGATATAATAGCAATTATAAAACCTAAAAATAAAGCACCGGAATCTCCTGCAAAAATCTTAGCTGGATGAAAATTATGAACTAAAAATCCTAAAGTACTTCCAAGCATAATTAAAGTTAAAGTAAATTCTAAACCAGTAGTTCTTCCTTGAAAGAAACTAATAACAATAATTGTCATAAAGAATATGGATGAAATACCACCAGCAAGACCATCTAATCCATCAATTAAATTAATAATATTCATACAGGCTATTAAAAATATAATAGTAATTGGATAAGCAAAATAACCAAAGTTTATTGTTAAACCAAATGCAGTTATTTGACTTAGAAGAATTTCTCCATAAAATGTAATTACTAAAGCAGATATAATTTGTCCTACTAACTTATCTTTTGCATTTAGTGGTTTTATATCATCAATGATTCCAGTTATTATAATAATGAAACTACCAATTAATATGGAATTCATTTGAACTGTATTCTGACCAAATAACATATAACCTACTAAAAAAGCAAAGAATATTCCTAGTCCTCCTAATCTTGGCATTGGTTTTTGATGAACTTTTCTTTCATTTGGAACATCTAAAGCATTAACATGATGAGCTATTTTTTTTACAACAGGTATTGAAAAAGCAGAAATTAATAAAGTAATAATTATCACTTTTAATGAATATAAAATTGTATTATACGGCATAATTGTACCTCCCAAGAAATTATATCACTTATAAATAAAAAAAACTAGTAATTTCTTTTTAAATAAGTATTTACTAGTTTTATCAATTAATTAAATATAAGTTATTAAGTAATATTCCGGTTCCTTCAGCAACACTTGTTAAAGGACTTTCAGCAAGAAAAATAGGTATTTGTAATTCTTTTTCGAGTAATTCTTTGAGCCCATTTATTAAAGATCCACCACCGGTTAAAATTGCTCCGTTTTCAATAATATCGGCACTTAATTCTGGAGGAGTATCTTCTAAGACACTTTTAGTTGCAACAATTATTTTATTTATATCATCTTTTAAGGCTTTTTCTATTTCTTTACTATTAACAGTTATTATACTAGGAAGACCTGTTTCTAAATCACGTCCTCTTACTTCTATTTCATTTTCAGGATCACTATTATAAACTGAACCAATTTCTTTTTTTATTCTTTCAGCAGTTTTATCACCGATTAATAAACGATATTCATCTTTTATATATTCTTTAATATCATTATCAAAGACATTTCCGGCAACTTTTAAAGAACGACTAACTACTATCCCACCAAGAGATAAAACAGCAATATCGGTTGTACCACCACCAATATCAATTACCATATTACCATTTGGTTTACTAATATCAAGCCCTACTCCAATTGCTGCTGCTTTTGGTTCTTCTTCTAAATAAACTTTTTTAGCACCTAATTTTTCAGCCGCCTCACGAATCGCATTTTTTTCAACTGGAGTAGTATCCGCTGGACAACAAATAACAATTCTAGGTTTTTTAAATAAACCTCTGGCTTTTACTTTGTTGATAAAATAATCAAGCATTAATTCTGTAATTTCAAAGTCAGCAATTACTCCATCTTTCATGGGTTTAATAGCTCTTACTTTAAAAGGGGTTTTTCCAAGCATTTGATTCGCTTCACTTCCAAAAGCAAGAGGTCTTTTAGTATCTGTATCAATTGCAACTACACTTGGTTCATTTAAAACTATTCCTTGACCTTTAATATATATTAAAATATTTGCAGTTCCTAAATCTATTCCAATATCCTTCATAAATTCACCTCTAAAAATAGTATTTCCAAATTATAAAAAATTATTAAAAAAGATGATTAAAAATCACCTAATTTTTTACCTATTACTTTGTTTGGATCAATATTTATACCATTTTCATAAATTTCTAAGTGTAAATGATTACCAAGCGAAGAGTTTAACTTATTAGTTCCAGACATTCCTATTTTCATTCCTTGAGTTATGGTTTCTCCTTTTTGAACACTTATTTCAGATAACCCTGCATATGATGATACAAGTTCATTATTATGTCTTATCTCAACAATTTTTCCAAGTAATTCATCTTCCTTGATGTCAATTACTGTCCCATCTAATATAGAAACTATTTCAAAACTATTTTCACTTGTATAATCAAGTCCTGTATTTGGCATATAGGTATCATCATAATAAACAATAGATTCCTTTTGTCTATCAAGATCATCTTCCATATTATAATAATATCTTTCTATTTTAATATTCTCACCAAGATAAGGATTAGAAATAGTTGTATCAACGTTTACAACAGGAACAACATCTTCTAAAATAACTGATGAAACATAAGTAACATCTTCTAAAAATTCACCTACTTCTTTATTTAAAGCATTACTTGTAAAATATAAACCAACCACCAGTGCAAATATTAAAGTAATATATAAAACTGGAAATACAAATGGTTTTAATTTCATAAAATTCACCTCATTTAAAGTATTTCCTATTAATTTTTTTTTATACAATTTTTTAAAATATTTTTAAATAAATAAAATCATAAATAAAATTTGTAACTAAGTATATAATAGATAATAGAATTAAAAAATATACAACTCGCGCTTTTATAACTTGACCTTTTTTAAAAATAGCATTGATATTTACTCCATCCATTGCCCAAGTTGTTAGAATAGTTACCATTACATATAAAATAAACTTAGTCATATAATTCTTCCTCAATTTTTTTTACTTTATCAATTCTTTTTTGATGTCTTTCTAAATTAGAAAACTCGGTATGAATAAAAGTATCAATTATTTTAATAGCTTCAGGTAAACTTGTATTACTTGAAAATGCTACACAATTAGTATTGTTATCAAGTCTTGTATAACTTGCTTCAAGAGCATTATTTACTTTAGCACAGTAAACTCCTTTCATTTTATTCATGGCAATACTAATTCCTATTCCACTTCCACATATGCTAATTCCAAAATCTACTCCGCCACTTTGCAATTCTTTTCCAAGTAAATATGCAAAATCTGGATAATCACAAGATTCAATTGAATTAGTACCACAATCAGTAATATCAATTATATCTTCTTGTTTTTTCATGTAATTAATTAATTTTTCTTTTAGTTCATAACCTCTATGATCGGATGCAAATCCTAGTTTAATTTTTTTCATTTCATCACCTACTTAAATAGTATCACACTTGAATAAAAAAAAAAAGACTATTCGCCTTTTTCAAAACCATATTTTTTATTAAACTTATCTACACGTCCAGCACGAGATGCTCTACTTTGTTTTCCTGTGTAGAATGGATGACATTTAGAACAAACTTCAACACTAATTTCTGGTTTAGTTGAAATTGCTTTAAAAGTTTCCCCACATGCACAAGTAACTGTTACTTCATAGTTTTTAGGATGAATATTTTTTTTCATTTTGATCTCCTTTCGCCATGGATTAAACCATAGTAATACATATTTCTCATGTAGTATACCAACTTTTATCTAAAAAATCAAGCATTTTTTTTAGAAATCATCCTCGATGTTCTTAATAATTTTATTTGCTATTTTTAAATAACCTTTACTTGTTAAATGATAATCATTTTTATTAGGTAAATAATTTTTATCTTGCCTAATTTCTTCATAGATATCAATATAAGTTATTGAATACTTAGAAGCAATACTTTGATATTTATCACTTATATAAGCAAATATTTGATTCGTGTTTTTATCAAAATTATTAGAATAATTATAATAACCTAATAAAATTATCTTGGTTTTAGATAAAGAAACAATTTCTTTAATTAAATTATCCATATTATTACAAATTTTATCTAAATCATTTTGAATTTCATTAAATTCTTTATTTGCATTTAATAAATTAACTAATTCATCCATTCCTATTGAAATAATTAATAAATCTGCTTCGCGTAATTCTTTTTTTATATTATAAGTTTTATCATCATATAAAATATTTTTATTGGTTTTTATATCATTTATTAATTCTTCAATTTTATAATCATTTTTAGAATAAAGTGAATTATAATGATGAAGTAAATTATTATTTTCTAAATAAGATTTTAAATAGTCATTAAAACCATATGAATGATTTCCATATGAATTTATTCCTAAACTAATGGAATCGCCAATTGCCATATAATCAACTAGATTATCATCATTAGTTTTATAAATAATAAATGTTAAAAAGACAATTAATATAGGAATAACTATTTTTTTCATTTTTCCTCCCAAAAAAAGATTAAAGATATTTTATTATATTTCTTTAATCTCTATTTTAGCACCTACGTTTGTCAATTTTTCTACTATTTCCTCGTATCCTCTTAAAAGATGATTGATATCTGTAATAATTGTTTCTCCATCAGCAATCAAGGATGCTATTAATAAGGAAGCTCCAGCTCTTAAATCGGTTGCTTTTACTTCACAACCTATTAATTTTGTTGGTCCTTCTATAATGACTTTTTTGTTTTCTATTACTTGAATATTTGCCCCCATTTTATTTAAGTAAGGTACATTCATGAAACGATTTTCATAAATATTTTCAACTACATTGCTTATTCCATTTGCTTGTGTTAAAAGGGTTGCAAATGGTTGTTGTAAATCTGTCGGAAATCCTGGATAATAAGAAGTTTCTATATCTAAACCATGAAGTTCATTTGAACTATCAATTATTAAATAATCATTTTTTATTTCAATGTTTGCTCCCATACTTTCTAGTTTATCAGTTAAACTTTTAATATGCTCCGGAATAATATTATCAATTTTTAAATATGAACCTAAAAGTGCACCTATAATAGTATAAGTTCCGGCTTCAATTCGATCAGGAATTATATCATGATTAGTTGGATTTAAGGATTCAACTCCATGAATTTCGATTTCACTAGTTCCAAAACCTTTAATATTAGCACCCATTTTATTTAATAAATTTGCTAGATCAGATATTTCCGGTTCACGAGCAGCATTTTTGATAATTGTTTTTCCTTTAGCAAGAGTTGCAACTAAAATGGCATTAATGGTTGCTCCAACACTTGGCATATCTAAATGAATAACATTTCCTATTAATTCTTTAGCTTCAATTGTAAAAACTGAATCCTCTTCTTTAATAGTTGCTCCCAAAAGTTTAAAAGCCTTTAAAGTTTGATCAATTGGACGACTTCCTATTTGACAACCTCCAGGAAAACTCATTTTAACATATTTAAATCTTGCAAGTAAAACAGCCATGAAATAATATGATGCACGAAGTTTACTAGATAATTCAATTGGAATATCCATATTTTTTAAATTCGTTGTATCAATTGTCATTGTTTCACTTGCACGATTTGTTTTCACATTTAAATACTTTAAAGTTTGGTCTAAGACCTCAATATCGGAAATATTTGGAATATTACATAAAGTTGTTTTACCACTTGCAAGAAGGGTTGCTGGTATTAAGGCAACTGCACTATTTTTAGCTCCACTTATTCTTATACTACCTGTTAATTTTTGATTTCCGATTACTTTTAAGATTTTCATATAATCACCACTATATTTTATTTTTTTTATTTATTAATGTTAATTTTCGAAGCAACTACTTCTTTAATTGCTTCAAATCCACTTCCAATTATTTTTCTTGGATCAATTTCCTCTTTGTTTTCATTTAAGTATTCTTTAACATTTTTACTCCAAGCATCTTGAATATCAGAATTAATATTAATTTTAGTTATTCCAGCATCACGACATTTTCTTAAAATATCAAGAGATAGTCCACTTCCTCCATGAAGTACTAATGGTGTTTCTAAATTGGCTGCTAATTTTTTAATTAAGGAATAATCAATATTTAATTCACCCTTATAAATACCATGAACAGTTCCTACTGCTGGAGCTAAAGAATCAACTTTTGTTTCTTTAATAAATAAAATAGCATCTTCTAAATTAGTATTAGTTCCTGATTCTACTCCACCATTCTGAATTTTTCCCATAGCACCAATTTCTGCTTCAACTGATACATCATTGTTTTTGGCTATTGCAACCACTTCTTTGGTTATTTTAATATTTTCTTCAATTGGTAGTTTAGACATATCAATCATAACTGAATTAAATCCAGCATCAATTGCTTTTATACAACTCTCTACACTTGAACCATGATCAAGATGTAAACATACATCTGTTTTAATATTTAAATCCGTTATTAAACTAAAACAAAGAGATGCAACAACATTAAAACCCCCCATATATTTTACAGCACTTTCACTAACTCCTAAAATAACAGGAACTTTTAATTTATCACATTCTTCTAAAATACATTTTGTCCATTCCAAGTTGTTAATATTAAATTGAAACACTACTTGATTATCTTTCTTTGCTTTTTTTAGCATTTTTTTGCTATTTACTAACATATTTATCACCCAAAGAAAGAATACTACATTTTTTTTAAATTGTCAAAAATAGCAACAATGTGCTATTTTGTCTTTGGAAGTTTTTCATATTCACTAACTATTATTTCTCTAATATCATTTTGAACATAATTTTTACCATTATATTCAACAAAATTTTCGCCTCTTCTTGAGAAAGATGTATAAATTCCATTTGCTATTTGAAGAACTATTTCTTTTGCTTCTAAACTTAAGTCATTATAGGAAACATACTCTGAATTTCCATTAATCATAACTTGAATTGGTCCATTATTTTCTATACATCTTACAATTTCATAATTTCCCCAATTAATATAATGACAAGCATAATCTATATTATTAGTTTCATAAGCACGATAGATTATTTCATTACGATATTTATTAAAATAATCAACAAATGCTTTATCTTTACTATTTTCTTCAAAGAAAGTTCCAAAATTGATATATATAGGATCTTGAGTTAATGAATTAGCACCAGGATTTTGAATATGATTACCTAGTTCTTGTGAATTTATATAACTTAAATCAATATAATTATCAAGATTTAATCCTTCTTCTTTTTCATGTAAACTAGTTACTCCATCATAGGTCACTTCTTGTAAAAATTCTTCATTTGGTTGTTGATAATTAATTGGCATTGGTGTCGGAATTGGTGTTGGAGTTGGAGTAATTGTTGGTGTTGGTTCAATTTCATCTAAAGTTTCAGTTTCTACTCCCATATTTTGAGAATTATCTGGCACTTTTGTTTGATCTTCTAAACTAATATTCGGATATTTATTTTCTTTATCATTTTTATTATCCTTTTTAGTAATTAAACTTCCTACACCTACTCCTATCGCTAATATAACTCCAACTGCTAAAATTCTTTTGGCATTAGATGTAACTTTTAAATTCTTAATACTATTTTTTTCTTTTTTATTTTTTCTAAGTTTTCCTAATTCGTCTTTTAAATCATTAGGATTAAAACTAATTAAACCTTTCTTTTCTAATTCTTCAACAATATTGCTATCTGCTGGCATATTAACACAATCTTTGAAGTTTTCTAATTGAAGATTTCTGATTAATCTTTGATAAATTTTCTTTAATTCATCATTTGAATAATCATCACTTGAATATTCTTCGAAAGTTTTTTCACGCACAACAGCAATTAAATCAATATCCTGATCTTTATGTGATACTATAATTTTTTCTATTTTATTTCCCATTGGTCATTCCCCCTCATTTAATATGCCCGTATTATACTACAAAATCAAAAAAAAGTCAAATTTTTGACTTAAAAACAGAGAAAAAGAGTAAATTTTCTTCGCAAAGAAAATTTGATATAATTACTATATAATAAAAAGGTGGTAGTAGTAATGAATAGAAAAATGAGAAGAGAATTAAAAAAAGATAAAGATTTAATAAAGGAGTTATATTCAATA
>JAFURC010000015.1 GCA_017472015.1 Bacilli bacterium
GCTAGTCATTATAGTTTCTCCTTACAATATTCATAATATAACATTTTTTTATCAAAAAATAGTCCTATCTTTTTTTAAAATTTTATTATAAAATAATAGTAAAAAGACTAAAGGTTTATTCCTCTAGTCTAAACTGTAACATGGTTTATAATTATTTTTTGTCAATTATATTTAAAAATAAAAAAACTTTTGATACAATTAAACTAGGAGGATTTATTTATGTTTAATAAAAATAAAACAGATTATGAATTAGATTTAAAAGGAACAAATAATTTACGGGGATTAGCAATTGATATGATACATGAAGCTGGTTCTGGGCATCCGGGTATTTGTTTAGGAGCAGCCGGTATTGTTTATACACTTTTTAAAAGACATATGAATATTGATTTAGATAATTTAAATTATATTAATCGAGACAGATTTATCTTTTCAGCAGGACATGGAGTACCTTTGTTTTATTCAGTTTTATATATGTTAGACTTATTAACTCTTGATGATTTGAAAAGTTTAAGAAAAATTAATTCTAAAACACCAGGACATCCAGAGTATAAAAGAACTCCCCTTGTAGAGATGTCAACTGGACCTCTTGGACAAGGAGTAGGAACAAGTGTTGGAGTATCACTTGCTTCAATGTTTTTAAATCAAAAAACTAATGGATTAATTGATTATTATACTTATGTGTTATGTGGAGATGGAGAACTTGAAGAAGGAGTTACTTATGAAGCTCTTAGTTTAGCAGGTAATTTAAAACTTAATAAATTAATTGTTTTATATGATAGTAATAATGTAACTTTGGATAATGAACTTAAAGCATCAAGTTGTGAAGATATTAAAAAAAGATTTGAAAGTATTAACTTTAATGTTATAGAATCAAATAATGATCCAAAAAGTATTGATGAAGCAATTGAGGTTGCCAAAAATTCTCATTTACCTAGTATTATTATTTTTAAAACAATAATTGGGGAATACTCAAAAAATGCTGGTAAAAATATTGTTCATGGAAAACCTTTAGAAGAAGATGATATTTTAAGTATTAAAGAACAACTTGATCTTCATAAAACTCCATTTACAATTAGTCAGGATGTAAAAGATGATTTTTATGAAACTGTTCTTGAAAGAAGTCGAGAAATATCTAAAGAATGGGATAAAAAAATAAATAAACTAGGTGATAGAACTTTAATAGATAAAATAATTAATGAGGAAAATACTTTTGATTTAGTAAATCTTGATATCGATTATGAAAATAAATCTTTAAGAGATTTATCAGGAGTTATTTTAAACCAAGTTGCTAATAACTTTGATTTATTAATAGGTGGATCAGCAGATTTATCTTCATCTTGTAAAACTAATTTAGTTAATGAAGAAATTTTTAGTAAAGATAATTATTCAGGAAGAAATATTTACTTTGGTATCAGAGAACATGCGATGGGAAGTATATTAAATGGACTAGCTTTAGTTGGACTTCGTCCATTTGGTAGTACATTTTTAACTTTTTCAGATTATGTAAGACCAAGTATTCGTATGTCTGCTTTAATGAATTTACCAGTTTTATATATATTTACTCATGATTCGATTACTGTAGGTGAAGATGGACCAACTCATCATGCAATTGAACAGTTGTATTCTTTAGAATTAATTCCTAATTTAAAAGTTTATAGACCATTTGATTTAAATGAATTAATTGGTTGTTATAAAGAAATTTTTAGTTCTAAAGATCCTTGTGTTTTAGTACTACCAAGAGATAATAAAGAAATATCAAATAAAACAAAAGCAACTGGAGTAAATGAAGGAGTTTATGTTCTAATTGAAAATGAAACTGATAATTATGTTAGTTTAATTAGTCATGGAGAAGAATTAGGTCTTGTTTTAAAAGTTTCAAGTAATTTACGAGAACTAGGAATTGATACTAAAGTTTATAGTATTCCATGTAAAAAGAATATGAAAAAAGAAGTATTAGAAAAAATTAGATCTGAAAAAACAATTGGAATTACTTTAGGAGTAAGTGATTACTTCTATAGGATGACAGATAATGTTATTGGAATAAATGAGTTTAGTTTATCAGGATCAAAGAATGAATTACTTGAACATTTTGGATTTACTGAGCAAAAACTTGAAAGTAAAATATTGGAATACTTAAATAAAGAATAATTTAAATAATAAATAAAAATTAGTTAATAATAGTATTGTAGTTAATTTTAAAAGGAGTGGTATTATGAATTTTAAAAGACGACTACTAATACTTTTTTTAACATTTATTATACTTCCTTTAAATACTTTAGCAATTTCTAAATATCTTGTTCCAGGTGGTGAAAATTTAGGAATTAATATTCATAGTAATGGTATTTTAGTTGTAGGTTTTTATGAAACTTCACAAAGTCCTAGTGATTTACAAATAGGAGACTTGATAACTTCTATTAATAATCAAGAAATATCATCTATTGATGATATGTTAAAAATAATTGATACTAATGATGAAACGATAACTTTAACAATTGGTTATCAAAGAAATAACAAATTAAAAACAACTAATTTAACTTTAAAGAAAGATGAGAATGGTGTTTTTAAAACTGGTTTATATGTTAAAGATAGTATAACCGGGATTGGTACTTTAACTTATATTGATCCAATTACTAATAAGTATGGGGCTTTAGGACATTCGATAACTGATAGTAAAACAAATGTTAAATTTGAAATTAAGGATGGGAAAATATTTAAGTCCGATGTTGTATCAATTGATCGAAGTCGTGATGGGAAAACCGGTGAGAAGAATGCTAAATTCTATTTTGACACAGTTTATGGAACAATTGAGAAAAATACAGAAACTGGAATATATGGTACTTATAGTGATGACTATAACTCTAAAGATCTAGTTGAAGTAGGAAATATCTCGGATATTAAACTTGGAAGTGCTTATATTAAAACAACTTTAGATGATAATAAGGTTGCAAATTTCAATATTGAAATTTTAAGTATTGATGCCGATAATCCCACAAAAAACATTTTATTTAAAGTAGTCGACGAAACTTTACTTCTTGAAACTGGAGGAATTGTTAAAGGAATGAGTGGTTCGCCAATTATTCAAGATAATAAAATAATCGGGGCAGTAACACATACCGTTATAAGTGATAATACCAAAGGTTATGGAATAAGTATTATAAAAATGTTAGAAAGTATGGAATAGGAATTAAATTTCCTATTTTTTTTGAAAAAATAAAAAAAACTATTGACAGGTATTCTCGTATATGATATATTATATTTGCTTAGTAAGAATAATACTTCATTTGAAAATTGCTTGACTATAATATTTATTCAGTGGAATAATATTATAAGCGATGGACTCAATATTTATTCTTTAGAGAATTTATATTTTAGTCTTTATAAATTAATTGATTTTAATTTATATTTATAGTTTTTTAACTATTTGTGATAATTGATTTTATCATTTGGTGCCTTTTTGAGTAAGGGTTTTAGTATTATTAATTTAATACTTTGTAGCAATTAGAATGAATATTATCAGGTTAGAAAAGTTATATTAGGAATATAACCATTATCGCCACTAAGTAGGACAATTGTTTTGAGAGGAGAAACTCAAAGATAAGTAAGTTGTAGTAAATACTGATAATATTTATTAAATATTTATATTATCTAAAAAATAATATAAATTGTACGACTTTTTTCTAAACTCAATGTAAATAGTTTTATCAGAACTATTTATTTTTTTATTTATTTATTTTGTATTTTTAACATATACTTAATTGGTGGTATATGTTTTTAAATTTAATAAATATTATTCGTGAAGTATGTTTTTTTATGGGAAGTTATTCTAATAATTTATTTCCAGATCCTTTAGATCGTGAAGAAGAAGATAAATGTATTTTAGAAATGCAAAATGGAAGTCAGGAAGCAAGAAGTAAATTAATTGAACATAATTTACGATTAGTTGCTCATATTGTTAAAAAGTTTGAACATGATGTATCGTTTCAAGATGATTTAATTAGTATAGGAACAATTGGTTTAATAAAAGGAATTGATACTTATTCAAAAGATAAAAATGTAAGACTTACTACTTATTGTGCTAGATGTATTCAAAATGAAATATTAATGTACTATAGAAGTAATAATACATATAGTAAAAATATTTCAATTAATGAAGGAATTGGTTATGATAAAGATGGTAATGAAATAACGATTATAGATGTTTTAAAATCTGATAAACCGGATTTTGCAATGGATTTATATGAAAAAGAAAATATTAAGTTATTAAGTAAATATTTTAATGTTTTAACTAAAAGAGAAAAAGAAATAATTGCTTATAGATATGGACTTAATAATTATGATGAATTAACTCAAAAAGAAATAGCTAAAAAGTTAAAAATATCAAGAAGTTATGTTTCGAGGATTGAAAAAAGAGCATTAACTAAAATGCTAAGAGAATTTATTTTAAATAAAAAAGATTAGTATAAATTATATTTAATTATTAATAATAATAGGGGAGGATATTATGTTTGATGATATATTAGATAGTGATACTTATATGAAGTGTGATATATATGATATAGGTGATAAATATTATATCGAAATAGATTTACCAGGTTTTAAAAGAGATGATATTAATATAGAATTTAATCATGGTTATATAAGCGTTTTAGCTAGTAAAAAAGATAGTAGTGAAGTTGGTAATAAAACTTATATTAAAAGAGAAAGAACTTTTGGTATTTATAAAAGAGAATTTTATGTTGGTAATGTTGATTATAGTAAAATATTTGCTAAATATAAAGATGGAGTTTTATTTATTGAGGTTTTGAAAAGTAGTGATGATAATAATAAGAAAACTATTGAAATAAAATAGTTTTTTTTGTAAAATAAAAACGTATTTGACTTTTATGTCATTTTGTGGTATAATTTAGCCAATTTAAAGGAGTGAGGTTAGTATGGCAAAAGTTAGAAAAGGTCATTTAGGATCTTTAAGGGAAATATTTTTTGGTAATAATAAAGGAAATATAAATAACAAAGAAACAAATTCTAATATCGTTTCTAAACGTGAAACAAAAGAGATTAGAAAAGGTCGTTTTAGAGCTTTAAGGGAAATATTTTTTGGTAATAGTAGCAATATAGATGAACTCGTAAAAAAACGTGTTGAAGGACGAGAAAAGGAATTTAAGGAAATTTTAGAAATTTATGATAAAATAAATTCAGAAAATAGTTCTAATTATGACATAAATAAATTAAAAGTGATGATATATGAATATCAAACGAAATATGGTTCTCGTCAAACTGATGAAATAGAAGTTTTGTTGAAAGCAAAATATGGTAAAAATGTTGCTGATGTAAAAACTGAATTAGAGGAGAAAAAAACTACTTTAGTAAAGGAAGCCCAAGCAGAAGTGCGAGAAAAAACATTTGAGGAAAGTGTTGTATCTGATGTAACTAGTACAGATTCTGCAGAAGAACCTCTTCCTAAAGCAGTTATTGAAGAAGGTTCTTATGAAAATTCAATGTATGAAATGCAAGAAGATGCTGATGAACAATTGAGTAATGATAATGATTTTTTAGAGAGAATTGGTGAAGTTCGTGATGCTTATGGACGATATACAGTAGAATCTTTAACTGCTCGTGGAAATGCTGTTAGACATTTGGAAGAAATGGAGAAAAAAAACAAACAATTTTCCGATTTGATTATGGTTTTGGAGAACATTAATATGACTAATTTATCTAATACTAATTTGAATGATGTTTGTTCGGAGCTTAGCTTGGAATCACGTATTAAAAAACTTCAAGAAAATCGTTGGGAATTTTCTCGATATGTACAAAATTTTGATGAATTATATACTAATTTAGTATTCGAACAACGTTGTCGCGAAATTTTTGAGAATATCGATAGATATGTTGAAAGAATTGATGAAGTGAAGAACGAAATTTCACAGAGTGAAAAAGTTACCGAAACTATTAATTCTATTGAAAATTTATATGAGGATTTTTCGAAATCTTTAACAAGGTTAACAAAAATAAAAATTCAAGAAGAACAACAAAGAGATTTTGAAAAGTTTATTACTGCTCCAAGTACTGAGAGATTAAATGATATAAGTTCTTTAAAATCCGATGAGTTAGAAATGCTGTTAACTTATATTAAAAATAATGAGCAAAAATTTGCAAATCACGAATATTATTATACGACGCTTATTAAAAACATTGAAGAAAGATTGGATGAAATAAGTATTGTTGATGATGAAAATAAATCTAAAACAAGATAGATTTTAATTGATTTTTTAGGTTATTTTGATGATTATTAGTATTTTTTTAAAAATAGATAAGTTATAATTATTTATATAGTCAATGCATTAGCATTGGCTATTTTTAATGTATCTAATAACTTAATAAACTATATCTTAGTTATGTTTAAAGTTATATTTATCAATGAGAAATTATGTAAAAATGAATTTGTTGATCTAACTTAGATGCCCAGTTGAACAGTAAATTACATTGAACTACCTCCTTAATTAAAATTAGGGAAATTTTTTTGAAAAATAATGTAAAATTTCACTTGTGAGCCCAATTGGTGTAATTTATTGTATGAAAATGCAGAATGGCTTTTTCTAAATTTGAAAATTCCACTCTAAATATTTGGCGATAAATTTTGCATTGATGGTGCTTATTTGAGGTGTGTCAGTTAATTATTTCTTAAGTAAGTTAACTGATGAATCGTTGTTATTAGAATCAATTTCCTTAATTCTTAAATGAATGGCAATATTATGGCCATTCATTAAGTTAAATTATTGCAATAGAACAGCAAAAAAGAAAAAACTAATTCACTCTTTTTTGTTGATTTTTTTAATTTTTCTTGAGTTTTGATTTTTGTTTTGTTATAATAACTGCTACTATGTATGTGGGGAAATTAATATGAATTGTAGAACTATTTATGATTATTTTAAAGATTATTCTGAAAAAGAAATTGATGAGGTGATAGAATTATTACCAATTAAGGCTAAGCAAATTTTAAAACAAAAATATGGAAATGATTTAAAAAATACAAAAAGGATTAACAAATTAAGCAAAGATGATACTAGTTATTTTGGTTATTATATATTATATACTATTCGAAAAAAATTACATGAAAAACGTTATGGTAAAAAAAATAAAAATATTTATGATTATTTCAAAGAATATTCTACAGATGAAGTTGATGAAGCAATAAAATTATTAACTCCAAGAGCTAAAAAAGTTTTGGAATTAAAATATGGTGACAATTTAAGAAATCCTCTTAAAATTAACAAATTGAATGAAAAAGATGCCTCTTATTTTTCTTCTACGGTTCTATTTAATATAAGAAAAAAATTAAAATTAATTCGAAATGGTGAAGATATCAAAAAAATATATGATTATTTCAAAGAATATTCTATGGAAGAAGTAGATGAAGTAATTAAAACTTTATCATATCGAGCAAGATCTGTCTTAATTTTAAAATATGGTGATAATTTTAAAAATCCAATTAAAAATAATTTAAGTGAAAAAGATAAAGTTTATTTTCAAGATTATATACTTAAAACTATTAGAAGTCGTTTAAAGTTGAAAAAAATGGGAATAGTATTTAAGATAAAAAATGATACAATATATGATTATTTTAAAGAATATTCCATGGAAGAAGTAGATAGAGTATTAGAAAATTTATCTTCCAGGGGTAAAGAAGTTTTATTTGCGAAATATGGTGATAATTTAAAAAATCCTCAAGATAATTTTAAGTTATCAAATCGTGATTCTAGTTATTTTAAAAGTTTTTTACTATTAAAAATAGAAAGACAATTAAAATTAAATCGTCAAGGAATTAAATCAAATAAAATAAAAACAATATATGACTATTTTAATGATTATTCTAAAGAGGAAGTAGATGAAGCAATTAAATTATTAACTTCAAAAGCAAAGAAAGTTTTAGAAGTTAAATATGGTAGTGATTTAAAAAATCCTATAACTGAAGATCAATTAACTGAAAAAGAAACAAAATATTTTTATGGTGATTTATTACCGACAATTAGAAAAAAATTAAAGAAAGTTCGAGAAATAAATGAAAATAATTCAAAGAATGATTTAAAAACTAATTTAATAAAAGAAGACTATAAAAAATTAATAAATATTTTAAAACAGTTTATTTTAAATAAATTATTAACTATTTTTACTTATGAAGAAAGTATAGTTATAATATTAAAATTAATATTAAATTATGATATTAAAATAATTTCCAATTTATTAAATGTAAGCGAAGAAGAAATATTAAATATTACAAAGAAATTCTTAACTTATTATAAGTATACAATAATCAAAGATATTACTTTGGAAAATAAAATTAAGTAAAAGTAAAAAAAGAGAGTATTTTATAATATGTATAAAAGCAATAAATTTGAAGTTTAGATAATAAACTAAGGGTTAAGAATTTATAAAAAATATTTAAATATGTCATTAAGAAATATAAGTATAAATTATATTTTTTTTTGAATAAATAATATTTTTTTCAATATAATGAATTGGGAGGACTATATGGTCAATAAACAAGGATTATGGTTTTTAACTTTAACTAGTTTAGCACTTGTTTTAAGTGTTTATTATATTACAATGCCTAATGAATTATTACTAACTAATAATACTAGTTATTTAGATAAGGAAACAAATGAAGAAGTGGTATCAAGTGATGGTGTAGGTGATACTATAATAACTGAAAGTGAATTAATAACTAGCATGCGGGTGGAACTTGAGCAAGAAAGATTATTACTTTTAGATGAACTTCAAGATAAACTTACTAATAGTAATTTAACTGTTGATGAGAAAAATGAAGTGTATGAAGACTTGAGGTATATTTCAGAAATTAGTACAAGGGAAGAAACTCTTGAAAGAAAAATCAAGGATGAATTTAAACTTGATAGTTTTATAAAAATATCAGATGATGTTGTTGATGTGGTTATAAGTAGCACTAATCATGATAAAAGTTTAGCAGTTAATATTATGAAAAGTTTACAAGAAGAATTTGAGACAAAAATGTATATATCGGTTTCTTTTAAAGAATAAATAACAAGAATTAATTCCTTGCATATACTACTATTGAATTAGGAAGAGGAATTATGAAAAATATACTAACGACTAGAGAAAAAGAGGTATTTACATTATTAATTCAAAATAAAACGACTAAAGAAATTGCTAAAATTTTGAGTATTTCTGAAAAAACAGTTCGTAATCATATTTCAAATGCTATGCAAAAATTAGGAGTTAAAGGAAGAGCAGCAGCCGTAATTGAACTTTTAAAATTAAATGAAATATCACTTTAAACGTACTAAAAAAGTACGTTTTTTCATATTCTTAATTAGGTGGAATATGTTAAGAAAAAAAGCGCTTAATCGAATTTATTTAACAACTCTTGTTTTGTTTATCATGTTAATATCTTTTACATTTGACTATTTAAGTGAAGAAAAAAATACTAAATTACAAGAAATAGAATATGTTGCTAATTTAAATACAACTCATATCTATTTATTAAATGAAGATAATTATTTAGTCAAGGTTGATATTTTATTAAATAAAAAAGATGTAGTAGAAACAGCCAGAGAAATATTAAATAATTTATCAGTTAATAATAAAAAATATAATAATTTAAAAGGAATAATACCTAGTAATACTAAAATAAATGATATTAAATATGAAAATAATATAATTACAGTTGATTTTTCAAGTGATTTACTTAAAGTAAATAGTTATTTAGAAGAAAAAGTAATTGAAAGTATAGTTTATAGTTTACTTGAAATTGAAGGTGTTAGGAATGTTATTATTAAAATTAATGGCGAAAATTTAGAAACATTAGAAAAAAGTAATAAAAAATTACCAATTCTTTTAAATGAAACATTTGGTATTAACAAAACTTATGATATAAAAAGTTTAAAAGATACAAAAAAAGTAGTTTTATATTATGTTTTTAATAATGAAGATAATGATTACTTTGTACCAGTTACTAAATATTTAAATAGCAAGGATGATAAAGTTAAAATAATAATTGATTCTCTTCAAGGTAATTATTTTTCAAATACTAATTTAAGTAGTTATTTAAATAAGAAGACAAATATTAATTTTACATTAGATGAAGATATTTTAACTTTTACATTTGAAAGTTTAAACGAAGAAAACTTAGAAAGTGTTACTTATTCACTTGCAAGTAGTGTCTTTGATTCTATGGATGTTACTAAAGTAATATTTGAAGTTGATAATAAAATAGTTGATGTAAGAACTAAGAGTTAGACTCCTTCTAAATTGAAATCAGGAATATATTTAGTATTACTAGTATCATCTAATTGACAAAAACAATTTTTTAGTCCTAAATTGATTGCATATTCTATTACTTCATCATAATCTTTATTTTTTACTTTTTGATTTAATTCTTTGTATTTTAAATTATCAATAACTGTATATTGATTCATGATACTAAGATAAATATTATCATGATAAGTACTATATAAATAATCTAGTACTTTTTTAGTGTCTTCTTTTAAAGTAGGAAGCATCAGGTGTCTTACAATTACTCCCTTTTTTATATTACCATTAGAATCAAATTTACAAATTCCTACTTGTCTATACATTTCTTCGATATTTTTAGTTGCTACTAGAAAGTAATTAGGGGATTTTGAATATTTAATAGCATAAGTATCATTAAAATACTTTAAATCTGGCAGATAAACATCAATTAAACCATCTAAAAGTTTTAAAGAATTTATATTTTCATAACTTGAAGTATTATAAATAATCGGAATACTAAGTCCTTTACTTTTAGCTATTTTTATACTTTCAATTAAACCAATTATGTGTGGAGTAGGGGTTACTAAATTAATGTTAATTGCTCCTTTACTTTCTAGTTCTAACATAATATCAGCTAGTCTTTCTATTGATATAATCTTACCAAAGTTACCAGTTGAAATCTTTTCATTTTGACAAAAACAACACCCCATATTACAACCTGAAAAGAAAATAGTACCTGAGCCTTTAGTATTTGATATACAGGGTTCTTCAAAATAAGTTAAACAAGCTTTAGCAATTCTAATTTCATTAGTTTGTTTGCAAAAACCAGTACTTGTATATCTATTAACTAAACAATTTCTTTTACATAAATTACATTTTTTAAGTACATCTTTCATATAAATCACGAATTTATTATACACATTTTTAAAAGAAAAAACTAGATTATTTTCTAGTTTCAATTCTAATATCTTTACCTTTAAATACAATTACTATCTTAGTAACATCATATTCACTTAAAGAAGCAGCATAATTTTTATCTTCAATTTGTATAAAGGCTTTTTCTAAAGTTTTTTCAAAGTCATTTTCTTCAATAGCCTTAAATTCAATTATATATGCATGGTTACAACTATTATTTTTAGGTTTTAAAAGTAAATCATATCTACCAAATCCACTTTCACGGTTACTAGTAATATAAAAATTTCTATTCCCAGAATACAAAAGTTCCATTACAAAAGCATGATAAAAGTTTTCTCCACTATCATTATTTGGTACATCATAATAACTGAAACTTTTTAAAACAACATCTTTAAAATCACTTTTAAATTTTTCAATACTGTTTCTAAGTAACAAATTAGAAAAATTATAATTTTCAAATATCTCAGTTGTAAACCATTTTAAACATATTTTTTCTAAATTTTCTTTTATTTCTAAATTAGGTATTTTTAAAGTAATATTATTAGTTGAATCATTATACTCAATAGGTGTTAAATAACCAGATAACATAAATAAAGTCCAAACAGTATTATCATTTCCTTTTAAAGTATTTAAATCCATATATAAATCCAAATCAATATTAGTAATAATACCAGTTTCTAGTAATTTGTGATATTCACTCAATAGAATAGAATTATCATTAATTCTATAAATTAAATCTTTAAGTAAATCAACACCACCAGTATTTACCCAATAGGTTCTAAAAGAATTTTTAGGATCACTTAAAAAATTTAAAATACTCCAAGGATTATAAATTTTACTTTCTCCAAATAAATAACCATCATACCATTTTTTTACATCTTCGTACTTTCCACTTAAATTATAATCTTTTAAACTATCTTTAACTTCACCTTCTAAAAAACCAAAATAAGTTGAATATTTATAATCACAAACACTATAAACTTTTATATTATTAGCTTCACTAAACATTCCTTCCTTACTAACTCTTAAAATTCCTGTGATTATTCCTTTCTTTAAATTTAAATTTCCCTTAAAAGTATTTGTAAATAAATCTTTCATAAAATTTATTACTTCTTTATAAAATCCTTTTAAATAACTTTCCATAATAGGTGTATCATATTCATCTAGTAAAACTATCACTTGTTCCTTGTGATAAATACTTAGCATATCAATAAGATTTGAAATACATCTTGCTAATTCTATTTCTTGTTTTTTATCTAAACAATTTCTAAAATATTCTTTATCAATTTCTTTAATTAAAGGACTATCAAGTAAATAAGTATATTTACTATATAACTTAGAAATAATTGTTTTAAAGTTATCAATAAAATCATTATAACTATCTTTTTTACATTCTTTTAAACTTAAACTAACAACTGGATATTTATTCATTTCGTTTAAATATCTATCTGAACATTTACTAATATTTAAACCATTGAATAAATCTTTAGAAATATCTTTATATTCTAAATTAAAATAATAATCAAGCATAGACATATTTAAACTTTTCCCGAATCTTCTAGGTCTTGGAAACAACAAAGCCTTACTTCCATCATCAATTAATTCTCTAATAAGTAAAGTCTTATCAATAAATAAATAATCATTTTCTCTTATTTCTTTAAAATCATCTGTACCAATACCAATTGCTTTCATTGTATCAACTCCTTTTCTATACTTATTATATCTTATTTTTAAATATTTGTATATAAATTGTTTTTCTTGTGTTATTATTTATTTATGAAAATAGTAGTTATAATTATAATATGTTTATTAATATTATTTTGTTTAAATAGATTAATAATTTTTAAATTAAAAAAAGATATAATATATAAAAAATTAAAAGAATTAAATCGATTTTATTTCTTTTATAATACACCTAAAAAGATTGTAATAGAAGAATTAGTAAATAGTAAGAAAAGTCTTTTAAAATATAATTTTCAAGAAAAAGTTTTATCTTTAATTAATAATAATCAAGATAATTTATTAATTTATATTCAAGATATTTATCATAATAAAAAGTATTTAAAAGAGTATAATAAAGAATATTTAAGTATTTTAAATAGTATGAATTATAATAAAATAAAAAAATATTATTTAAAGAAATTATTAAATAATATTAAATTAAAACCAAGAATTAGTTTTTCTTTAAAAATTAAAGTTATTTATAAAAATTATAAAGTTTATAAAATATATAAATATGATGATTTACTTTTATTAGTTAAGAAGTTAAAAGATGTAAAACTAAGAAAAGAGTTAAAAAGAAAATTTATGAAAATGGAAAGAAATAAAATGTCTTTAGGACTTCGTTATGATGTTTTAAAAAGAGATAATTTTAAGTGTTGTGTATGTGGTTATGGTTCTTTAGATAATGTTAAACTTCATGTTGATCATATTATTCCGGTATCTCGTGGTGGTAAAACAAAGTTAGATAATTTACAAACCTTATGCAATAGATGTAATTTAGGAAAAAGTGATAAAGTATAATGAATTAATGCATATATATGTAAAAGTAACATATAATATTATTGTATGTAACTAAAACATTATGTATTGTAGTTATTTTGTTGACAATATAATATTTTTGTGCTACAATTGATATTGTGAAAAGAGGTGTTATGTATGGAAAGTTTAACAAGTGCTGTTAATGTTCAAGTTGATATGCAGGATAAAGAAGTTGCAAATGGTA
This sequence comes from Bacilli bacterium, assembly GCA_017472015.1. GTDB lineage: Bacteria > Bacillota_I > Bacilli_A > RF39 > UBA660 > RUG591. Next base: position 13,904 of record JAFURC010000015.1, read on the forward strand.
TATTAAAAAAATTAGGTTTAAATATGAGTACATTTGTTAATATGGCAATTAAACAATTAATTTATAATGATGGACTTCCTTTTGAAGCGAAAATTCCTAGACCCAACAAAGAATTATTAGAATCTCTTCAAGAAGGAGAAATTATTTTACAAGAATTGAAAGAAGGAAAACGAAAAGGTTACTCTAATATGGAGGACTTAATTAGTGCTTTAAATGAGGAGTAATTTATGCGCTATAAGGTTGATTTTACAATTAATTTTAAAAAACAACATAAAAAAATAAAAAAACAAGGGAAAAATTTAAAAAAATTATATGAAATTATCAATAAATTGGCAAATGATGAAATACTTGAACAAAAATACAGAGATCATGATTTAATTGATGATAAGAAATTTAAAGATTGCCGTGAATGTCATATCGAACCAGATTGGTTATTAATATATAAAAAACAAGAAAATGAATTAGTATTATTATTGTTTGCAACAGGAAGTCATAGTGAATTATTTAATAAATAAACTATTGCATTAATATATTGCGATAGTTTTTATTATGTAAAAAATATAAAAAATTAAAAATAGGTGTATTTAATTAAATAACATATGATATAATAGGTGTTAATCAAAAAGGAGTTAGTTTTATGAAATATTATTTAATTGGAATTAAAGGATCAGGTATGAGTGCTTTAGCATCACTTTTATATGATCTTGGGAATACTGTTGTTGGATATGATGATAGTTTAGAATATAAATTTACCCTTGAAGGGCTTAAAAAACGTGGTATCGAAGTTTATCATGATGATTCATTTATTCCTGATAGTGACTTTATTGTTTGTTATTCAAATGCTATAAACGAGAGTCATGAAGAAATAAAAAGGTTAAAAAAAATAAATTTAAAAATGATTAGATATCAAGATTTAATTGGTAATTTAACTAAGATGTATGAAACTATTTCTGTAAGTGGAACTCATGGTAAAACAACCACAAGTTTAATGATATCTAGTATTTTAGATAAACATATGGGTTGTAATTACTTTGTTGGAGATGGACGAGGACATGGTAGTCAAGATAATAAATTATTTGTTCTTGAATCATGTGAATATAATAAGCATTTCTTATCGTATTATCCTAGTACTTTAGTAATTACGAATATTGAACTAGAGCATACAGAGTGTTATAAAGATTTAGATGATATTATTTTTAATTTTAATAAATTAGCAAGTCAAACTAGTAATAATTTAGTTTTATGTGGAGATGACTTGAATGTTAGAAAAATTAAATCAGATAAAAATATTTATTATTATGGTTTTTCTGATTCTAATGATTTGGTTGCTAAAAACTTAAATTTAACAACTGAATTTAGTAGTTTTGATGTTTATTATAAAGGAGAGTATTTTGATCACTTTGATTTAAAATTATTTGGTAATCATATGATTCTCGATAGTCTTGCAAGTATCATGGTATCTATTTTATATAATGCACCTAAAGAAATAATTAAAGAAACTTTAAATAATTTTAAAGGAGCAACTAGAAGATTTAGTGAAACGAAAATAAATAATACGATTATAGTTGATGATTATGCTCATCATCCAACCGAAATTGAAGCCACTTTAAATAGTGCTCGTCAAAAATATCCAAATAAAAAAATAATTGGAGTATTCTTACCAAATACTTATTCAAGAACTAAGGATTTCATGGACGACTTTGCCAGAGTTTTAAGTAATTTTGATTATTCATATATTATGGATATCAAATGTGATCGAGAAGATCCTAAAGACTACCCAGGTGTTTCAAGTGATACTTTAATAGAAAAAACAAATAATAGTAGTAAACTTAGTAATGAAACAATTAATAAACTTTTAAATCATCAAGACAATGTTATTTGTTTTATGAGTTGTGCTAACATTAATCCAATAATAGAAGAGTTTAAGAATATTTTAAACTAAAACTAAATATTTCATATAATACTTTGGTGGTTATATGAAAATAGAAATAATAGATGAGAAAATAGTTTTATATTTATATAACTATTTTTTTAAATCTCTTGATAGAGATAATATTACCAAAGAAATAAAAGATATTTTTATAAGATTAATTAAATATTATAAATTAAAAATAAATGGTATTTATGAAGTACTTGTTTATGAAAATAAGTCTTATGGAACTATATTAGAAATAGTAAAACTAGAAGAGTTATTGTTTCATCCGGACTTAATAGATATTAAAGTTAAAATATTTAAAGATATAAATATTTATTTAAAAACTAATAATTACTTTATCTTAGATAAGTTTAAAGATATTTATTATAAAGATAATAATTATTATATAGATATTAAGAATATTAATAATATAATTAATATAATTGAATTTATAGATATTATTTATAATGAAAAAGATAATTATTTAGATAATATGTTACTTATCAAATAATATCTTTTTTTAAATATTCAAATATAATTCGGGATACTAAATATTTTTTTTCAAGATATGGGAAATGTTTAGTATTAGAAATAGGAATTAAACTGGAGTTTTTAATTAATTTATTAATTTTAATTCCATTGGATATAGGAGTTATATCGTCATATTCTCCCCAAAGAATAAGAGTTTCAAGTTTTATTTGTTTAATATAATTAGTTAAATCTTCCTGAACTATATTTTGAAATGTTTTTAGCATTTTTTTATCTAAAGTTTTATAATCACTTGATGAGAATTTATTAAATAAATAATTTAAATATTTTTTCTTTAATTTATTTGGTAAAAATATTTTTAATTTTTTTAATAATTTATAAGTAGTTTGTTTAATTAAAAGTTTTATATTTCTTTTTTTCTTTAAACCAGCTATATCAATTAATAATAGTTTCTTTATTTTAATATTTTTAGTAGTTAAAATAGAAATAATTCTCCCCCCAAAGGAATGACCAATTAAAATAGGGTTTTCGATATTTAATTTAGTTATAAATTTATAAATTAATTCTGTATAATCATATATATTTAAATCTTTATTTGGGAAAGTTGAATTACCAAATCCTGGGTAATCTAATATGTAAATCGTAAAATAATCTTGTAAAAAGTTAATTAGATAATCAAATGTACATCGATTGTTTCCCCAACCAGGTAATATTAAAATAGTTTGTTTTTTAGTACCATATTTTTCGTAGTAAATATTTATATTATTGATAGTTATATACATATAATCACCATAGTATTTTATGTAATATTTGATTTTTAGTTAAATCTGACTTTTTTAAAGTAAGTGTGTCGACTTTTTTAAAGTGTGGTATACGACTTTTTTAAAATGATTGCTTGACTTTTTTTTAGTTAGATAATATAATTTTATTGAAAGAAGGGATAGGTATGTATTCAAGAGAAGCGGTAGAAATGATTAAAAATATTAGTGAAACTTTTAAAGTTTTATTAGTTACTGGACCAAGACAAGTTGGAAAAACAACACTGTTACTTAGTTTAAAACCGGAAAATATGGAATATGTTACTTTGGATGATGAGGTTTTAAGAAATCAAGCAAATGAAGATCCTAAATTGTTTTTAGAGGAGCATAAAGCCCCACTTCTAATTGATGAGGTTCAATATGCACCAAGGTTATTTTCCTATATAAAAATGAATGTTGACAAAGAAGATAAAAATGGATTATATTGGTTGACTGGTTCTCAACAATTTCATTTAATGAATAATGTTTCAGAATCACTTGCAGGTCGTGTTGGGATAGTTAGTTTAAATAGTTTTTCATATTCTGAAATTGTTCAAAATAAAAATAAGAAATTATTTGATCCAAATAATTTACTACCAGCAAAAAAAATTGATGTAAATGATATTTTTTCGATTATTTTTAAAGGTGGAATGCCAAAACTTTATATAGAAGAAAAATTATCTAGGGACGCTTATTTTCAAGGTTATATAGATACATATATTACAAGAGATGTTAGAAGTTTAAGTGAAATAGGTGATGAATTAGCATTTAGAAAATTTATGGTTAGTGTTGCATCTCGTACAGGAGAGCAATTAAATTATAGTGCTTTGGCAACAGATGCTGGTGTTAGTGTTCCAACTGCTAGTAAATGGATGAGTATTTTAGTATCCGCAGGACTTGTATATTTACTTGAACCATATATGTCAAGTGAATTAAAAAGAATTACGCATATGCCAAAGATTGTTTTTATGGATACTGGATTAGCAGCCTATTTAGCAGGTTGGGAAAGTGCTAAAGATTTACAATTAAGTTCTAATGCTGGCCATTTTTTAGAAACATACATAGTATCTGAAATAATAAAATCATATAATGCTAATGGAATTAGACCAAATATATCTTATTATCGTGATAAAGATAAAAATGAAATAGATTTAATTTTTTATAAGAATAATACACTTTATCCTTTTAAAATAAAAAAAACGGCTTTACCAACTAAGGAAATGATCAAAAATTTTAATAAACTTATTGATACTAAGAAAAAAATAGGCACTGGGGGAATAATTTGTTTTTATGACAATTTGACAAGAATAGATGAAAATAATTATATAATTCCCGTTTCTAGTGTAATAAATAGTGGTGAATAATAAATGGATAATTTAGATATTATAAAAAGTATATGTAAAAAATATAAAAGAGAAATATGGTCAAGGTTTATTAAAGCTATTAAAGAATTTGAACTTATACGTGAAAATGATAAGATTATGGTTTGTATTAGTGGAGGAAAAGATTCGATGTTACTTGCTAAATGTTTAGAAGAGTTGAAGCGTCATAGTTATTATAAGTTTGATCTTGAGTATGTTGTTATGAATCCTGGTTATAAAGAAGAAAATTTAAATTTATTAAAAGAAAATTTAAGGAAATTAAATATAAATGCTCATATATTTGATAGTGATATATTTTCTGTTTGTGATAAGATATCAAAAGATAATCCATGTTACTTGTGTGCAAGAATGCGAAGGGGTTTTTTATATAGTAAAGCCAAAGAACTTGGGTGTAATAAAATAGCCCTTGGACATCATTTTGATGATGTAATTGAAACAATTATGTTAAATATTTTATATGCAGGGGAATATAAAACGATGATGCCAAAACTTAAAAGTACCAATTTCTATGGACTTGAATTAATAAGACCTTTTTACTATGTTCATGAAGATGATATTAAATCTTGGGCAAATTATTTAGATTTACACTTTTTAAACTGTGCTTGTAGTGTTACTAACGGGGAAGTTTCAAGTAAAAGAAAAGAAGTAAAAGGATTAATTAAAAAGTTAAAAGAAACTAATCCTGATGTTGATATTCATATTTTAAGAAGTAGTCAAAATATTAATTTAGATGCGGTTATTGGTTATAAAGATAGAGATGGTGAACATAGTTTTTTAGATGACTATGAGGAATGAAAATGAAATTTAGTATTTTTAACATCTTTAGAAGAAAAAAAGAAGAGTTTGAAACTCAAGAAATAAATATTATTTTAACAACTGATAAAACTTCTAAAACGATTTTTGAAAAAATTCAAGATTTAAAATCAGAGATAGAAATAAAATTAAATAAATTTGAATTACTTGGTAAATTAAAAACTGAAATTTCTAGTTTAAAACAAGAATACAAAGATTTAATTATTAAAGGTGATAGGCAAATTGAATTAGAAAAAGATAAAGAAGAAATTAAATTACATACATATAATTCAGAAACCTATCGAATAGAATTAGAAACTTTTTTATATAAATTAGAAATTTTAGAGAAAAAAATTAGTTTTTTAACTAATATAGAGAATTATAAAATTGATAAAAGTAATTTAGATTTAAGTATTAAGAAAATTTTAGAATTAAAAATAGAGTATAGTATATTAAAAAATGATTTTAGTTATAAAGAGCAAAATGAATTTAAAAAGTTTTTGGGTAAAACTTATTATGAAATTATTAAAGAAGAATTAATAAAAACTGATAATTCTAACTTATTTAATAAATTGGATATAACTGATAAAAGAGAAGTTAATTTAGTTTTTCTTGAAGAATTAAAAGAGTATACTTTAAGTTGTAAGATAAGTGATAATAATTTATTAAAAAAAGCAGTTGATAATGTATTTGAATTAAGTGATATCAAAGAATTTTTGAAAGTAATTAATATCAAAGAATTTTTGAAAGTAATTAATAGTACTATTAATAAAGTAAAACATGAAAGTTCTTTGCATTTAAATGGTAGTAATGATTTAGAAGTAAAAAAACAAACTATAACAAATAAAAAAATTGTAAGTGATAAAAGAATAAAATGTGATGAATTTGAAAGATTAACGGGTGTTTCACCACTTCCAATATTTAGTGATGGTAATGAAAAATTAAGAGAATATGATATTAGTTGTGTTATATATGATGATAAATATTTAACTAATGCAAATTTAAGTTATACAAATGCTATAATTAATCCTCAAAAAGTTTCAGATAAGTCACTAAGATATGTTAATTTAGAGGGAGTTGATTTAAGTCAAGCAAACTTTCAGGGAGTTGATATATTTGGTGCTAATTTAAAAAATACAAATGCCATAATAGATCCCCAACTAGTAAAAAATAAAACATTAACTAATTGTAATTTAGAAGGATTAGATTTAAGCAATGTAAGTTTTCAAGGTGTTTATATAGCCGGAGCTAATTTAAATGGAACAAGAGCAAATTTAGAGGGAGCTATATTAGTTGATACTAAAAGAAAATCTGATTCAAATCGAATTTTTGTAAGTGATAAGAGAATAACATGTGATGAATTTGAAAGATTAACAGGCGTTAGTGCCCGACCTCTTTTTAGAAGTGATAATGAAAAATTAAGAGAATATGATATTAGTTGTGTTATATATGATGATCGTGATTTGACGAATATCAACTTAAGTTATACAAATGCAATAATTAATCCTCAAAAAGTCATGGATAAATCACTAAAATATGCTGATTTAGAAGGTATAGATTTAAGTCAAGCAAACTTTCAGGGAGTAAATATAACTGGTGCTAATTTAAAAAATACAGGTGCTAAATTAATTGGGGCAATAAATAATCATCAAAAACAAGATGATGAAGTTAAAGTAAATAAAAAAAGGTGAGAGTATTAATTTTGGTAAAAAATTCTAATAAGGAAAAAGGTAAAATTTTTCAAAAAGTATTTGCAATTTATAAAAACTATGCTACAATTAAGATGTCTAGATAATTTGATACATTGTAAGTATAAATCCTACATTGAATTAGATACGGGAATCCCGATCAATAGTCGGTGTTGAATGCTTGAGTGTGAGTTCTTAAGAATCCTAAAGGCTAGTAAGGATACCCACGTGTGAAAAACCACGGGTTTAATTCCATCAATGGTCGGTCATCTGGATTTAATATGTAAAGTAAGAAATAGGTTATTTTGACTTTGTTTGTCGAATCTATTTCTTTTTCTTTTTATCTATTATATATTTCATTTGGTGATTAAATGGAGAAAATAGAATTAAGAGATTTAGTTGTTAATAATCAGAATTTGATTTATAGTATTGCTTCAAAATTTAAAGGAGACTTGGAAGATTTGTTTCAAGTTGGTTGTATTGGACTTATAAATGCCTACAAAAATTATGATCCAAGTTATCCTAATAAGTTTACAACCTATGCTTATCCTTATATATATGGAGAAATTTATCAGTATATTTTAAAAAATCGAAATATTAAAATAAGTAATGACACAATTAAATTAAATAGTGCGATTAATAAAGCCCATGACTTTTTAACTCAAAAGTATAGGCGAGAACCAACAGATTTAGAGTTATCTAGTTTTTTAGAAATTCCAATTTATAAAATAGAAGAAACTAGAAATTTAATGAATATTTCAAGTTTAGATGAAGAGTATAATGAAGCTAATTTATATAATTTCATTGGATTTGAAGATCAAAATAAAGATGATTTAATATTACTAAGGGATGCTTTAGAAAAATTAAATGCTGAAGAAAGAGAACTAATTATTAAAAGATATTTTTATAATATGACTCAAAGTGAAATTGCTAAACAAAGTGGAGTTAATCAAGTTAAAGTAAGCAGGGAAGAAGGGAAAGTGTTAACAAAGTTAAGAAGTTATATGTAGATTTTTTGTTACAAATATGCTATATTCAATTAGAGGTGTGATATGCAAAATAAGCATAAGTTAACAAGAAATGAAAGTATCTTTTTAATTAAAAATAATTTAGATAGTGTTATTTATAATAGTTGTATATTAGAAGGGTTAAATGTAACATTTCCGGAAACTCAAACAATTTTAGATGGAATAAATGCTTTCAATCTTAAATTAGATGATATAACTTGTATTTTAAATTTACGCGATGCTTGGAGGGGAGTACTTAATAACTTAGATTCTGAGTTAAACCTTAATTATATTTGTTTAATTAATTCATATGTTTCCCGAAATGAATCTTTAAAATGGAGAGTTTTAAGAGAAGGTAATGTAGGAATTTCAGGAACTGATTATAAACCAAGTATTCTGGTAAAAAGTGAAGTAGAAGAAGAACTTTCTAAAATATTTAGCATAAAAACACCAAATTTAAGAGCTATAAAATTAATGTTATATGGAGCAAGAAGTCAGTTGTTTTCTTGTGAAAATAAACGAACTAGTATGATAATTGCTAATAAAGTTATGATTGAAAATGGTGCAGGAATTATTACTGTACCTGAGGAGAATATTATAGAATTTAATAAACTTTTAACTGATTTCTATAATACCAATGATGATACGAAGATAATAAAATTTATTTATAATAACTGTATCTTTGGAATTGATTATAATAATTAAAACAAAAAAATGTTGTTATTTCATTGATTTTTGTTGGGGTTTTGTTGACAAAACTCTATAAAATTGATATAATTTATTTGAAAAAGGAAGAGGTGTTATGTTATATGGAAACGCTAACAAGTGCTATTAATGTTCAAGTAGATGCCAGAGATAAAGAAGAAGCAACAAACATATTAAAAGATTTAGGTCTTAATATGAGTACGTTTATAAATATGTCTATTAAACAAGTTATAAAAAGAGGAGGATTACCTTTTGAAGTAACAAATCCTAAACCAAGTGTTGAATTACTTGAAGCCTTAGAAGAAGGGGAAAAAATTATTCAAGAATTGGAAAATGGTCAAAGAAAAGGTTATCACAATGTAAGACAAATGTTTGAGGATATTTTAAATGAAAACGATTAGCATAGAAAATACATTGTTAGAATTAGATACTACTAATAAATTTGATAAACAATTAAAAAAAATTTTTAAGCAAGGAAAAGACCTTGAAAAATTAATTTCTGTTGTAGAAAAATTAGCTAACAAAGGACAATTGGAACCTAAATATAAAGATCATCAACTAATTAATGATAAAACATACAAAGATTGTCGTGAATGCCATATTGAACCTGATTGGTTGCTAATCTATAAATACCAAAATGATTCTTTAATACTAGTATTATTTGCAACTGGTACTCATTCTGAATTATTTGATAAATAAGTTAAGACATAAATAAAATCTTGACTTATTTTTTTAGTTATGATAATAAAAGTAGTCATTATTTATAATAACTGTATCTTTGGAATTGATTATAATAATTAAAATAGTAAATTTAATTTGAAAAAAATTTTTTTCCTATTTTTTTTAATTTATTTTTACTAATCTTTGAATTTGCATATTTAAATTATCTGAATTTTTTGAATTAAAGTTTAATTTTTTATAAAAATAGAAATTGGTTTAAAAATGTTAATAAAATGTAAATTTACAAAATTTGACATTTTCTATTCTTTCGTTATAATAGGACTCGTTTCTTGATTTTTTAGAGAAAGAAAGGAGATTATGATGAAGAAAATATTTATTTTTATATTATGTTTAATTACTTGTTTAATGTTAGATGTTCAGGCAAGTAGTAAATTAAATATGGAATTTCAAGAAAATATTTATTATGTAAGAAGAGGAGGTGGAGAATATAGTTCGAATATTTTATCGTTTTATACAATTGATGATAAAGTTGTTTATTGTGTTGAACCAGGAGTATTGGTAACAGATTTTAATTACCAAGAAGAAATTGGTCTTGATAATTTAAATTTAAGTTTAGAAACTAAGGAATTAATTGGTTTAATTGGTTATTATGGATATGAATACCCGGGGCATACTACAACAAGATTTAGAATGGCAACTCAGGCTTTGATATGGGAAGTATCAACTAATCATATAGTTGAATTTTATACTGAAAGATATGGTTATGGTAATTACATAGATGTATCTTATGAAAAAAATATAATCATGGATTTAGTTAATTCACATCATATAAAACCAACTTTTGATGGAGATACTTTCAACGGTTATTATAATATGACAATAGCAAGTAGTGATGCTAATAATGTTTTAGATAGTTATGAAGTTTTAGATGATGGTGGTAATAGTGTTAAAATTAAAAATAATGAAATAACAATTAATCCTTTAAAAGTTGGTAAAAGTAAAATTATTTTAAAAAAGAAAAAATATGATAATAACCCATCAATTCTTTATATCCCAAGTAATGGTACTAGTCAAAAAGTGGCTCATTTAAGAGTAGATATAGATGAATTAGCAACTATTAATTTAAATATTCAAGGTGCTAAAGTCGAAGTTTTAAAAAAAGATTCTGATACTTTAAATAATCCTATAGGTGATAATAAATTAGGAGGTGCTATCTTTGGTATTTATGATGAAGATAATAATTTAATTGATAAAATAGAAACTGATAATGAAGGAAAAGTAAGTAAATATTTAGCTCTTGGTAATTATAAATTGAAAGAAATAGAACCTAGTTATGGTTATTTACTTAATTATAAAACTTATGAATTTTCCCTTACTAAAACTGATTTAGTAAGTGAAATAAAAGTTTATGAAGAAGCTATAAAAAAAGATATTACCATAAAAAAAGTAATGGATAATGAAACTGGAATACTCGATTATGAACCAAATATTACCTTTGATATTTATTTAAAAAGTACTAATAAACTAATAGCAAGTAAAACAACCGATCAAAATGGTTATTTAAATATTCGATTACCTTATGGAATTTATATATTTAAACAAAGAAATACAACCGAAGGTTATTTAAAAGCCAATGACTTTGAAATTGAAATAAACGAAAATACAAAAAATATTGTTCAAAAAGTAGTAGTTAATAAAAAAATAGCAAGTAAAGTAAAAGTTCAAAAAGTTGATCGGGATACAGGTGAGAATATTAATTTATCGGGTATTAAATTTAAAATAAAGAATTTAGATACTAATCAATATGTATGTCAAGAAGTAACTTATCCAAATTTAAAAACAATATGTGAATTTGAAACAGGATCGGATGGTAGTTTTACAACACCAAAAGGTTTATTTGGTAATTATCAAGTAGAGGAAGTAGAACAAGTAATTCCTGGTTATAATTTAAATAAACAACCAATTAAATTTACTATATCAAACAAAACAGAATTTCAAAAAAATGAATTTAATGATAATATAATTGTAATTAATTTTCCAAATGAAAGGATAAAAGGTAATTTAAAAATAAATAAATTAGGTGAAGAAGTAATAATTGAAGATAAAATTACTTATAATAAAATTCCTCTTCTTGGTGTTAAATTTAATTTGTATGCTAAAGAAAACATTTATTTAGGTAATAAATTAGTTTTTAAAAAAGATGAATTAATTGATACTTTAATAACTAATCAAGAAGGAATAGTTTCTTTAGATAATTTGTATCAAGGTTCTTATTATTTAAAAGAAATAGAAAGTGATAATAATAATTTAATAAGTAATCAACTATATTATTTTGATATACCAAAAAATGATCAAGTAGTTCTTAACATAGAAAATTATTTACCTAAAGGATCAATTGAATTAAATAAAATTGATTCAATTACTAAAGAAGGTATATCAAATACTTTAATTGCAATTTATAAAGAAGATAAATTAATTTATAAAGGAAAAACTGATAAAGAAGGAAAAATAACTTTAACTAATTTACCAATTGGAACTTATTCTATAAAAGAAATTGAAAGTAATCCTGATTATATAAAAAGTGATAGTATATTAGAATTTACTATTAGTGAAGATCAAGAAATAATTAATTTGAGTTTAGAAAATGAAAAAATAATAACAGGAAGTATTAAGATAAATAAACGAGGTGAAGAATTGGTAATTAATAAGGGAATAACTTATAATAAAGTACCTCTTCATGGAGTTAAATTTAATTTATATGCTAAAGATGATATTTATTTAGGTAATAAATTAATTCATGAAAAAGATAAATTAATAGAAACTTTAATTACAAATGAAGATGGAGTTGCTTCTTTAGATAATTTATATCTTGGCTCATATTATATAGAAGAAATGGAAAGTTCAAATGGAAATTTAGTTAATAAAGAAAGATATTACTTTGATCTTACATATAAAGATCAAGATACTGATATTTTAGAAATTATAAATTTAGAAAATTATTTACCTAAAGGATCAATTGAATTAAATAAAATAGATTCAATTACTAAAGAAGGTATATCAAATACTTTAATTGCAATTTATAAAAAAGATAAATTAATCTATGAAGGAAAGACTGATACGAATGGTAAGTTAAATTTAACTAATTTACCAATTGGAACTTATTCTATAAAAGAAATTGAAAGTAATCCTGATTATATAAAAAGTGATAGTGTATTAGAATTTACTATTAGTGAAGATCAAGAAATAATTAATTTGAGTTTAGAAAATGAAAAAATAGTCCAAGTTATTGAAGTACCTAATACTTCTAAAGATAAAATTGATAAATTGAATGTTATGAGTTTTATTTTAATGATAACTGGAATAAGTTTGATATTTTATGTTTTTAAAATAAATGGAGCTGAATGTGAAACAGAATATGTTAAATAAAAAAAGAAATTTAAAACCAGGTGAGATGATTGAACTTTGCTATGACGAAGCATTTAAAATCATGTTTGCCAACACAGAACATTTAGAAATATTAACCGTATTACTATCAAGAATTCTAAAAATCGAATACAAAGATTTAGAAGGAAAAGTATCTTTATTACCACTTAAAAATTCCAATAAGACAATTGGTGAAAAGAAACAAGAAAAAGATGTTTTGGTATCTATTAAAACAAGAGATAAATATAAATTAGTTTTAGAAATTAATGTTAAAAAGAAATTTTATGAAAGTGTAACTGATAGAAATTTATATTATTCATTTGAAGTTGCTGGAAGAAGTTTACCTGAGGGTGAAAGTTATTCTAATTTAGGAATTACATTATTAATCAATTTTAATACTTATTTTACGGATTTAGAAAATAAAAAAGTATTTGATGAATATTTACTAAGAAATGAAGAGGGAAATATTCTAAGTAAAAAATTTAAAGTTTTCAATATTAATATTGCTGAATGTCACAATCTTTGGTATCATAATGAATATCAAGGGAAATTCGAATTATATGAAGAGGATTTAATGCTTTTATGTGCAGCTATGAAAGTATCAAAACAAGAAGATTTTAAAAAGATAATAGATTTAGTTCGAATAAAACCTGAAATTAAAGAATTAATGGAAGGAGTGGTATCTACCATGAATGAAAACGAAGAACTTGTAGGAAGTTACCTTGATTGGAAAGAAGAAAACGAGAAAATTAATCAAGCAATTATTGAAGAAGAAAAAGCTGAAAGTTTTAAAGAAGGTATCAAACAAGGAATAGAACAAGGAAATGCAAATAAACAAAAAGAAATTGTTCTTAATATGTATAATAAAAATTTTAAATTAGAAGATATATTATCTATCACTAATTTAACTTTAGAAGAAGTTGAAACAATTATTAATACATTTAATAATGATACTAATAAATAGTAATAATATTATTTAAATTAAAAGGATTTTTAGGAAAATGAAGGTAGATCAAATTTACTTTCATTTCTTTTTAATAACTAATATAAAATTTCATATAATTTAATATGAATATATTAGCAAGTTTTATATTAACAAGTTTAGCAGGTCTTTCAACGATAATTGGTTATTTTATAATTTTTATTAAAGGAAATAAGGATAAAATAATTACCTTTTCTTTATCGTTTGCAAGTGGAGTTATGTTAACTATTTCAATTATAGATTTAATTCCATCTTCTTTTAATTATTTAAGTAATTATCATTTATTATTTAGATTATTACTTATAATATTTTTCTTTATATTAGGTATTAACTTATCATATTTTATATCTTCGAAAGTAGATAAAGAAAATTCTAATTCTTTAAAAAAAGTTGGAATTATTTCCATGTTAGCAATTGTTTTACATAATATACCTGAAGGGATTATTACTTTTATGGTTTCAGGAGTTGACTTTAATTTATGAATAAAACTAGCTTTTGCAATTAGTTTACACAATATCCCTGAAGGAATAAGTATAGCAATTCCTCTTTATTATGCAACAAAAAAGAAATTAAAAACATTCTTTATAGTTTTAATTTCTGGTTTTAGTGAAATATTTGGTGCAATTATATGTTATCTTTTTCTAAGTAAGTTTGTAAATAACTTTATAATAGGTCTAGTATTTAGTTTAATAGCAGGTATCATGACAACTATTAGTTTAAGAGAATTATTGCCTGAGTCATTTAAATATCATGAAAATAAAATTTTATATCTTGGCTTTCTAATAGGTAGTTTTGTTATGATTATAAGTCATATTATTATTTAAAAATAATTATCATCAATTATTTGATATTTAAAATTATACGAATCTATTTTTTTTAATATTTCTTCATTTACTAATAAAAGATAAGTAATATCATCTGAATAAATTTTATCTATTATATTATTATCATTTATTAAAGTATTTATTACTTTATTATCTGAATAAGAAATAGTTAAACTTATTTTAGATAATTTTTCTAATTTTTTAATATTGGTATTTTTTAAACAACTACTACAACTATTAGAATAAGCCCGAATTAGACCACCACTTCCGAGTTTAATACCTCCAAAATAGCGAATAACAAAACAGACAACATAGTTTAAGTTATTTTTCTTAAGTACTTCTAAAATAGGCATTCCAGCAGTTCCAGTTGGTTCATTATCATCATTAAATCTTTCTTGATTATTTAGAATATATGCATAACAAATATGGGTTGCATCTTTATATTCTTTTTTTAAATTATTTAAATAATTATTAATTTCAAGGGTTGTTTTAACTTTATAGATATAAGTTATAAATTTTGATTTATTAATTATTAGTTCATTATAAGCATTATTTTCAATTATCATATATAAATTCCTTTTCTTCATTATACTATTAAAAAAATATTGTGTCAAATTGTGTAAAATATAAAATTCAATTTTTAAGAAATATTTATGTTAATTTGAATTTTTCTTTTAGAGAAAAATTCATTTTGAAGTTAAAAAAATAAAAAAATAAGTAATTTCCCTAGAGAAAATCGATTTTTGTATTTTCTAATTATTTTTGCTATAGTTAACTTGTTCATGAGCAAGTTATAGAAAGAAAGGAGATTTATGGAGATACAATTATTTAATAATGCACTAGATTACTTTGAAGGTGTGAAAGAAGGATATCATGAAGGTATTTATGATGGAGTAAGTGAAACTAGAAAACAAATTATCTTTAATATGTATAAAAATGATATGTCTTTAGAATTAATTTCTAAGTGTATTAATTTATCATTAGAAGAAATTAAAGAATTATTAAAAAAATAAATTTAAATATAAGTAAACTATATTGATTTTCTAAATTAAAGAAGATACAATTACTTTAGAAGATAGAAGTAGTTTATAAGGAGGATTATGAATAATACAAAAAAAGATATTGATAAAACATTAGAAAGTGTTTTACAAGACTTGGAAAAACAATTTGGAAAAGGGGCTGTAATGCGACTTGGGGATAATACTCATGCTAAGGTTGAAGTAGTATCAAGTGGTAGTTTATCTTTAGACATTGCTCTTGGAGCTGGAGGTTATCCTAAGGGAAGAATAATTGAAATATATGGACCAGAGTCAAGTGGTAAAACAACATTTGCTCTTCATGCGATAGCAGAAGTTCAAAAACTTGGAGGAAGAGCCGCTTTTATTGATGCTGAACATGCGCTTGATCCCGTGTATGCTAAAAACTTAGGAGTTAATATAAATGAATTATTATTAGCTCAACCAGATACCGGAGAACAAGCCTTAGAAATATGTGAGGCATTAGTTAGAAGTGATGCCATTAGCATAGTTGTAATTGACTCAGTTGCCGCTCTTGTTCCTCAAGCAGAAATAGATGGTGAGATGGGAGACAGTCATGTTGGTCTTCAAGCCAGATTAATGAGCCAAGCCTTAAGAAAGTTATCTGGAACCATTAATAAAACCAAAACAATTGCTATTTTTATTAATCAATTACGAGAAAAAGTTGGGGTTATGTTTGGAAACCCAGAAACAACACCAGGTGGTCGTGCATTAAAGTTTTACTCATCAATAAGACTTGATGTCAGGAAAAGTGAACAAATTAAAATAGGTGACTCAGTCATGGGAAATCGAACTAATATAAAAGTAGTTAAAAACAAAATTGCACCACCATTTAGAATAGCAAGTGTTGATATCATGT
The DNA here is from genome assembly GCA_017472015.1 of Bacilli bacterium. Lineage (GTDB taxonomy): Bacteria > Bacillota_I > Bacilli_A > RF39 > UBA660 > RUG591. The sequence goes on from JAFURC010000015.1 coordinate 30,485, forward strand.
ATGGTGAAGGAGTAAGTAAAGAAGGAGAAATTATTGATTTAGGAGTAGAAGCCAATGTAATTGAAAAATCTGGTTCTTGGTTTTCTTATAAAGGAGAAAAACTTGGACAAGGTAAAGAAAATGTTAAACTTCTTTTAAAACAAAATACTAAGTTAAAAGAAGAAATCGAAAATCAAATAAGAAAATTTTATAATATAAATGAAGAAGAAAAGTAAAAAGGTATTAATGTTTTTAGACTATTACAACATAGGTGGAATAGAAAAAGTTATAAATGATTTAAAATTAAATTTAAATAATTATCAAATAGACATATTAACGTTCGTTAATAAAAGTAATAATAAAACAATTGTTTCATTATTAAAGAAAAATTATCGAAATTTCTTTTTAAGAAATATTTTATCTTTAAATAAATTAAAAAAATATTTAAAAAATAATAACTATGATATTATTCATATTCATTGTTATAATGCCTTTGGGTTAATATATGCTAGAATTGCTAGTAAATATATTAAAAAAGTTATTATTCATGCTCATAATACTAATATTGATAATGATAAATTTAAAATTAAATTATTAATCAATAATTTAATAAAAAAAATATATAAAAATAATAACTATATTTATATAGCTCCAACTATTAATTGTTCTAAATTTTGTTTTAATAAAAAAAGTTTAATAATTCCAAATAGTATTGATTATAATAAATATTATCAAAATAATAAAGATAGAATAAAATATAGGAATTTATTTAATATAGATAAAAAAGATATAGTAATAGGTCATATAGGAAGATTTGAAAGTCAAAAGAATCATGAATTTATAATTGATATTTTTAATGATATTAACAAATTAAAAAATAATTATAAATTAATTCTTATAGGAGAAGGTAATTTACTTAATAAAATAAAAGATAAAGTAAATAACTTAAATTTAAATAACAAAGTAATATTTCTAAATAATAGATTAGATATACCTAATTTAATTAATATGTTTGATATTTATTTGTTTCCATCTTTATATGAAGGATTCCCAATTTCAGTAATTGAACAACAAGTTAATAATAAAGATGTATATGTATCAGATAAATTAGATAAGTCTATTACTATAAGTAATAAAATTCATTTTATTTCTTTAAATAAAACAAGTTTAGAGTGGGCTAAAATAATTATTAATAATAAAAACAATAAATTAATATTAAATAATAAATTAGATATACATAACTATGTAAAGAAAATAGAAGAAATTTATAAAAAATAGTTGATAAATGTAGAAAAGTATTGTATGATAAATGCATATGATAAGAAAGGTAGTTGATTAGAGTGATTAAAGTTTTTTCAAAAAAAGTTACAAAATTTCTAAACAAAAAAGTTAACTCAGAGTCAACTACGGGGGGGGTATAGTCCGCCAATTTTATTCTGATTTAATTATAAATTTGAATATTATTAATAGACGTATAAGAAGTGGTAGTATAATGAATATTATCATCTTTTTGTGCGTTTTTCTTTTATAAGAATAATAAAAATTATGTTGAATTTTTATTGTAGTTAACACACAAAAAAGTCATAAAAATAAATAACATA
>JAFURC010000016.1 GCA_017472015.1 Bacilli bacterium
AATTGGAATAAATAAATTATTTGTCGACAAACTTCAAATTTTTAAAAATTTAAACTTTTGAAGTCTTTTTGGCGTGGGATAATTTCCAATTTTTATTTTTTTGTTAAAAAGCACTTGACTTATTATAGTTAGCCTCCTAAATAATTATCATCGAATCTCCAAATGAGAAGAATCGGTATTTTTCTTTTTGAGCTATCATATAAGCATTTATTATATATTCTTTTTTAGAAAATGCACTTACTAACATGATAAGAGTTGACTTTGGTAAATGAAAATTAGTAATTAATCCATTAATTCCTTTAAATTCATAACCAGGGTAGATGAAGATATTAGTCATACCACTACACTCTTTAAACTCACCATATTTAGTCATGATAGTTTCTAAAGTTCTAGTTGAAGTTGTTCCAACAGCAACAATTTTTTTACCACTTTTCTTTATCTCATTTAATTTATTAGCAACCTCACTTGTCATCGAATAATATTCACTGTGCATTTCGTGATCATGAATATCTTCTACCATTACTGGTCTAAAGGTTCCAAGTCCAACATGAAGAGTAATAAACAAAATATTTACACCCTTTTCTTTTATTTTATCTAAAAGTTCTTTCGTAAAATGAAGCCCTGCTGTTGGAGCAGCAGCGGAACCAATATTTTTAGCATATACTGTTTGATACCTATCTTTATCATTTAATTTTTCATGAATATATGGTGGAAGTGGCATATTACCTAGTTTATCTAAAATTTCCATTAAAATTCCTTCATATATTAATTTAAAATGTCTAATACCATCATCTTCTACTTTAACACACAAAGCTTTTAAAAGACCGTTACCAAAATTTACAATGGAACCAACTTTAATTCTTTTAGCCGGTTTAGCTAAAGAAGTCCAAGTATCATTCCCTAAATCTTTTAGCATCAATATTTCAATTCCTGCTTTAGTATCTTCCTTTTCTCCTATAAGTCTTGCCGGTATTACTTTAGTATCATTTAATACTAAGGCATCACCTGGCTCTAAATAATCAATTACATCACGAAAAGTTTGATGTTTAATCCTTCCATTCTTTCGATTTAAAACCATTAATTTAGACTCATCACGTTTAAGAATTGGGGTTTGCGCAATTAAAGTTTCATCTAATTCGTAGTCAAAATCACTCACTTTCATTATATCATCTTCTTCCTTTTTTTAAATATTCTGGAACATCATCAATTCTACCATTTGGATATCGTGAAGTTGGTTTTTCTTTTAATAATTCTTCAATCATAGCAACTCTACTATAAAGTTCAGGATAATCAAATTTTGATTTTCTTTCTACCACTCGTTTTGTTTCCATTGCGGTATTATAAATACGACGATTTTCTTCCATAATTTTTTGTTCTTTTTCAAGAGTTACATCCTTAGTACTAATAGCACTAATATTTTCTTTTTTAGGAGCAACCACTTCTTTAACTTCTACTTTTATCTCTTGTTTATCATCTAATACTTTTTCCATTTCATTTTGTAAATCTTTACACTCTTTAATTTTTTCTTCAAGTATTTGAATTGCTTTTTCATCCTCTGGTTTAGTATATAATGATCGCATATTAGTAAGGGCAACACTTGATATTCCAATCCCAAGTGATGCAAGAAATAACGGTATTCCAATAACTTCAGGAACTCCCATTAAACTAAGAGCAAGAGCTAGAAAAGATGTTATATAAAGTGGAGATGCTATTAAATTATTTCTAATACGCTTTTTTCCAGTATTTTCTAAAGCTTTTTCTACCATTACATCTTTTCTACTAGTTAAATTTTTTTCAAATTTTTTTAAATATCCTTGTAACTTAGGATTACCCAAATCTAAATTAATTTTCCTTTTAATTTGATTATCATCAATTACAAAAACATCACAAATTTTTCTTTCTAAGTCACCTAATCCCCCTGAATTATTTAAATCTCTTAATTTTATATCAATAATTCTTTCCATATAGACTCCTTATAAAAATAAATTTTCTTGATAATTAATTCCTAGATGTTTATATGATTTCTGTGTCGCAACTCTTCCTCTTTGAGTTCTTTTAATGAATCCATGTTGAAGTAAAAATGGTTCACATACATCAAGTAAAGTTGTAACTTCTTCTCCGATACTTGACGCAAGTGTTTCAACTCCAACTGGTCCTCCATTAAATTTTTCAATTAAACTTCTTAGATATTGATGATCAATTTCATCTAAACCAAATGTATCCACTTTTAAACGATTTAAAGCATTTTCTGATGTTTCTAAATCGATTTTTGAAGCTCCAGAAACAAGAGCAAAGTCTCTGACTCTTTTAAATAAACGATTAGCAATTCTTGGAGTTCCTCTACTTCTTGTTGCAAGGGACATAGCTGCATCACTTTCAATTGGCATATCTAAAACTCGACTGGTTCTTTCAACTATCATTTGTAATTCTTCATTAGTATAATATTTAAGTTTACAAACTATTCCAAAACGATCCCTTAAAGGACTTGTTAAGTCTCCAGCTCTTGTTGTTGCCCCAACAAGGGTAAATGGAGGAAGATCGATTTTTATACTACGAGCCCCTGAGTCACTACCAATTACAATATCTAAAGTAAAATCTTCCATCGCCGGATAAAGTATTTCTTCAATATGTCTTGGAATTCTATGAATTTCATCAATAAACAACACGTCCCCTGGTTCAAGAGTTGATAATATTGCTGCTAAATCACCTGGCTTTTCAATAGCTGGGCCACTAGCGGTTTTTATATTTTTATGAAGTTCATTAGCAATAATCATCGCAAGCGTTGTTTTTCCAAGTCCTGGAGGACCATATAAAAGAACATGATCAAGGGCTTCATCCCGAATTAAGGCTGCATCTATAAACACTTTAATATTATCTTTAACTTCACTTTGACCAATATACTCCTCGATACTAAGCGGTCTTATACTAGATTCTATTAAAGTATCTTCCGTACCACTTTCTGAATCAATTATTCTTTTCATTCATACCTCCAATCATTTAATCATTAAACGAAGTGCCTCTTTAATTTGTTCAGAAACATCAAGTTCCTTGTTAACACGACCAATAATACTTTTAATATCTTTATCTTTATAACCAAGAGCAAGTAATGCTTCATAAACTTCATCTGTACCAGTTAAAGATAGTTCTTCCGTAACTTCAAGTTTACCTTTTAAATCAAGGATCATTTGACGAGCTAACTTATCACCAATTTTGGGAAATTTTTTTAAATATAAAATATTTTCTCTATTGATTGCATCAGCAATTCCTGATATACTTCCCATAGCAATAATAGGTAACGCCATCTTAGGACCTAATCCTTTAACACTAATTAATTTCAAAAATAATTCTTTTTCACTTAAACTTTTAAAACCAAACAATAAATGTTCATCTTCTTTAATTTGTTGATACAAGTAAACTTTATACTCTTCTCCTTCATTAAAAGCATAAGGACTAGGTGTATGAATTAAATATCCAATTCCCTGATTATCTAAAGTAACACTATCACTTTTAATATCAACTATTTTTCCTATAATATAACTATACATACATTTCACCTTAACAATGTTTATTATAGTAAAAAAAAAGCATTTTGTCTACAAATACAAAACACTTTCTTAAATTATAATTCCAAAAAAATTTGATAAAGTTCTTGACATTTATTAAAATCCATTTCAACTATCTTATCCATTGGATAATAAATATCAAGTTCTAAATACTTTCCAATTCCAAGTTTATGATAAGGAATAAAAGTTATATCACGAATATTTTTTATTCTTTTTATATATTCTTTTAAACTTTTTAAATATTTTAAATTATCATTAAAACCTGGGATTATTACTTGTCTTAAACTAACAGGAATATTAGTTTCATTTAATATTTTAATGAATTCTTCTACTTTTTTCATTTTTGATTTAGTTAAAAATTCATATTCTTTTTTATTAGTATGTTTTATATCCAAAATTACTAAGTCAACATATTTTAATAATTCTTTTATATTACCATTAAAGTCTCCAGCAGTATCAATTGCTATATGAATATTTTCTTTTTTTAACTTTTTACAAACAGATATTAAAAAATCAGTTTGTAGTAGTGGTTCACCTCCTGAGAAAGTGATTCCTCCTCCTCTTTTAAAATAATTTTTATAACGAACTAATTTATTAACTAAATTTTGATCAGAATAATTAGGTTTTCCCATTTTAAACATTTCAGGATTATGACAATATAAACAACGTTTCTTACATCCTGACATGAATACAATTGTTCTTATACCTGGTCCATCAACACTAGTTAATGTTTCAATTGATGAAATACTTCCTAACATCTTACATTACCTCATGGAAAGTTCTTTTTATAACTTCATCTTTTTGTTCATCAGTTAAACGATTAAAACGAACAGAATAACCAGATACTCTAATAGTTAATAAAGGATATTTTAGGGGATTATTTTTAGCATCAATTAATAATTCTTTGGTTAAGACATTAACATTCAAGTGATGAGCACCCTGAAGAAAGTAACCATCTAAAATACCACATAAGTTATTTACTTGTTCATCCAAATTTTTACCAAGAGTGGTTGGAATAATTGTAAATGTATTACTAATTCCGTCACGACAACAATTAATATAATCAAGTTTTGAAACACTATTTAAACTGGCAAGCGCTCCGCATTTATCACGTCCATGCATTGGATTAGCTCCTGGTGCAAATGCTTCTCCCGATTTTCTTCCATCAGGAGTAGTTCCTGTTTTATGACCATAAACAACATTTGAAGTTATAGTTAAAATTGACATTGTCGGAAAACTATTTCTATAGGTTTCATGACGAGATAGTTCATGATAAAATTTCTTTAAAATATCTCTTGCAATATTATCAACTTGATCATTGTCATTTCCATATCTTGGATAATCTCCAATAACGGAAAAATCAACAGCAATTCCTTGTTCATTACGAATTGGTTTAACTTTCGCATATTTAATAGCTGATAAACTATCAACAACTACTGATAAACCTGCAACTCCATAAGCCATTAATCTTTTAACATTTGTATCATGTAAAGCCATTTGACTAGCCTCATATGCATATCTATCATGCATATAATGAATAATATTCATACTATCAACATAAATTTTAGCAGTTTTTTCTAAAACTTTATAGAAATTCTTTTTAACTTTTTCATAGTTTAATATTTCATCATCTAATAAAGGAATATTATCAAGTACTCGAACACCTTCAATTTCATCGAATCCTCCGTTTATACTATATAATAATGCTTTAGCCATATTACAACGAGCTCCAAAGAATTGCATGTTTTTTCCTAACTCCATTGCAGATACACAACAAGCAATAGCATAATCGACTCCATAAATAGGACGCATTAAGTCATCATTTTCATATTGAATAGCATCAGTTTGAATACTCATACGAGCACAGTATTTTTTAAAGTTCTCAGATAAATTTTCACTCCATAAAACGGTCATATTAGGCTCTGGTGCCGGATCTAAATTAGTTAAGGTATGCAAAAGTCTAAAAGAAGTTTTCGTAACCATCGATCTACCTTTTTTATCACACCCACCAATTGATGCTGTAACCCAGGTTGGATCACCTGAAAATAATTCATCATATTCAGGAGTCCTTAAATGTCTAACAAGTCTTAACTTAATAACAAATTGATCAATCAATTCTTGAACCTCATCTTCAGTTATTAAACCATTTTTTAGATCATGTTCAAAGTAAATATCTAAAAATGCATCAACCCGACCAAGACTCATCGCCGCCCCATTATTTTCTTTAACACTTGCTAAATATCCAAGATAAAGCCATTCAACTGCCTCAAAACTATTTTTAGCAGGAAGTGAAATATCAAATCCATACGATAAAGCCATTTCTTTAATTTTTTCTAAGGCTTTAATTTGCATACTTACTTCTTCACGAAGACGAATACTTTCATCAAGTTTAACAGGAATACCTTTTAAATCCTTTTTCTTCTCTTCTATTAAATAATCAATTCCATATAAAGCAATTCTTCTGTAGTCCCCAATTATTCTTCCACGTCCATATGCATCAGGAAGTCCCGTGATTAATCCAACATGCTTACAAAGTTTAATTTCATCTGTATAAGCATCATAAACTCCATCATTATGCGACTTAGTAAACATAGGAAAATATTTTTCAATATCAGGATTCATTTTATAATTATAAGCCTTCAAAGAATTCTTAACCATCCTTAGTCCTCCAAATGGATTCATCATTCTTTTAAGTGGTTCATCAGTTTGAAGACCAACAATTACTTCATTTTCTTTATCTATATAACCAGGCTTAAAATTATTAATTCCAGATACATGATCTGTGTCTATATCTAAAACACCAAGTTCAAGTTCTTTTTTTAATAACTTACAACATTTACTCCATACTTTCTTAGTTTTATCACTAGTACTAACTAAAAAACTTTCATCTCCATCATATCTTGTAATATTATTCTTTATAAAATCAGATACATTTATTTCTTTATTCCATTTACCTTCTTTAAAATTCATATTATCTCCTAATCTATCTTACTTTATAAGTATATCATGAATTTTAACTTTTTAAAGAAATATTTAAAAAAAGAAAAAGAAGATTTCTCTTCTAATTCTTACTGTGGACCAGCTTCAGTACAAGTTAAACTATCTTTTTTAATAACATTTACACTATCATGAAAAGCACTACAAGATAGATAAGTAACTGAATCCGGAATCGTTACTTCCTGAAGAAGATCATAATAATTTTTAAATGCAATATCTCCGATATAATCTAATTTAGAGTTTTCTTCAAAGATTACATTTGATAAAGGATTATCACCAAATGCATCTTCTTTAATTGTTATTACACTATTCGGTATTTCAATACTAGTTATTTGATTGCTATCAAATGCTTCTGAATCAATATAATTTAATTTAGAATTCTCTTCGAATGTTACATTTGTAATACTATTTCCCCAAAATGCTGATTCTTCTATTCTAGTTACCGTATTAGGAATTACAACACTTGTTAATTTAATTTCATAAGAATAATTATAAAAACTTGATAAACCTATAGTAGTTACCTCATAACCATTTATTGTTTTAGGTATAACAACATCACTTCCACACCTTCTATCAAATCTATCATAATCTGTAATTGCAACCCCTATATCACCATCATAATCTACAGTCTCTACTGTAAAACAAGATTCATCAGTTACATTATATTTATGTTCATATTCCAATTGTAACTCTTTTTCGTTAAAGTCACCAGTTACATTTACCTTAATACTTGCAAATACATCTTTCCATTCTTCCATTGTATAATCTTCATTCATATTACCAATTACAACACTATCATCAATCCACATATATAAACGATAAGTTTTATTAATCTCTTCAGTTGTATTTTTAGGTATTATTTCAACATGAACTCTTTTGTTTTCTAAACTTGAATAACTTCTATTGTAAAAAATATTTTTTTGATTTTCACCATTTACTTCTAATAAAGCAAATCTTAAAGATTCATCATTTATGCGATTTTCTTCTAATTTTCCTTCTGGTACATCTCCATGATTTAATACAACATCATACCATATATCTTTTTGTTTATATGTATTCTTTCCACTTATAGTAAATTCAAAATATTCTAAATTTTCTAATTTTTGAACTATTATATTTAATGAGACCAGTTCTTGAATTTGGTTTTCATTATAAATACCATCATCTAAATCGTCTTGGAAAGTATAACCTCCATCATAAGTTCCTGTTCCTCGGCAAAAAGTTTCAGCAGTTGATCCTTCATCAAATTGATAATTCCATCCTGTATAAGTTGCTACACAACTACTTAATTCATTATCTCCAACTTCTTGAGTTGCCATTACGGGATTTACTTTATAAGTTGTATAATCATTGATATTAATTGGCATCATGTTATCGATATCGATACCTGAATTAGTTTCCGTGTAATGCATATAGATATCACCAAGGACTAATTGATGATTATCCTCACCTGTTTGCCTATATACAAATGCGGCATATGTTACTGTAAATGTTAATAAAAGTATTAAAGTAACTACAATACTAAGTATTAATGTTTTTGTTTTTTTATTCATTTTTTCCTCCCATTATAACCTAGCCCCACTACTGTAATAATTATAGTATATCTTTTACTTTTTTGCAATTATTTAATTCTAAATTAAAAAAGCACAAAAAAGTATGAAAAGACTTACTTTTAATCTATCATATTCTTTGTACTTTATTTTGTCAATTTTTATTATTTTATTTATAAATTGGCGGTTTATACCCCCCCCATAGTTGACTCTGAGTTAACTTTAAAATTCGTATTTTTTTGAAAATTTTTATTATTTTTTTTAATCATATTATCAACTACTTTCTATCTTTTATGGATTAATAATAACCTATTTTTCATATTTAATCAAGATATTTTAAAAACTTTTTGGATTAAAATCAATATCAATAGTTATTTTAGAATTAGTTTTGTAGTGCTCTAGTAAATTATTTAATACTGAATATAAATTATCAAGTTGTTTGTATTTAATAATAATATTAAATCTATAAACATTATTTATTTTAAAAGGATTGCTAAGACTAGGTCCTAGTATTTCTAGTTTTAAATTACTTCTTAAAAATTCATTTATTCTTTTGGTTTCTAAACTTAAATAGTTATAATCACTTCCTTTTAAACGAATTAAAACTAAATAATAATATGGAGGATAATTAAGAAGTTTTCTATTTTTCATCTCTTCCTTGAAAAACCCTAAATAATTATTATTTTTAGCATATAAAATAGCATAATGTTCGGGATTATAAGTTTGAATTATTACCTTACCTACTTTTTCTCCTCTTCCACTTCTACCACTTACTTGATTTAAAAGAGAAAATGTTGTTTCACTACTTCTAAAATCTGGGATATTTAAACTATTATCAGCATTAATTACGCCAACTAATGTTACATCAGGAAAATCTAGTCCTTTAGCAATCATTTGGGTACCAATTAGAATTTGATATTTTTTGTCTTTAAAATCATTTATAATTCTTTCATGACTTCCTTTTTTGCTAGTTGTATCAAAGTCCATTCTGATAGTTTTAAAATCAGGAAACAAATCTTTTAACTCTTCTTCTACTTGTTCAGTTCCAGACCCAGAATTGGTTAAAGTATCCGTATTACAATTAGGACAATTATTAGGACGAGACTCGGCATAGCCACAGTAGTGACACCTTAACATTCCACTTGTTTTATGATAAGTTAAAGTTATATCACAATTAGGACAAACAAAGGTTTTACCACATTCACTACAAGAAACGGTTGATGAGTAACCTCGTTTATTTAAAAATAATATTATTTGTTCATTTTTATTTAAAACATTATTCATTTCTTGAATTAATTTTTCAGAAAAGAATTTGGTTCGTTTCTTTTCTTTAAACATATCAAGTATTTCTACACTTGGTAAACTTCTATTGTTTACACGTTTATCGAGTTTTAAAAGTTTATAAACTCCTTTCAAAGTTCTAGCATATGATTCTAAACTAGGGGTAGCTGAACCCAGTATTACTGGGGCATTATGATATTTTCCCCTCCATTTAGCAATTTCTATAGCATCATATCTTGGCATATTATCTTGTTTATATGATGATGAATGCTCTTCATCAACAACAATTATTCCAATATTATTAAGGGGTGCAAATATAGCACTACGAGCACCAATTACGATTTTAATATTTTCTTTTTTAATTTTTCTATATTCATCATACTTTTCACTATCAGATAAACCTGAATGAAAAATAGCAATTAAATTTCCAAATCTTTCTTTAAATCTTCTTACAGTTTGTGGTGTTAAACTAATCTCTGGTATTAAAACAATAGCTGTTTTATTATTATTTAAAACTTTCTCAATTAATTCCATATAAACTTCGGTTTTACCACTTCCTGTTACACCATGAAGTAAATAAGTATTAAAACTATTTAATAAAACACTAGCAACAACACTTTGTTGTAAACTTGTTAAAGGATATTTTTCTTTTAAAGAAACTTCTTCATTTAATCTATAAACTTCAACACGCTCCTTATATAAAATATTTTTCTTAATTAAAGTATCAACACTGGTATTAATTTTTTTTAAATAATTATAAGTTATATTCTTTTTAGTATTTAAAATATTAATTATTTCTAATTGTTTATTAGTTAACTTACTATTTTTTAAATTATCATAATTTATATAAACATAAGTTTCATATTTAATATTTACTTTCTTATTCTTATTTGCTTTATAACCACTTGGAAGCATTACTTGATAAGAAGATATTAAAGTTGATAAAGTTGTTTCACTTATATATTTACCAAGTTCTAGTAATTCTTTAGTTAATACAATATCTTGATCAATTACATCAATTATTTCTTTTAATTCATAAGTATTATCATAAGTATTTAATATATCTAAAACAAATCCTTCTAATTTTTGTTTAGAAAAAGGAACTATTACTCTTACTCCTGTTTTTACTTTATTTATTAAATTATCTGGTACTTTATAAGTAAAAGTTTTATCAATATTCCGACTTGTTAATTCTACTAAAACATTAATTATCAAGTTATCACCTTCTTTTTATTTAAAATAATTTATTCAATCTTTTAATAATACTTTTCTTTTTATATCCCTTATTTCCAAACTAATTTCCTTATCTAAAGAAGTATTATTATTTAATTCTTTAAATGTATTAGTATCTTGATCATATTCTAATTTATTTTTAAATTCAATTACATAATCCATTAAAGAATAATTATAATATTTTACATATGGATTTTCATTAGTCGTAATTATTATTTTTTTATTAGTTTCTTTATTATTAATAATTAAATCAAAACCCAATATAGATATTAAAAAATCAAAATCATTAAAACTTGAAAAATTACTAGAATTTTTAAATAATTGCCAGGAACTATATTCATTTCCTAAAGTTTCTATAACTTTTTTAAAATCATTATTTTCTATATCAAATGAATTATGCATGTAATTTAATATTTCATTATTATAATTAAAAGGTAAATTCAATAATCTTTTATGAAATTCTAAAAAAAGATTATTTGTATAAAAATAAGCAAATGATTCAAAAGTTAATAAAGGATTAGTAAGAGTTAATCCAGATGGTTTTATAAAAGTATAATTATTGTTTTCTAATTCTTGATTGTATGGTAATATATTTGTCATTTTAATTCCTTTCTTTATTAAGAAATATTATAATCTATTTTTTTTATTAGTACAAGTAGACAATTTATTTTTATTTTGATACAATTTACTTGTGATGTTATGAAAAGATTTAATATGATTGATGAAGATTTTATATGTGAAAATTGTGGGTATGAAGTTAAAAAATTAAATTATACGGCAAGAGATCATTGTCCAAATTGTTTATATTCTAAACATTTAGATATTAATCCCGGAGATAGATTAAATACTTGTAAAGGGCTTTTGGAACCTATTAAATTAGAAAAATTTAAAGATACTTATAAGATTATTTATAAATGTAAGAATTGTGGAGAATTTCATAAAAATAAAATTGCTCGTGATGATAATATGGATTTAATTATTAAGTTAACTAGTAATTTATAGTTATTTATAATAACCAATTTTATTATTTTACGTATTATATTAGTAGATAATAAAGGAGGTAATATTATGTATTATGGTTATCCAAACTATGGATATGGTGGTAATTCATGTGGCTGCCAAGGTGGTAACGTAGGTTATATTTATCCAAACTACGGATATTGCAATAATTCAAATTATGCTATTATCATTGTATTATTTATTTTACTAGTTATAATTATTGGTTCTAGATGGGCAAGATAGAAATATCTTCCCTTTTTTTTAAAATTATGTTATAATACCATGCAGTGGTGATTAGTATGTTATTAATGAAAGATATATTAGATGAAAAAGATAAAAGATTACGAGAAAAAAGTTTAGAAGTTAAATTTCCTTTAAGTAAAAAAGATAAAGATACAGTTCATGATATGATTGAATTTTTAACTAATAGTCAAATTCCAAGGTTAGCCGAAGAATATGATTTAAGACCAGGTATGGGACTTGCAGCAATCCAACTTGGTATTAAAAAAAGATATTTTGTTGTCGTTCATGAATATGATGAAGGATTATTTGATAATTATGTTATTTTTAATCCTAAACTAGTTAGTAACTCCGAAGAAATTATTTATGTTGCTGAAGGTGAAGGTTGTTTATCAGTTAATCGAGAAGTTGAAGGAATTGTTCCAAGATACGCAAGAGTTACTGTTGAAGGATATGATGAAGATGGTAATAAAATAAGAATTCGGGCACGAGAAGAATTAGCCATTGCTTTTCAACATGAACTAGATCACTTAGATGGTATTTTATTCACTGATAAAATTGACAAAAAAAATCCTTATAAAAATCAAGATAAATATCGAGAAATATAAAATAGCAGTTCATATCATACTTGCTATTTTTTAATATTAAATAACTTTATACATTTATTACTATAAAAATTTTTAAAATTTTTTTTAGGTTTAAAATTAAAAAATTGATTAAATTTTAAAAAACAATTTATAAAATTCTCTTAGAAGAAATTTATATTTTTAAATAAAAATGTTTCTAATTCCTTATTTTATAAGCATTTAAGTGAAGTTGACATATTTAAAATACTTTGTTATAGTCTACTCATCAGATCTGATTAATATAAATTTGAAAGGAGAAAAATGACAAAAACTAAAAAAGGATTAAAAGAAAATGAGGTATTACAAATACGCTCTGACACCGTCTTTCATGACTTGATAAATGAGAAAGAAATGGATACGATTGAATGGTTGGTTATGCAAATCTTGGATTGTAGTTACTCTGATATCCACGGAAATGTCACGGTTAACAATATTCGCTTACCTAGAGTAAATCGCAAAGAAAGAAATAAATATGTTGATTTAGTAGTTACTTATAAAAATGAAAAAGTGATCGTCGAATTAAATAATCATTTTGATGGTGTGTATGTTAGAAACTTTTTATTTGGGATGAATCAACTTCAGAATAATTATAGTCTTGGAAGTGGTAATTATTATAAAGAAATTACAAGAGTTGTTTTAGTTAACTTAAATTGGTATCAAGGAAAAATAGGAAATAAAATTGATGCTAAAAAAATATATGAAATCCCTTATTCAGATGATGATACGGATGGTTATTTATTTAAAATGATCTCTGTAAATCTTGATTATTATAGTAAAGTTTGCTATGATAAACTTGATATTAAGGACAAATTGTATAAGTTATTAACAATTAAAGATAAAGATGAATTGTTAAGATTAACTAAAGAGGAAAAAATGCTTAATAGATATAGTAAAAAACTTATTGATTTGTCTTCTGATGATAATTATGTGGAGGATATTATGAGTGAAGAAATGGAAGAATTCATTGAACAACATACAATGTATCGTGATGGCTTGAAAGCAGGCATTAGTCAAGGTATCGAGCAAGGTATCGAACAAGGTATCGAACAAGGTATCGAACAAGGTATTCAAGAAACCCAAAAAGAAGTAGTTCTTAATATGAGGAACGATAATTTGTCTCTTGAAACAATTGCTAAATATACTAATTTAACAATTGAAGAAGTTGAAGAAATTATTAATAGTAATAAATAATAATAAGTATAATAAAAGTAAGTTTTTGATGACTTACTTTTATTTTATTCTTAATTAATTTTTAGCAAAATCTTCTAGTACTTTACTAGTTGCCATTAAAATTGGAGAAACAGATCCACCGATGTGAAATGTATAAATAATTTTTGCTAAATACTCAGAACAATCGGCAACACTTAACCAATCTCTTTCTTTAGCTTCATCACTTATATATGATAAGTTAGTTGAAAATAATTTCGTGAATAATCCTTCTTCATATGCCTTATCAAATACTTCTAAACCTTTTGTAAACATAGCATAAGCTGAAAACATATAAATTCTTTTTGCCCCACGTTTTTTAAGTTCACGAGCAACATCTAACATTGATTCTCCACTAGCGATCATATCATCAACGATAATAATATCTTTATTCATAACATCTTTTCCAATATATTCATGTTCTAAAATAGGATTCTTGCCATCAACTACTTTATAAACATCACGATGTTTCTCAAAATGTCCACCTAACTCGCAACCTAACATATTAGCATAAAATCTCGTTCTTTTTAAAGCCCCATTATCAGGTGAAACAGCTAGTAAATTATCATTAGATACATCTTCACTAGTTACAAATTTTTCAAGTAAAATATTTGTTGGATAAAAATTATCAAATGATGATCTTGGAATAGCATTTTGCACATTTGAATCATGTACATCAAATGTAATAATATTTGATACTCCTTGATGAATAAATTCTTGTAAAGCAATTGCACAGTCAAGGGATTCACGTCCATCTCTTTTATGTTGGCGTGATGCATATAAAAGTGGCATAACTAGTGATACTGAGTTTGCTTGATTACGAATCGCACAAAGTGTTCTTATAACATCTACATAATGATCATCTGGACTTTTATGATTATAATAATTATACATCTTATAAGTAATCGAATGATTCATAGGATCAGTTAGAATAAAAATATCTTTTTTTCTAACACTTTCCTTTAAGACAACCTTCCCTTCTCCATTGTTGAATCTAACCTCATCAATTGGAATAATTAAATCATGAGTAGAACCCATCATCTCTTTTAAGTGAATATTAACCTTTTCACCTAAATCCTTAATATTCTCCATAACAACAAGTCTTAAATTATCCATATTACATTACCTCCATCTATTTAAAGTTAAAACAATTCATTTGCTTTTTCTTTAAACTCATCAATTAAATTATTTTTTTTATCATCTTTAATATTTAATCTATTTAAAATATTTAAATTAAGTGTAACTAAATCATGTAAATTAAATGGAAAAACATTAAATAACTTGCAATATTCATTCAACATATCAGTATCTAATATCGTCATATCAATAGTTGTAAAACAAAGTTTTATATTTTCTTTAAATAAATCATAAACAAAATGATTACTTAAGTCATCATATAAATTAAAATAATTTTGATGTGTCACCGGAAACTCTAAAATAATCTCTTCTTCTCTTATAATATTTAAGAAATTATCACTAGGAATTTCAAATAAATTATAAATAATTCTTTTAGCATTATAATAAATTTCTTTATTTTGATTAGTTAATTTAGAATCAAGTAAAACAATATAATCAATATCATCTTTTATAAATTTATCAAATAAAGCTTTATACGAATCTAAATTTTCTTGTTTATTCTTAATAAAGTAAACCCCATTTATTCCTTTTTTATAATATTCATATAAAATATCTAAATCATTATATAAACTTTCTTTAGATACATTTGATTCAATCATTAAAACAATATTTAATTCTAAATCACTTTTCTTAATAACATTTAAAATTGTTTTAATAATATCTCTTTTATTTAGATTCCTATGAAATAAATCTAAATTAATGAATATTTCTCCATATATTAAATTATCACTTTTAAGTTTAGTAATTAATTCTTTGGTTGCAAAGCAAATATTATCTAAACTATTTAATAAATGGGAAACTAATTTCTTTTGATTATCATAATCTTTTAAACTTTCAAATTCTAAAATATCATCTACTTTTTCTACTTCGTTTGTAAGTTCGTATATACAAGATTTTGGTATTGATCCAAAATAATCAATATGTAAATCTACTTTGGGAAATAACTTTAAGCTTTCGAATAAAGTCATGTAATCACTTCCTTTGGTTATGTATTATATAATAAATTTTATTTTTTTTCAAGAGTTCCTTAATTTGGTAATTGTATCTTGGTAATTACTAGAATTAATTATAGTTGATCCAGATACTAAAATATCAATATCTTTTAAGTATTTTGCATTTTCTAAGTTAATTCCTCCGTCAACACTTATTAAAGTATTTACTTTTCGTTTTTTTATTTCTTCTTTTAAAGTATTTATTTTACTTAAAGTAGTTTTAATAAATTCTTGTCCTGGAAGACCTGGTTCAACACTCATAAGAAGAACTAAATCTATTTTTTCTAAATATGGATAAACGATACTAACATCATCTTTTGGATTAACTGCAAGACCAATTTTAATTCCATAATCATTACATCTTGTGAATATTTTTTCTAAGTCATCACGAATATCAACATGAAAAGTTAAATATTCAACATTTAAAGTAGCATAGGAATCAATTAGTTTTAAAGGACTTTCTACCATTAAATGGATATCTAATCGTTTTCTTGAATAATAATTTATATTAGATAACTCGGAAAAAGGCATAGTTTTATTTTTAACATACTTACCATCCATTACATCAACATGGATATAATCAACATCAGTTACATTTAAATCTGTTATCGTTTTTGAAATATGTTTAGCTCCTAAAAAAGATGCTGACACTTTCATTTTACCACCTCTTTTTATTTTTAAATTCTTCGATAAAATTTTGATAATTCATATATCTTGATAACAAAATTTGTTTTTTATTAACGGCTTCTTTAACTTTACATTCATCTTCTTTTAGATGCATACAATCATGATACATACAAGGATATTTTTTAAATTCAATGAAAGCATCCCGAACATCATTTTCTTCATAATTTAAAAATGATAAAGCTGAAAATCCTGGTGTATCTAAAACATTTATATTACCTATTTTTATTATTTCAACATGTCTTGTTGTATGTCGTCCACGTCCAAGTGCAAGAGATACTTCTCCAGTTTTTAAGTTTAAATCACTAAATAGTTTGTTTAATAAAGTACTTTTCCCCGATCCGGTTTGACCAATAAAAACCGTAGTATTATTTTCTAAAATATTTTTAATTTTATTAATCTCATGATTATAAACCACTATATAACCAAGTTCTTGGTAATAATCAAGAGTTTCTTTATACTGAAGAAAATCCAGATCACTAATCAAATCTCTTTTAGTTAAACAAATAACTGGTTTTATCTTATTAATTTCCAGTTGAACTAATAATTTATCAAGTAAATTCGTACTAAAATCAGGATTTTTAAAACTTGTTATAACAAATGCCATAGTAATATTACTAACATTTGGTCTTATAATCATATTATCTCTTGGAAGAATTTCTTCAATTACTCCTTTTTCTTTAGAAACTAAGACAAAGTCCCCAACAAGGGGAAGTGTTTTTAAATTTTTAAGTTTCCCGCGTTGTTTACAAATAATTGTTTCATTTCCTAAATCAACATAGAAATTTTCACTGATAACTTTAACAACTTGTCCTTTCATATAACTCCTATTCATTATCTTGATTTGTATCTTCTTCAAATTCTTCAGTATTTTCATTTTCTGGATCGACTATTTCAGTTTCATTATATTTAACAGCATAAACGATTTTTAAATTAGCACCCTTAACAATCGTCGTTCCGGCTGCTCTACTTTGACTGATAATAACATTTTCTTCAAATTCTTCGGTTTCTTTTGGGACAAATTCAACTACTACTCCATATTCATCACAAAAATTTTGAATTTCTTCAATAGTCCATTCTTCGTCAACAAAGTTTGGATACTCATCAACTACATTTGGAATATAAAGAATAATTTTCGATCCTTTAGATACTTTCTCTCCAACTTCAAGAGATTGTTTAATTATTTCTTGTTTATCATATTCTTTATCATCCTCAGGTTCCATTTTTTCTATCACAACATTTAAATTATATTGACTTGTTAAAATAGTTTTAACTTCAATATAATTTCTGCCAACATAATTTTCTATTTCATAAATTGTATCTCCAAGTGATTCATAAAGAGTAATTGGAGTTCCTTTTTTAACTTTTCTTCCAATCGCCGGAGAGGTTTTAACAACAAGTCCAGCATCAATATCTTCATCACTTATTTGTTCTATTTCAATCTTAACTTCAAACCCTTTCTCTTTTAAGGTTTCTTCAGCTTTTTGAATCGTCATTCCACTAACATTTGGAATCACAACATCAGGAACTTCCGTTAATTTGGGATAAACAACAAAAATACCAACTAATACTAAGACTATAAACAAAAATATTAATGATAAAATCCAAATCCAAGTATTATTTCCTTCATCTTCTAAAATATTTTCTTCTTCAATTTTCTCTTCTTCTTTAGGTGGATCTAGAATAACTGGTTTTTTATTTTCACTTTCAGTATCATGTTCAGGATACAAGAATTCATATTTTTTTTCATTTAATCTTTCTTCATTTAAACAAGAAAGTAAATCATCATGCATCATTGTTGCTGTTTCATAACGATTTTTAGGATTTTTAGCTGTCGCTTTTAAAATAATATTTTCAACACTTTGAGGAATTGATTCATTAATACTTCTTACACTTGGAATATCATTTTTCATATGTTTAAGTGCTATTTCAACAGCATTATCACCTTTAAAAGGAAGTTTACTAGTCAAAAGTTCATAGAATAAAATCCCCATTGAATAAATATCACTTTTAATTGTTGCTCCTTTACCACTTGCTTGTTCAGGAGGTAAATAATGGACACTTCCCATAATGGCATTTGTTTGGGTTAATTGGGTACTATTAAGAGCCATTGCAATACCAAAATCAGTTATTTTAATTTCTCCATTTTCTTTAATTAATATATTTTGAGGTTTTAAATCACGATGAATTATATAAGAATCATGGGCTTCTTTAATACCATCTGTAATTTGTAACATGATATCAATAGCTTCTGATAAAGATAAATTTCCACGTTTTTTAATTAATTGTTTCAAAGTCATCCCTTCAACATACTCCATGACAATATAATAAGTTCCATGATCTTCTCCAACATCATACATTTCAACTATATTTGGATGAGATAAACTAGATGCTGACAACGCTTCTCTTTGAAAACGACGAACAAATTTCTCATCACCGGCTAAGTCACCTCTTAAAACTTTTATAGCCACATTTCTATCTAAAATAATATCTTTAGCAAGATAAACATTTGCCATCCCACCTTCACCGATACTACGAATTATTTCATAACGATCATTTATTTTTTGACCTTTAGTTATCATTTTCCACCTTCTTCTTCTTTTTCTAAATAGGCAACTGAAATATTATCAATTCCCCCTAAATTATTAGCCTTTTGAATTAATCCAACTATTTTTTCTTCTATTTCATCTTGACTATTTATTACATCTTCTATTTTACAGTCTTCAAGCATATTAGTCAAGCCATCACTGGCTAAAAGTACCCCTGAAATATTTGTATCGCAGTCAAAAACATCTGCATCAACTGAAGGACTCGCACCAAGTGCTTTCATAAGCACATTCTTTCTTGGATGATCCCTGGCTTCATCTTCTGTGATCTCCCCTGCTTCAACTAATAAATTAACAAGTGAATGATCAACTGTTACCTTATGAAGTTTATTATTCTTTACAACATAACCACTGGAATCTCCAATATTACCAAATAATAAATAATCTTTAGTATATAAAGCCAGAACTAAAGTCGTTCCCATACCAACACTTTCAGGATTAGTTTTTTCATATTCAAATATTTGATTATTAATACTTGTTACACTTTCATTTATCCAAATAATCGCACTTTCCTTATCTAAATTATAAAATGTTTCTTGAAAATGTTTACCAAGATAAGAAATCGCAATACTAGATGCAATTTCTCCAGCTCTATGTCCTCCCATCCCATCAGCAACAGCAAGCAAATATTCATCATTCACATTTTTTAAAATAATAACACTATCTTCATTATGAGATCTCACTTTTCCAACATCAGTTAAATAAAAACTTTTCATGCTAAATTCTCCTTAATTGTTTTTAACTGTCCACATGCAGCACTAATTTTTCCCCCAAATTCCCGTCTAATCGTACAACTTATATTATTTTTCTTTAATATATCATAGAAAGTCATTATTCTTTCTTTACTACTTCTTTTATATTCTAAAGTATTTGTTTCATTGTATGGAATTAAATTAACATAACAGTTAATTCCCTTTAATAATCTACTAAGTTCTAAAGCTAATTCTTGGGTATCATTAACCCCACTTAACATGATATATTCAAAAGTTACCCGACGATTTGTTTTTTCTAAATAAAATTTAATTGATTCCATTAATTTTTCAATATTATAAACCTTATTAATTGGCATTAATTTACTTCTAAGCTCATTATTTGGAGCATGCAAGCTAATTGCCAAATTTACTTGATACGGAAATTCACTAAACTCATATATCTTAGGCACAATTCCACAAGTTGAAACCGTTATATGCCGACTTCCTAAATTAATTCCCATATTACTATTTACTATTTCAATAAAATCACAAATATTTTGATAATTATCAAAAGGTTCCCCTATTCCCATAATAACTACATGACTAATACGAATATCAAGATCACTTTCAATTTTTAATATTTGTAACACCATCTCACCACTTTTAACATCCCGAATTTTTTTAATTTTTCCAGACTCACAAAAAGAACAAGCCATATTACAACCAACTTCTGAAGAAATACACAAACTCTTCCCATAATCATGTTCCATTAAAACCGCTTCAATTGTATTCCCATCAGATAACTTTAACAAATATTTATAAACTAACTCATCACTTTGTTTATTAACAATTTCTATATTATCAAAATAAAAATCTTTCTTTAACAACTCAATTACTTCTTTTTTCATATTAGTAATCATATCAAAACTTTTTATTCTTTTTACATAAATCCAATCAAATAATTGTTTAGTTCGGTACTTCTTCTCACCAATACTAATAAAATAATCATCAAGCCTTGAACTTGTCATACTATATATACTTTCCATACAAACACCCATAGTAATTTTACCATAACGATAAAAAAAAATATAGTTAAAATAGTTCTACTTAACAATTTTTGACTATATTTTTACTTTATTAATTAATATTCACATTCTCCATCTGTTCCTATTATAGTTGTTTTATATCCTTCTTGATAATAAGGACTACTACCATATAACCAAGGAAAATATTTAATAGTTTTGATTTCTTCACATGTTTTACTTGTAAATGTTATACTTTCTAAATTAGGATTAGTATTTGATGATTTGTTAAAAACATTTAGCCCTATATTTTGAATGCCGCTTCCTATTGTTACTGTTTTTAATTGATTATTAGCAAAAGCACTCTGACCTATCGTTGTTACACTATCTGGTATCACTACACTTGTTAATTTATTTCCATAGAAAGCATAATCTTCTATTACTGTTACACTATTTGGTATCACTACACTTGTTAATTGATTATTAAAAAAAGCACTCTGACCTATTGTTGTTACACTATTTGGTATCTCTACACTTGTTAATTTATTTCCATAGAAAGCATAATCTTCTATTACTGTTACACTATTTGGTATCTCTACACTTGTTAATTGATTATCAGAAAAAGCACTCTGACCTATTGTTGTTACACTATCTGGTATCACTACACTTGTTAATTGATTATAAGAAAAAGCACTCTGACCTATTATTGTTACACTATTTGGTATCACTACACTTGTTAAGTTATTATCAGAAAAAGCATTAGAACCTATTGTTGTTATAGTGTTAGGGATAACTATATTTTCTACATCACTAAAAATCGGTTCATGTGTTTCATATTTTAACTTACCTTGCAAAACAGTGACATTAATATCATTTATTTTTTCAGGAATTATTACATCCACACCACCTGTAGTTAAATTATATGAAGTTAAAGTTATGCTAGCATTATTTTTATCAATTGCATTAATATCTAATTCTTCACTTGTATCTGAGTTTATATATTTATCTACTATACCTTGATAATTTGATATTATCCCTTCATCTTGTAAATAATTATAATCGATTGATAAACCTTGCGTGCTTAATTGATCAATAACAACATTAAAAGTCAGTCCCTGTAATGTTTCTCCATTGCACAAAGATTTAAATGATAAATATATTTCTTCATTTTCATTTTTTACTTCATCCGGATCAGAACCTGCACTTTGTATTATATATGAAGCACAAATATCTAATTGTTCTTCTGTTAAATTACTGTTTAAATCATAGACTACTTTATTAGTTTTTGTATAACTAACTCCTTCATATTCTATATCATATCCAAAACAACTTTCATCTGTTTCAATTGATTTTTCTTCCAAATCACCTTTAACATTTACTTTAATACTTGCATATAATTTATTCCAATCTAAATTTGCATATTCTTCACTTGGATTGATATAGTAATCACATCCATCAGTTACTTCTCCACCACAAATATTTAAATATTCAGCAATTCTTACATATAACCTATATGTTTTAGAATAATTACCATCATCTGATCCTATTGTATCTACCCAAATTCTTTTATTAGTTATATCACTATAAGTACGATCACTAAAGATTTCTGTTTCTAAATCTCCATTTACTTCCACTAATTTAAATTTTAATAATTGAGAATCTATTGGAATAGTTCTATTTAAATCGCTTCCCTCGTATTCTCCATTATCAAGAACTATTTCATAATAAATATTTTTTTTATTATAAGTATTTTTACCACTTACTTGAAATTCAAAATAATCAGTTTCCGGATATTCTTCGCTTGGCATTAAATTATTGATATTTATTGTTTTACTTGTTTCATTATAATACATATAAATATCTCCGGTTATTACTTCTTGATTTTCAAATCCAGTTTGCTGATACACAAATACTGCATAGGAAACTCCAACGATTATCAACAAAATTGCTAATATTCCAATTACTAAAACTTTTACTTTTTCTTTTTTCATTTTTTCCTCACTTTCTAAATTTTCAACATCGCCCCTTGATTATGATTTAATTATATAATAGATTTTTACTATTTGCAACTCTTTCATTTTAAATTAAAAAGATGCAAAAAAGTATAGTAAAACTAATATTAAGATTGCTACATTTTTTGTATCTAAATTTATTTAATAATATTATTAATTTAGTTAGAAATTGGAAATTTATACCCCCCCCATAGTTGACTCTGAGTTAACTTTTTGATTTGAAAAATTTGAAAAAAATTTAGTTTTTTTAGAAATTATTTTTACCATATTTTCACAACCTTTCTAGTTTTACTAAAATAATTTAATCATATTTTGTTAATTTAATCAAGTAGAATTTATTAATTATCTTCTAACTTTACACTTACAAGCTTGGATACACCTGATTCTTGCATAGTAATTCCATATAAAGTTTTAGCATATTCCATGGTTCTTTTTTTATGAGTGATAAGCAAGAACTGCGTTTTATCTTGATAATTATTTAAATACTCTCCAAAGTTATCAACATTTGCTTCATCAAGTGCTGCTTCCACCTCATCAAACACGCAAAATGGAACACTTCTAATATTTAAAATAGCAAATAATAAACTAATAGCTGTAAGAGTCTTTTCCCCTCCTGACATTAAAGAAATAGTTTTTAATTTCTTACCAGGAGGTGATGCAATTATTTCAACTCCTGTTTCTAGTAAATTATTTGGATCTGTTAGTTTTAAACTAGCATCTCCTCCTTTAAACATTTCTTTAAATACTTTTTTAAACTCAATTTGAAGTTTTTCAAAAGTAGTTTTAAAATCATCTTGCATTACATCATCCATCTCTTCTATTATTGAGTAAAGCATCTCTTTAGCATGTAATAAATCATCTCTTTCACTTGTTAAATAAGTATATCTTTCATTTACATTTTCATATTCTTTGATACTATCAATATTAACCATACCAATACTCTTTAATTTAACTTTTAAATCACTTACTAAACTTCTTGCTTCATCTTTATCTATTTCAAGAACATATTCATTTTTAGCTCTTTCATAGGTTAAACTATAATCATTATTTAATATATTTAAATTATTATCTAAAGATGTATCTAGTTTACTTAATAATATATTTAAATTATTAAGTTCTTTTTCTTCTTTTTGTAAAGCACTTTGATTAACTTTATTAATACCTTCTTTTTCTAAAATATTTGTTTGTAATAGATCTTTTTCTTTAATTAAATTATTTAAATCTTTTTCTAACATACTAACTTCTAAAGATTTATCATAGTATAATTTATCTAATTTACTAATTTCATCAGTTGTATCACTATTATCGAGAGTTTTTAATTCTAAAACTATGTCTTCTAATTTTTTATTAATATCTAAAACTTTATTATTTAAAACTTTTAAATTATCAATTAAACTAATTAAATTAGTTCTTTCATGATAGATATTATTATCTATTGAAGTAATTTCACTTTCTAAATTATTTATTTCTTTTAAACTATTTTCTAAGATATTTTTATTTAAATTTAATTTAAGTTCTAATTCATTTAATTCATTTTTAACACCTGATAAATTCTTAGTAAATTCAGCCGATCCTCCAGTTATACTACCACCTACATGAATAATATCCCCGTCTAGTGTCATGACACGATATTTGTTTTTAATTAATTTACTAAGTCTGTTGGCATTATCTAAATTATTAGTTACAATAATATTACCAAATTGATTTAAAATGATATCTTTATATATATCACGATAAGTAATAAAATCACTTAAAACTCCTAAATAACTAGATTCATTTTCTAATATTTTTTTAGTTTCAAAATCTATATATTTTCCTTTAATAACATCAAGTGGTAAGAAAGTTACTCTACCTAAATGATTACTTTTTAAAAACTCAATTGCTAAGTTAGCACTTGCTCCAGTATCAACTATTAAGAAATTCTTATTAGATAATGTAGCTACATCCAAACACTTTTGATATTTATTATCGGTTTTAACTAAATTAATTAAAGCATCATGAATACCAGATAATCTTGGATTATCAATTACTTTTTTGACATTACTATTTAAATAAACATTATCACTTATATTACTTTTTAATATTTCTATTTTATTTAGTAAATTCAAGTTTTCTTTATCTTTATAATTATATTCTTTTAAAGTATTTTCTTTTTTGGTTTTTAAAGTATTTAAACTATCAATTAAATTATTTAAATTATTTTCTATTTTTTCTTTAGTTAAAGTTAATTCATGAAGTTCTTTTTTACTAAGTTCTAAAGTACTTTCAAGTTTTAATTTCTCTTCTTTTAAATAACTAATATTTTCATGGATTTTAATATCATTTGCTTCATATTTACTACGTTCTTTTAAAAGAATACGCCTACTATTTAATTCTTCTTTTTCCCGTGATTTAATAATTAAATCATTGTTTAACTTTTGAATTTCTTTTTCAATATTAATTTGACTCAATTTAAGTTCATCTATTTCTGGATCATTTAATTTAGTATTTAACTTAAGAATAGTTTCATTTAAAGTTTTAATCTTTTCTTTCGTATCTTGATAAGTTAAATTCATATCACTTATTTCACGAGCTAATAAAGCAACTTCAATTTTTTCTAATTGACTCTTATATTCTAAATAACTCTTAGCTTTTTCACTTTGTTTTTTTAAAGGAATAACTCTTTCTTCAACTTCCGTTATAATATCATTTACGCGTTCTAAATTTAAATTCGTTTTATCAAGTTTCTTAAACGCTTCTTCTCTTCTTTTTTTATATTTTAAAATACCGGCGGCTTCTTCAATTACAAGTCGTCTTTCATATGGAGATGTTGATAAAATCTTCGATATTTCTCCTTGACCTATTATATTAAAAGAGTCCCTCCCTATACTACTATCTAAAAATAAATCAACAATATCTTTTAAACGACATTTATCTCCATTTAAAAAGTATTCATTTTCACCCGTTTTATATAACCTTCTTTTAACAGATACATTTTGATAAGGAATATTTAAATAGTTGTCCGTATTATCAAATGTTAAAGAGACACTCGCAACATGCATAGGACTTCTATTTTTTGATCCTCCAAATATAACATCACTCATTAAGTTATCGCCCCGAAGTGATTTAACTGATTGTTCACCAAGAACAAACCGAATAGCATCAACTACATTACTTTTACCACTTCCATTAGGCCCAACAATACAAGTTATTTTATTATCTAAATTTATATTTAATTTATCAGCAAATGATTTAAATCCTGATACTTCTATTTCTTTTAAATACATATATTACCACTCTCTATTTAAGTATAACAAAAGAAAAAGAATTTGCAAAGTGAATTTGAAATTCTTTTAATTATTTTATATTTAAGATATAAGCTTCTTAGAATAATTCTAAGAAAATTTTTTTTTACTCTTTCTATGAATGCCAACAAGTATTATAATTAGTATTTCTAACACAAGAACCGCTTTGATAAGTATAGGAATTACCATCATTTGCTTGATAAGACTGACACCAATTACTACAACTTCCATGAGCATAAATATTGGCATTACATTGTTCTCCCATGGTATCTCCAGATGACGTTTTACATGAACAAGAACCACTATAACTATAGCTAGATACTCCGCAATCTGAATGCGAAGAGTATTGATAAATTTTGTAAATTCTATAATCAGAATTTGTTAAATTACTATTAGAAGTACAAGAAACACTTATTGTTCTTCCATCGCTATATCCATTTAAAGTAATTGTTGCCTGTTTAGAATAGTTATCTCCTGTAATACTAAACGTTCTACCAAAACTATCAATTGGAGAAAAATTAGAAATACCATCTTTAGATTCACAAGTAACCGTTACTATTGCACCGGATTTATACCCAGAACTATAAGTATCACCATTAATATAAATATCAACAGTTGGCATTACTTCTAGTATTGAATTCAAATACGAAATATATCCATTATTTTGAAGTAATAAAATATTACCACTTGGATTAATATAATCTAAATATTTTTTGACATCATCAGAAATAACTGTATCATTTTTTAGCTCTTCAGTATAATCAGTATTTAGAAAAATAAGTTCATCCACCGTATTATCAAATTCTAAAACTCTTAATAATTCATTGCATTTATTTCTATTATCTAAAGATATATCACTACAAGCAATTTTTTTATAATGATTATTTTTTATAGTAATATAATTAGAATCATTTTTAATTAATTTATTTATGTAATACAAATCATATGTAGTATCCAAGTCATCATAATAAGATAATTCTTTATATTTACCAAGTAATGGAACAGCACTATTATATAAAATTGTAAATGTAACTAACGTAAAAATTGTTACTACTAATGTTTCTACTAAAACAAATCCCTTTTTATTCATATTATCACCATAAACTCATTATACACTATAATTTATTTTTTTTAAAGATTAAAAAAATAATTATCTTTTAAATAATTATTTTTCTACAAAAGCTTCACAATATAAATAAGTTGTATAATTATAATTATTATTTATAAACTTAACCTCAACAAAAGAATTTTCAAGTGAACATTTATATTCTTTCTTTTCTAATTCCGATAAATCTTTTTGAAAATCATTTTTTAAACTTAAAGCTGTTAAAGTTATATCTAAATTTTTATCATTATTATAATTTTCATTTACAACTTGTTTAGCAAATTCAAGTAATATATTACCAAGTTTTGCTTCAATGGAAATATTTTCTTTTAAAACAACATTTTCTGTATATTTTTTTACCTTAAAATCAACTGGTAATTCATTAAAAATATTAACTTGGGAATATTCAATTGTTTTAGTTTCGAAACTATTTAATTTTGGAACTTCTATTATTGCATTCATAATTAGTTTTTCTTTATCATTAAATAAATCAAGTATTACTTTGGTTGATTCTTTTTTAGAATTAGAAGGATTATAAACATCAATAGTAAAACTATTATCCGATGTTATTTGTAAATTTTTAAATTCTAAATCAGTAACTGTTGTACTTGCATTATTATTTATAAATAATGCAAGTACTATTAATATTAAACCAATTATTAAAATTATTAAAGCAAAAATCTTTTTCTTTTTCATATTAATCTCCTATGTATGACAACAACTATTGTATTCTTTACAGGCATAAGCTGTACACTTTGATTGGGTTAATCCACAGTTGTAAGTACCATCATCTTGGAGTGAACAGTTAAAATAATATGCTTTAAGCATCATACCAGAAGAAGTAACTCGACATCCTGTCGTTGGTTTAGAAGTATGTTTTGAACCACTAGAAACCGAAGTTAATGTTGTCCAACTATTACAAACACTACAAGTAGAACTAGCTGAATAACGAGTTTTACAAGTACAACTAGAAGAGACTGATTTAACTTTTACAGTAACTGTTTTTGAAGCAGTTGTTGTACCTTCAGAGTTACTACAAGAGGCAGTTATAGTTTTAGAACCAGTAGAATCTAAATATATAGTAGATGTTATTTTATTACCATTTTGGGTATAAGCATTACTTGTTGAACCTACTTTAGCTGAAAAATTAGTAATTGCTATTTCTGAATCACAAGTAACAGTTGCCGTTGCACCTTTTATATAGGCACCTGAACAAGTTGAAGAATCGCCTGATACAGAAATATTTACTGTTGGTGGAGGTGCATCAGTATTTTTAACGGTAACATTAATAGTTTCTGAACAACCATATCTAGTCGAAAATGTAACTGTAGCTGTTTTTGTTTCATTTTCAGGAACACTTCCACTAACTGCAGTTATAACTCCCCCAGTTGTTGCATTTACTAAATTAGTATTACTACTAGTTGCTGATGTCATAACCCCACATTGATTAGAAATTTTAAGTGTTTCAGACAATTTTTGTTTTGAAGTATTATCAGTAATATTTAAAACTACATCAGTTGGAGTTATACTCAATAATTTATTGTTACTTGAACAAGTATAACCATAATCACTACTATTTGCATATGGCCATGACGTTATACTAAAGTTGTTAAGACTAGAAGTACAACTTGCGGCTCCAGATGAATAACCAACACTATTCCCATATTTTATTGGATACCATGGGTGACTATTAGCACAAGAATATCCTCCCATAATATAAACTACATCACCATAAGCAATCGTTGCTATTTTACCGCAACTTGTAGATCCACAACTTCTAACATTAAGTCCCCCACCAACTTTTGACGTTCCACTAGCATAAATATCTTGCCAAACAGCATGTAAAGTTTGATCATTCTCTAAATATATTTGATCTCCAAAACAATATTTAACACTACTAGCAGTATTGGTTTCCGCAAGTCCTAAAAGCCTATAACCATGATAAGAATTACTTTGAGCCCGATATAAACTAGCATCTGTATAATTTGGAATATTAAAAACTACACCGTCAGTATTATAAGCTGTTTTAGTTTGGGTTGTTAACTTATTAGAAGTTGTTCCATTTGAACTATTAGCATTATAAGATAAATTTATATCTCTTGATGTAATAGCAAATAATTCAGTGTCTTCGTATAATGTATAAATTTCTTCTTGACTAAATTCTGGTTCCCCTTGATTATATAAATCATAATTCCAACCATAAACAGTACCACCTGTTCT
Organism: Bacilli bacterium; assembly: GCA_017472015.1. Taxonomy (GTDB): domain Bacteria; phylum Bacillota_I; class Bacilli_A; order RF39; family UBA660; genus RUG591. Next base: position 29,450 of record JAFURC010000016.1, read on the forward strand.
AGTAATTTTTGGTAAAGTTATAGAACAACTATCTGGAAGTAAAGCACCATTATAAGCAAATCCAGCATTACAAACAAAAGTTTTTGTTTCGGTATAACTAATTCCATCAATTATATATGAAGTAGCACCATTTATATCATATGTTACATTATATGAATTTCTTGTATTACTTCTAGTAATTGCATAAAAGTTTTTTACTGTATCACTAAATTCTTCCGGTTCTCCACTATTTTCTATCGGTTTATTCAATGTAACACTTGTATTAACTGCATATTGTCCTTCTACACCACTACTTTCATTCCATTCCTCTAATTTTTCTCCATCATCAGTCCATCCCATAGCTGTAAACCCAGAAATTGGCGTAATAGTTGGAGTTTGTATAGAACAACTTGAAGAACCATTACTTGGTTGACAACAAAGTTTTAAATCGGTTGTCGAATTTCCTATTTTTGCTGCCCCATTTATGTAGAAATTAGCACAAATATTAGTTTCACTTATTAATCTTCCTGAATTATATGTTATATCATAATTACTAGTTACTATTGTATCACCTGATTTAATAACTGCATTACTTGGAATAATTGTTCCATCTACAATTGATTCTGTTAAAGTTATATTCGAAATGCTATGACCAGGTAAAAGTCCATTTGATATTATATCATTAGTTGTTTTACTAATTGTTTCTTCAAAAGTAATTGTTTGATCTTTAGCACTAATCGTTACTATTTTTTGAGTAATTGTACAATCTATCGTTTTACTTGTTGTTCCATCACTAAAAGAATGATTACTATCACCAGGAATTGCCTCAACCGTATAAACTCCAGCATTTATTCCTTCAGCTGTATTATTAATATATTTGACATTATTTCCATCTAAATTCATTAAATATTGACTACTACCATTATATATTAAATCTTTACAACTTCCTATTTTAGATGTTTTTGACTTAGCTATTTCACAGTTAATAATAACATCATTATCTGTTCCATCACTCCATCGATAATTTTCAGAAAGTCTTACTATTACATCATATACTTTAGCATCAAGTCCATAATTATCTATAAATGTAAATCCCACTCCTGGATCTTTAGTTAAAATTTGACTAACTCCTGAATAAACTAAATCATTTTTACAATAACCTGAATTTGGTTTTTCTAATTCACTATAAATAGTATAAACTATTTCTCTCTTAGTTATATTACCAACATTATCAACTACTTCAATAAGTAAAACATATTTACCAAAATCAACTTCTTTATTAAAATCAAAACTTAAAACATCCTTACTTATTTCTTTATAATTAGTACTATTTCCTTCTTTTTCAAATGAATATCTAATTCTTTTAATTCCACTTTCAGTATCCAAAATATCAGAAACTTTTCCAGAAATAGTATCATCTTCTTTTTTATAAGTTATTGCATTATCTGTAATTAAACTATTATCTTGATCATAAACTTTAAATGTTGGTGCAGTATTATCAATTTTAATTTCTATCTTCTCTTTATTAGTAATGTTACCATTTTCCCCTTCACCATATACTTCATATGAACCAGTTTCATCTATTTCAATTTTACAAGTTTTATAATTGTTTTGTTCAATTAAATTACAAGAAGTAAATGGAATGGTATTGTCTTCTTTTTTTACATTCACCTTTTGAATATCGTTTAAAGTTTCAAATTTTAAAGTTACATAACCAGGTGCCCAAGTATCTTGAACATAAATTTCACTAGTATCTTTCACAGTTAATTTCGTTCTTAGACTATAACCAATTTCCATATTACAAGAATCACTTGTATAATCATCACACTTTAAACAAACATAATAATTAGTTTTATCATAACTATCTTTATATGCTCCTACATAACTTTCATTTAAATTACAAGTATTACTTCCTCTTCCTACTACTTCACTTATATATTTGGAATCAACTAACTCTGAAACTGAGACTTTAGAAACATTTCCAAATACTTTTGGTTGACTACCTTTATTATAAGTAAAATACTCACCACCTGCTGTGAATAAATTCTCTTCGACTCCCTTATAATAAGTTTTTTTAATATTATCATTTACATATATAAAAGCAACACTTACAATTCCTAATACAATTGCTAATATAACAATTACCCCTAAAGTTTCTATTAATGTAAATGCTTTTTTACTTTGATTATTAATTAGTCTCATATTCAAACACCACTCCTCGTATATCAAAGACAAAATTTATATCAGTTGCTAAACTTAAATTACTACTAACTTCTAACAAAATATTATTTTCTAAATAATTATCTGGGGTTACATCTTTTATTAAATCATTTTTTAATACAATTTCTTTATCATCTTTTTTATACTTAATACTTAAATAATTAAAAATATTTAACCGTTCTAAATTAGTACCATATTCTATTTTTAATATTTTCTTATTTAAATCAGCAACTACACTAGCCTGATAATCCATACATTTTCCATCTAATATTTTATCATCACATTTAGTATAACTATAATTAACTACATCTAATAATTCATAACTATTTAAATTGAAACTTCCTTCTTCATAATAAGTATTTGATAAATCTACAACATCCATTAGTTTATAATTTCCAAGTTCTTTATCAGGAAAAGTATTAGGTTTTAAAACAATTTCTTTATAATAATAAATAGTTTCTTGATTTATTACTTTAGCATAATTATATACTTGAAAAGTAATTTTACTTGGACTAATATTTCCTATTTCAAATACCAAAATATAATCTTTTCTATTATTAGTAGTTAAACTTTGATTTTTATATATAGTACCAAGATCTGAAAATTTTGTTGAAACATTATTCTTTGGATAATAATATTTATTATCTATTACTAATCTTGAATTATCAATATCAATTTTTAAACTTTCTTCATTCTTATTTAAAATACTAAAATCAATTATTAAATAATTAGTATTTTTATCTTTTATATAATTTTGATTTTGATCCTTATTAGTTATATAAGAATTATTAATTACATATTCAACATTATCTATAACAATAACATCTTTTTCATAATAAGTTTTATTAATTAGTAAGTTATCAATTGTTATATAGGCAGTAGTTGATAATAAGATAATAACAAAAAAAACTATTAAAATAAAGGAATTTTCTTTTAAGTAATATTTAAAATATCTTATTCTTTTTCTTAGAAAATTGAATATATTATCATAATCTACATTTAAACCTACTTCTATTTCTTCCCTGTCTTCATCAGTTATATCAAGTTCTTTCACATCTTTTTCAAAATTAAATTTCTTGATATTAAATCCAAATCCCCGAACAAAGGCTACTATAAAGAAATAGAAATTAAGATAATATAAAATCATTGATATATCACGAAATATTACTATAGCTTGATTTGAGTAATCAACATACTCTAAATTAGTAAAAACTGTTGAAAAGAACAATAAAGAAATAAATGTTAGAAAGTAAAAAATAGTTGCTGTTAAATAATAAATAATTGGCTTTTTCTTTTCTTTCATTAAAAGCATAATTAATAAAAACATGGAAACTAATAAAATTGTTATTATAATCATTGATATATTAATATATTCAAGTGCCATATCAGGAACATGAACATAAGTTCCTGTTAGTAAGTATTCTTTAAAAAATGTATATATATTTCGCGTATTAAAAAGCATAAATGTTATAAATATCCAAAGAATTATATGGATTATTTTAAAGTATTTAATTAAAAATGCATATGGTTTTCTAATTATCATAATAACCTCTCTATTCTTTTTCATTATACTATAAATAGATAAGAAAAAAAAGTCTTTTTAAAACTTTTTTTGTTAAATGGTTTTATTCAAAATTTTCATTATAGTATCATAATCACTATATTTAATTTTTTTATCATTAATTAACATATAATTATCACGCCCTTTTCCAAGAACTAGAATTAAATCATTTTGTTTATGAATATCAATGGCATATTTAATAGCATCACTTCTATTTAATATTTTTAGATAATTCCTCTTCTTTGTAATACTTAACATTTCATTTATAATACTATTTACATCTTCATATCTAGGATCATCACTTGTGAATATTCCGAGTTTAGAATATTTTAATACAATAGAACCTATTTCTTTTCGTTTTTCTTTGTAACGATCCCCTGCACATCCAACTATTGTAATAATATTTTTGTTGTATTTGTGAAAATATTTTAAAACATTTAAAGTAGCATTCGTTGTATGAGCATAGTCAATTACAATAGAATATTCTTTATTATATAAAAATTCCATTCTTCCCTCTACTTGTTTTATATTTTTAAATCTATTTAATATATAATCTATATTATATCCAAGACTTAACATTGTTAAAATACATGATGTAACATTATAAATATTAAATTTACCTAGTAAAGGATAAACTAATTTATATTTTTTATTATTATATTTAAATATTATTAAAGTTTTATCAAAATATAATTTATAATACAAAATTCTTAAATCTGATCCTTTTTTGAAACCATATGAATAAGATAATCGAGAAATATCTTTAAACTTATAATAATATTTACTATCTCGATTTAATATAGCAATTTTTGTATGTTTAAATAATTCTAATTTACATTGTAAATAGTTTTCAAATGTTTTATGTTTATCTAAATGATCTTTAGTTATATCAGTTAGAATTCCTATATCAAAGTTTAAGTTAGCAATTCTTTTAGTTAAATACGCTTCACTTGATACTTCCATGACGATATTTTTATAATTATTATTTCTTGATTTATTAAAGCAATCATATAAAACTTCAAGAGATGGAGTAGTATTTTCTAAAGAATAAGTTTTATTATTTAAAGTAAAACCATTTGTACCTATTTTTGGAGAATTTAGTAAATCACTTAGAATACTTGAAGTTGTTGTTTTTCCATCAGTTCCGGTTATCCCAATTAGTTTTATATCTTTTAAAGGATAATTATAATATTTATTAAAAATAGAGATTATTTCTTGACTTAAATTATTTACTTTAAAAACATTTTTATGTTTATAATTTATATCTGTAATAACTATACAGTTTTTATTAATTGCATCTTCTATAAATTTATTTCTATTTTCAACTCCTGAAAAAGGTATGAATAAATCTTTAGAATTTAAGTCTTTAGAATTTAGTTTTATTTTATTAAATTTAATATTTCTTTTGGTATCAATTATTTCTTTTAAATACATGAAATCACCATAATATTTTATGTAAAAAGAAAAAGAGCAAATGGGCTCTAATTATTTAACTTTATTATAAATCATTTAACTCTTGTCTAACATCATTTACAAAATCAGTGTTAACTTGATTTCTATCGGAGACAACTGCAATTATCAAGTAAAAAATAGCAATTGTTGTAAAAATAAGTCCATATAACATTGTGGAAACAGCAAATCCTTTTTTATTTAATTTCATAAAATCCTTTCAGTTTATAAATATAAACATACTTTTCACCATATTTTTTTTCTTTTATTTTTACTAAATTTAAATAATTATCATTTAATTTATCATCTTGAAATTCACAGATAACTAAAGCATCTTGATTTAATAAATTATTTGTTTGAAGTTTATTTAAGATGTCACTTATAACATGTAATTTATATGGGGGATCAAGAAAAACTAAGTCAAATCTTTGATTAATTGTATTTAGACATTTTAAATAATCTAAATTAGTTATTATACTTTTATCTCGAATATTAAATTTTTCTAAATTACTTTTTATTACTTTTATTGATTCTTTGTTATGATCGTTAAAGTATACTAATTTAGCATAGTTACTTATACATTCTATTCCATAAGTACCACTTCCTGCGAATAAATCAAGAACAATACTATCTTTTATTTTATCTTGAATCATCGAGAATATACTTTCTTTGACTCTATCCATCGTAGGACGGGTTCCAACTATATTGTATCCTTTAATTTTTCTTCCTTTTAAAATACCACTGATAACTTTCAAATTAACACTTCCTTTTAGTAAAATTAAAAGAAGACTTAATATCCTGAATTAAAAAATTAATATTACTCTCACATTTTAAGTATTCTAAATAATCTGGATTACTTAATAATTTCTTTTTATTATTACTAGTTTTATATAACCTATAATTATCTAAATTATCTTTTAAAATATTATCTTCTAATAATTTTTTCTTTAGTTTTTTTATTTTTTTAATATCTTCATTTTGATCAAGTAAATCAAATAATTCATTTAATAAATCATTGTATTTCATAATATCACAAGAATATTTTAACAAATTTAATTTAAAATATCAATAAAAGTATTTAACATATCTAATTTATCTTTAAATTTATCTATTTTATCAGGAATTGTTAATTTATATTTTTCTTTCATTAATTTTTCCAGTTGAAATATAAAATTAGGATCACGATTTAAGTATTTATAATATTTAGGATTTTCATGTAAAAATTTTATTAAATTAGGATTTCTTTGTAAATAAAATTGGGTTTCAATACTCATATTAATCCTCAAAGTATTTATAAGTTGGACGTGGTTCATATGTATCTGTTAAATTAGAAGTTTTATCGGGAATAATTCCTTTAAAGGCTTCAATTGCTTTATCTAAACTATTTAATCCTTTTTGAACTGTGTTTAAATCTATTCCTTTGACCATATTTAAAATATCTTTAATATTGTTTCCAAAATTTAGGGGATTAGTTTGTTGATTTGATGTATTATTACTATTTCTTGTATCATTAGTTTGATATTTATTCCAAACTTCATTTGATTCACCATATAAATCATATAATTCATATAATTTTTGCCAATTAGTATTTCCAGATTCTACTTGCTTAATTAAATGAGGATTCTTTTTTACAAACTCTTTAAATTCTATTTTAGACATAATACCACCTAATAAATTATATGATTAAATAATAGAAAAAGACACTAAAGAGTGCCTTAACATGTTTTTTAAATTACTTTATTTTGGAGTATGCCATTTTAATCATTTTAATTCCTTCACCATACATATTAATTGAATCAATGTCATTAATATCAATTAATTTGATTTCATAGAAGTTATCAGGATTATTTTTTTCTTTTTCTTCTCCTCCTAAAATAGGAGTTCCACCTAGATAATTAGTTAAGAAATAATAACAGACACCTGACTCGTATTCTTCAAATCCAAGATATGTGTTAATCTCTACATTTAAAGACGTTTCTTCAAGTAGTTCTCTTATACAAGCATTTTCTAAAGTTTCATCTTCAACTCCTCCACCTGGAATTGCATAGTAATCAAGATAAGTATCGTTTTCTTTTCGAATTCTATGAAGTAGTAAAACTTTATTATCAATGAATGTAATTCCTCTTGCAGTTTTTCTTTTTTTTAGAAATTTAAGTAACTCATGATAAGTATTGTTTTCATATATTTTATCAATTTTCTCATAGCCATAGTAAGCAATTGGATGGGTATCTCCTTCTCTTATAAAGATTTTATCATATGGATAAAAGTCTCCGGGATATGAAGTATTACTAATTGTTCCCATTGTTTTACTTTGAAATACTTGATAACCGTATTTATCTATGTAGACTAAGATATCTAAATAATAGGCTATTCGATTATTTTCATTTTCTAAAAGTTTTAAGATTCCTTTATCACCAAGGATCTTTTCAACATAACTAGCATATGATCCTGGAAAATCATTTAAAGCAGGAATTATTAAAGATGAATCGTTGATTATTAAAGGTTTTTCTATGCTTTTGTAAGCATCAATTGCTTTTTGAATAGCAACTTCTAAGGGATTTCCTTGAATTTCTTGAAGTTCAATTTCTTGATTTTTAATTAGAATTTCGTTTTCTAATATTTTTTTGGCTGCATTTATTTTTTTTTGATTTTTAGTTATGAATAAAAGTTCCATTAGTATTGAATACCCCAGACTACATGATCAGTTGCTTCTTTTTCACATACAACACATTTACCAGTTATTAGTTTTTCGTCTTTTAAAATACAACGGGATTTAATACCATTTATTTCTTTCATTTTCATTTCACATTCCGAAGAACCACACCAATCGGCATGAATAAATCCTGGTTGATTTGCCATAATTTCTTTTACTTCATCTAAATTTTTAGCAGTAAATGTTAAATTATTTCTTCTTTCAAGGGCTTTGTTATACATATCTTTTTGAATAGTATCTAAAAGTTCTTTAGTATAACTTACAACTTGAATATCTTTAGAAACACTTATTTTAAGACCTGTATCACGTCTTGCAAAAGTTATTACTCCGTTATTTAAATCTCTTTCACCAATTTCTATTCGAACAGGAATTCCATTTACTTCAGCTTCAGCAAACTTAAATCCTGGAGATTTATCAGTATTATCTATGTAACTTGTAATATTATTTTCTTGTAATTCTTTGTTGATTTTTTCACTTAAAGTTTTAACTTCTTCTGATTCACCAATTGGAATAATCACAACTTGACGTGGAGCAATTTTTGGAGGTAATACAAGTCCATTATCATCACTATGAACCATAATTAAAGCCCCAATCATTCTAGTTGTTGTCCCCCAAGAAGTTTGATAAACATATTCTTCTTTATTTTCTTTATTTTGAAATTTTATATCATAAGCCTTGGAAAATTTTTGTCCAAAATAATGACTAGTCCCGGCTTGTAAACTTACTCCGTTATACATTAAGGCTTCATTTGTTAAAGTATACTCAGCTCCGGCAAATTTTTCTTTTTCAGTTTTTAGCCCGGTTATACTTGGAATTGCTAAAATTTCATGATGAAACCATTTATATACATCCATCATTTGCTTTGTTTCAAGTTCAGCTTCTTCTTTGGTTGCATGAATAGTATGTCCTTCTTGCCATAAGAACTCTCTGCTTCTTAAAAATGGACGTGTTTCTTTTTCCCATCTTAGGACATTACACCATTGATTATATAACATTGGTAAATCTTTATATGACTTAACATGCGTTGCATAGTAATCACTAAACATAGTTTCACTTGTTGGTCGAATACATAATCTTTCTTCTAATTCTTTTTTACCACCCATCGTAACCCAAGCAACTTCTGGGGCAAATCCTTCAACTAACTCTCCTTCTTTTTTCATTAAGTTTTCTGGAATTAGTAAAGGCATTTGAACATTAACATGTCCAAGTTCTTTAAATTTTTTATCAAGTATTTCTTGCATTTTTTCCCAAATAGCATATCCATTGGGTTCTATTGCAATGCACCCTTTTACATTAGTGTAACTTGCTAATTTAGCAGCCATAACAACATCGGTATACCATTTAGCAAAATCTAAATCTCTACTTGTAATTTTTTTATTAGCCATAATAAACCTCTTTTCTTTATTTTTTTATATAAAAAAGAATGATACCTAAGGAGTCTAAGTGACGGTACCATCCTTTCTTTTTCTTAATTTGATAACGAGTTTCCCCGAAATATATTTCTATATTCTCTTTAAGGGCAGGAATTATAAAGAGTTAACACTTGTTTTCACTATACCAAGCTCACTTTGATAACCAATTTTATAATATTCCCCATCACAAGATTTATAGTTAAATACTATCAAACTTTTCTTATTTTTTCAAGATTTTTTTGAATTTTCTTAAGAATTTCTATTTTTTTCTATTTATTATATGCAATTTAATTTTATTAGAAATACTTTAATCAACTTTAATATCATATTTACTTGGTCCTGTTATTACATTTCCTGATAAATCAAATCGTGAACCATGACACGGACAATCCCAAGTTTTTTCTATTTCATTAAAAAGTAAATTACATTTTAAATGGGGACATTTTCTTTTAACTAGATAACAAGAGCCATCCTTGTCGACATACATGGCATGATCTTTACTATAAAAAATTAACTTATTTTTTGTAATTATTCCTTTAATAAAACCATTGATATTTTCATATATATTATAAGTTGAATTACCAATTTTTTTCAAATTAATTCTTTTTCTTGGTCTAAATAACTCCGCATATTTTATATATTTTTTTTGTTTTAATATCATTGAAGCAATCATTTTTGATGCAACATGACTTGATAATATTCCCCAAGTATTGTAACCAGTTAAGATATACATATTTTTAAATACTTCTCCAACAATTGGTAAATAATCATTGGTAATTAAATCTAAATTACTCCAGATATTTTCATATTTATTTATTAATTTATTGGATGTCATTTTTTCAAAACATTTAGTATCATTTACATGATTAGCAATCATTCTACTAGGATTTAAATAAAGTAATTTGTCTTTATAGAATCTAAGTGAATAAATTTCTTTATCTATATTGATAGCATTGAAACTTTTATCTTCTAAATTAGTTTTACCATAACCCATGTAGGATTTTTCAAGTCTTACTTTAATTGGAAAAAATAAGGGTTTTAAAAAATAAGGATAATTAGTTGCAAATACCAGTTTTTTCGCTTTAATTATATATTTATCGGTTTTAACTATATAAATTTTATCTTTTATAACTTCTAAAACATTAGTGTGCTCATAAAAATCAATATTAGTTGACAAATCAATTATTTTATTTAAATATTTAATAGGATTTATTGTATAAAAATCACTTTTTATAGCTAATTTAGAATCAATTCCTGGTATTTCTAAAATACTTTCTTCGTATTTTATTTTATTTTGATCTAAATATTCTTCAATTTTTTTTAGTTTTTTAATATTACTTTGTTTAGTTGTAAATAAATAACTTGGACTATTTAAAAAATCACATTCAATATTACTATTTTTAATATTATTTTTTAATATTTTTAATCCATCTATTTGACTTTTTAAATATAAATCTAGTTCATTTTCTTTTATTTTCGTTAAAATATCTTGAAGAGGTGTTACTTTAGCTGTCATTTTGGAAGTTATTCCACTTAAAAGAGTATTTCTCTCAACTAAAGCTACCTTTAAATTAGTATTATTTAAATTATAAGCTGTTAATACCCCGGATATTCCTCCTCCTATTATTAAGACATCATATTCAAGATCTTTATCTAACACTTTTTGTTTTTCTTTTAAATATTTATTCCATATACTTTTATTTTCCATATTCATCTCTATTATTATGAAAAATTTAAAATATATTATACCTAAATAAAAGATTAAAAAAACGATATTTAAATAGAACTATATATCAATTTTATTTTTTGAATTTAAATTTACTCTTAAGATTACTATGAAATACTCATCATCTACTTCATAATTAGATTTTAAAAATAAATTTGCTTTAACGTTTTTTTCAACATCATATAATCCAAATCCATGACCATTTCCTTTAGTAGTATAACCATTTTTTGTAATTGAGGATAAATTTATTTTATTTTGATATGTATTAGCAATTGTAAATACTAAATTTTCATTTTCTTCATATAATATAAAATTTAATTCTTTTTCTTTGGATTCAGAACTGGCATAATTGGCATTATCAAAATATTCTCCTAATATTTCTAATAAAATTCCTATTTCCTGCGTATTAAGAATATCATTTTTAATGTTTTTTACATTTTTACTAACGTTTACAGAGATTTTTAAATTTAATTCTTCAGCTTTTGATAATTTATAATAAATTAAATACCTAATACTATCTATTTTTATATAATTAATTTTGGAAAACCAACTATATTTTTTGGTTTTAAAATTATCTAGTAAATCATCTATATAATTATTAGCATCACCGAGATTAGAATTCATACAACCTTTTATAGTTATTAAATTATTTTTATATTTATGAATTGTTGATGAATATTTTTCAATTAAATCTGCTGATGTTTTTAAATATTCTTCTAATAATTTATATTTATTTATTATTTCTCTATTTTTTAAATATTGTCTTATTAAAACAAAAATTAAAAAGAAAGAACCAACTACGATTATTGTATTTAAAATAAGTGTTTGGGTTATTTTTAAATTATTTTTATATAAATTATAAATTGCTACAATTATTACAAATAATATATATATAATTAGAAATATTATGTTAAATTTTTTTAAATTAATTTTAGTTTTTTTTAGTATTATTTTTCCTAATATTAAATTACTTAACCAACATATAAACGCCCCTAGAAAAATTATTAATATTATTTTCTTATCAACATTCATACTTTCTCCTTGTGAATAATATTATAATAATTATTTATTAGTATTAAAATAATAGTTATATTCTGATAATTTAATTAATAAATCTTCTAAATCTGAATCAACATAATTATTATTAATAATATCTTCAATTATAAATAATAATTCACGAATATTACTATAACTTAAATAATCTATTTCGTATTTATCTAAAATTTTAATATCATTTTTCGATAAATATATTCCATTTTCCTGTTTTTCTAAAAAATCATTTGTCATTATTACTCCTATTGATAATTTTATTAATTATTATGTTTAAAACGATAAAAATACTTAAAAAAAGACCAATGTTATTAAATAAATTACCGATAATTAAACCGATTATTATACTAATTAAACTACTAATGATAAAACTATTTTCTTGTTTTTCATCTTTTTTATATTTAATAAATTCTTCAGTTTTCTTTAAGAAATTATTTTTATAAACTTTTAAATTAGAAAATGATTTTGATAAGTGTTTATGAATAAGCGATTTTTCTTTTAGAATATTTCTTATTTTTTGACTTATCTCTTCTGTATTATCAGTATTTGGTTTAAATAAATTTGTAAATGTTTTTTCTTTAAAATCAATAACAGTCTTTCGAATATCAAACATAATTGAATTGGTTATTAAAATGTCTGTTGTTGTAATTATAAAAATCATAAATGTAATAATGTGAATGGTTAAATGATTAATACTTGTTATAATATTTAAAAAGAAAGGATTTAAATAACAAACGATAAACATTCCAAGAAAACCAAAACAAACCGAATTAAATAGACAAATTCTTCCCTTTAGATTAAAGAAACGATTTGAATAATCCCACCATCTTACTTTATAAATTTGTTCCATTAAATAACTTGTTATGTATTCGACTAAACTGCATATTAAAATTGCAAGAATAAAAACTACCAAAGGATCGTTTTGATAATTTTTAAGCAAAAGAAGAAGAAGGGCTCCGGTTCCATAAATTGGACAATAAGGACCTAAATAGAAACCTCGATTGATAAATTTTTGACTTTGGATAGAAACTAGAGAGGTTTCCATTACCCATCCTAAACATGAATATAACCAAAATAGTATATATATTACTTCTAAATTCATATTAATTACTTCCTAAATTATATAGTTTTTTGACTTCTTTTGGAGTAAGCATTCGATATTCTCCTGATTTTAAAGTTTTAACATCAAGGAAGGCGAAGCGAATACGAGTTAGCTTGATAACATCATAACCAATTGCTTCAAACATTTTTTTAACCTGATGATTACGACCTTCATGAATAACTAATTCAACTAAACTAGTATTGTTTTTTTTATCATAACTTTTTAGTTTAACTCTTGCTTTACTAGTTTTTTTATTATCAACAACGACTCCATTTTTAAGTTTAAAAATATCACTTCCGGTAATTATTCCTTTAATTTTTGCAAGATAAACTTTTTCTACTTCCCTACTTGGATGAATTAATAAATTAGTCAAATCTCCATCATTTGTAAGTAATATTGCTCCCGTTGTATCATAATCAAGACGACCTACTGGATATATTCTTTTATCAGTTTCAATTAAAGACACAACTGTTTTTCTTCCAAGTTCATCACTGGTTGTTGAAACTACTCCTCGAGGTTTATTTAGTAAATAATAAACTTTATCATTACTCTTAGTCTTATCGAGAACTATTCCATTTATTTTTATAATATCACTTGGTTTAACTTTATCACCAAGATTTGCTTTTTGATTATTAATTAAGACTTTACCATCAAGAATTAATTTTTCAGCTTCTCTTCTCGATGCATATCCTAAATTACTTATAACTTTTTGAACTCTTTCCATAAAAAACCACCAAGATAATTATATAAAATTTTTCGAAGGTTGTCTATAATAAAAAAATAAAAGAGATTCGTATTCCCTTTTAAATTACAGTAAATTTTATTTTAAAGTTTTTTTCAAAGTCTTAATAGCATTTTTTTCAAGACGAGAAACTTGGGCTTGACTAATACCTAGTTCACTAGCAATTTCCATTTGGGTTTTCCCAATTATATAACGTTTATCTAAAATATTTTTCTCCCGACTTGTTAAATCATTTATGGCTTTTTTTAAAGCCAGTTTGGTTTCAAGATCACTTGAATCACTTTTATCTTCAAGTTGTTCATATAAATAGATGGTATCACCTCCATCATTGTAGATCGGTTCAAATATACTAATAGGATCAGTCATTGCTTCAAGGCTTGTTAAAACATCTATTTCCGAAACTCCTAGTTCCTTGGCAATTACTTCATAACTGGGAACATATCCTAGGGTATTAGTTAATTCATCTCGTTTTTGAATTACTTTATAAGCTAAATCTTTAACACTTCTTGATACTCTTAGTAAATTACTATCACGTAAATATCTTCTAATTTCCCCACTTATCATAGGTATTGCATAGGTTGATAATTTAAGTCCTAAACTAGTATCAAAATTATCAATGGCTTTTATTAGACCAATTACTCCTATTTGAAATAAATCATCTAAATTTTCACATCTCCCAACATATTTTTTTAAAATTGATAAAACTAACTTTAAATTACCATTTACAAGTCTTTCTTTAGCAAGATTATCTCCCTGCCTATATTTATTAAATAATTCATTTATTTCTTCACTTGTTAAAACAACTATTTCATTTGTATTAACTCCTGTTATTTCTACTTTATGTCGAGCCAAATTAAAATCTCCTTTCATATCTATATTGATAGAAAGAAGATTTTTTATTCATTTAAATTATTTATTTTAAATATTTAGTAAACAAAACTTTATAAATTTTAATTGAATCAATTATTTTATTAAATTTTGATTCTTTTTTAGAATAATATATAGTTTTAATAGGTATTTCTAAAATATTAATATTTTCTTTTGTTAAATTAATTAACATATTCATTTCATATTCAAAGCAGTCACCTTCTGTTTTAAGACATAAAGGTAAATGTTGGTTGGGTATTCCTCGTAAACCTGTTTGGGTATCAACTATTTTTGTTTTATAAAGAAGTTTAAATAAAAATGATGTGAATTTGTTACCAAATCTATTTAATATAGGAACTTGTTGTTCATTAAAATCTCGACTTCCAAGAATAACATTATCTAAATTATTTAAAAGTTTTAAAGAAATATTTTTTATATCATTTGGTAAATGTTGATAATCAGCATCTGTTGTTATTATTCCTTTAAATTGATTACTAAAATTTTCTAAAGAATACTTAATACCATATTTTAAGGCATAGCCTTTTCCCTTATTGGTTTTATATTCTAAAATGGTGCATTCATTTATGTTTTTTAGTTTATCAAATATTTCTAAATTATTTGTACTACCATCATTTACAATAATTATTTTTAAAAAATTATTCTTAATTAATTCAGATACCAATTTTAATAATTTTTCATTTGGATTATATGTTGGTATTAAAATTACTACATCTTGCATATTAATTAATTGTTAAATTACCACTAGTTGGATATATTTGAATATATGTGTTTCCATCATTTAGAACTAGTTCTTTTCCTGTTTCTTTAACTTTATAAATAGTTCTTGTATTTTTACTTGTTTTTTCCCAAGTAATTGGAATAGCTTTACCGTTTGTTATGTAGTAGCCATCTCCTTTACCAACATTATCAAGTTTTTGATATTTGCTATTGCCACCATATTTATAAGTTGTATGCTTAACCCCATAAACAATGATATTTTTAACTTCATATTGATTTCCTGTTACTAAATCAATATTTTTAGTATTATTCATGGAACGAAGATATACTTGTTTTTTTGAATCATATATATAATTTGAAGTTCTATAATCAGAATATTTAATACTAACATTGTTAGCAGTTTTAGTATTTTTATAAGTAGTTAAATCAAGAGGATTACCTTGATATGTTAAAACGTTTTTAGTTTCTGTTTCTGTTTTAAATCCCTTATCTTTACTTCCTTTGTTTAAAAGATTAGTTGTTGTAAATAAAGTATGTTCCCAACTTCTATTTAAAGTTTTGTCCCTAACCCCATATGCACCATCGACATCTATATCACTTATTTTTTCATTTTTAATTCTTTCTGTTGCATCTGGTGCTCCTCCAGCATGAACATAAATAGCATCATGTTCATAAACATAGTCTAAATACTGGGTTCTAGCACTTCTAATTGATCCAATTTTTGATACATCTTTATCTTTAAATAAAGCCATCATTCTAGTGATTCCACCTTCAACCATTAGTTCATAAACAATATAAGCATTTTGTAGTCCTGCTTGAGGAAGGGCTCCGTTGTGGCAATTTATCATAACGGCATATGGTCTTGTTTTACTATTAACATTAATGATGCTAACTTCTTTTTCGGTTTCTTCTTCCTCTTCTTCTTTTAAAGAAGTATCAGGTTCTTTATTAACTTCACCTTCTTCTTTTTCTTTATCATTCATTTTAAAGACAATAAAACCAATTATTAAACCAATAACTACAACTATTAAACATATAGATATTATTAAGTTCTTTTTACTTGAGTTATCAGGATTATTAAAAAAATTATTATTATTTTCTTTCTTAATTAAATTATCATCATATAAAACTTTTTTATCATTTTCACTTGTTTGATAATCACTATAATCAAAATTATTATCCATAAGACACCTACCTTGATTTAATTATATACTATATTTTCATTTTTTTAAAGAAAAAATGAAAAAGTTATTCATTCTTTCTCATTTAATAATATTTTATAAAGATATTTTAATATTTTCAATTACTTTTCTTCCCATAGAATTATAGTAGATATCATGTTTTTTAACATCATCTAAATTATAACAATTTCTTCCATCAAATATATATGGTGTTTTCATTAAACTAGAATACTTACTTAAATCAAATTCTTTAATCTCAGGCCATTCAGTCATGATTAATACGACATCTGAGTCTTTAATTGTTTCTTCAATAGAATTAAAATAAGTTAAATTATCACGATATTTTTCTAGTTTTTTGTCTTGGAATAACGCGCGATCAAAATTATTAATTCCAATTGGATCATAAGCATTTACATTAGCACCAGTTTCTAGTAATAATTTAATATTATCTAGTGATGGTGCTTCACGAACATCATCAGTTCCAACTTTAAAAGTTAAACCAAGTACGGCTACATTTAAGTTTTCTAAATCATCAAATTTTTCTCTTAGTTTATCAAATATAATTGTTTTTTGACGCTTATTTACTTCAATAGATGCTTTAATTGTTTTAATTTCAGAATCATATTCTTGACTTAAAAAGTGAAGAGCTTTAGTATCTTTTGGAAAACATGATCCTCCATAACCAATTCCTGGATTTAAAAATTTATTACCAATTCTTGGATCATAACTCATTCCGTTTGTAACTTTTTCAATATCGGCTCCGATTTTTTCACAGAAATTAGAAATTTCATTGATATAGGAAATTTTTAAGGCTAAAAAGTCATTTGATGCATATTTAACCATTTCGGCACTTCTTCTATCCATTGTTAAAAATGGGACATTGAATGGTTCTTTAGTAAGGGGTTCATAAACTTTAGTCATTATGTCTTTAGCATAATCATCTTCTACTCCAACAACTATTCTTGTCGCATATAAAGTATCATGAACGGCTGTTCCTTGAGCTAAAAACTCAGGATTACTTGCAACACTAATTTTAATACCATTATTTACTCTTTCATTTAAATAATTTTCAACTTCATCATTAGTCCCAATTGGAACAGTTGATTTTACAACTACTACAACATCTTTTTTAACAGATTCAATTATTTGATCACAGACTGCATATAAATATGTTAAATTGGCTGACCCATCTTCTTTTTCAGGAGTTCCAACACCAATAAAGATTACATCAGCATTACTATATGCTTCTTTATAATTTGTTGTATAATTTAGTCTTTCCTTGTTTACTTCCATTAATTCTTCTAAATCTTTTTCATAAATTGGACTGATTCCTTGTTGCATTAAGTTTATTTTTCTCACGTCAATATCAACACAAGTAACGTTGTGTCCAATATGAGCAAGAGCAACACCTGTAACTAATCCAACATAACCAGTTCCTGCTACTGCAATTTTCATATACACATCTCTCTTTCGTATATAGTATATCAAATTAAACTTAAAAATTCAATACATTTTATCTTTTTAACATCTATAACTTAAAATGATACATTATAATATCAAAATTATGTTAACGCTATTTAAATATTTTTTTGGTTTTTATACCATTCAATAAATTTTCGTATTCCCTCTTTAAATGAAGTTTTAGGATTATATCCAAGTAAATTTTTAGCTTTAGTTATATCGGCATAAGTTTTATCAACGTCACCTAGTTGCATATCAAGTTGCTCAATGTCTGGAGTTATTTCTAATACTTCGCCTATTGTATTAATCATTTCTTTTAAAGTAATTGGACTTGAATTCCCTAAATTAATAATTTCATAAACATTTTTATTATTTTCGACATAATTAATACTTTTTTTAATTCCAGATACTATATCATCAATATAGGTATAATCACGACTAGTGGAACCATCTCCAAACATAGGTATTTTTTCTCCCTCTAACATTAATCGGGTAAATTTATTAATTGCAAGATCTGGACGTTGACGAGGACCAAATACTGTAAAAAATCTAAGCATTATAACATTAAAATTAAATAATTTATGATAAACATGTGTCATTACTTCATTGGCTTTTTTAGTAGCTGCATATGGACTAATAGCATAATCGACAATATCAGTTTCTTTAAATGGAACAATTTTATTATTTCCATAAACACTACTACTAGAAGCCATAACTAATTTATCTACTTGATATTTTTTCATAGTTTCTAATATATTTTGGGTCCCCATACAATTTACATCTTGATATAAAACAGGATTTTCAATACTAGGTCGAACTCCTGCCATAGCCGCTAAATGAATGACAACATCAATTTTATTTTCTAAAAATATTTTTTCAAGTAATTCCCTATCACGAATATCTCCGCGATATAATTTATAATTGGTATCATTTAAGATGTTTTTAACATTAGTTTCTTTTATATTAGGATCATAGAAATTGCAAAAGTTATCAATTACAATAACTTTATTTTCTTTTACTAAATTATCTGCTAGGCTTGATCCAATAAAGCCTGCTCCGCCTGTTATTAAATATGTTTTCATTTTTTTCTCCTTATTTTTCTAATTAATATTATTTTCATCTAATATATATAGTACTAACCGCCATTTTCTTCTAATAAAATTTTTAAATTTAAATAATAAGATTCTATCATAACGAAATGGAATATATAAATAAATTTTATTTTCAAAATGTATAAATGTAGATTTATATTTTAAACTATTTGAATAATATTCATTAATATCATAAGTATAATCAAGTTTTTTTATTAATTTAATTTTAAAATTTTTATCAAAAATACTATAATACAAATTATACTTTTTATCAATAAATAAATATTCATAACTATTATTTATAAATCTAATTTCAGCATGCCACATAGGATATTCAGAAATATTTAAATCAATAATTTTAGGTTTTTTCCATATTTTTAAATTTTCACTTTCTCTATAGCATAACTTATTTTCATAATCAAAATAAAATATTTTATATTTATTATTTTCTTTTATTATACTTAAACTCATGTATGATAAATTATCGTCAAGCATAAGTTCGGGTTCTTGCCAATTAACTCCATCATAAGAAATTATTCTATATACGTAATTAAAAATAGTTTCTTTATTCTCTTCTGTATATCTATACCATATTTCTAAGTGATTATCATTAAAAAATAAAAATGGATCATTATAATATTTTTTTTCTATTTGATTAGAATGGATTATTGGTAACAACGGAGTTTTACCTATATTTTTAAAATTTATTCCATCATTGGAAACACAAATGCATGGATTTTCTAATTCAATATCACAATTATTATAGGGAGTATATACCATCCAAAAAATATATCCATTAAATTTATTAGGAAAATATTGAATTGAAGGATGTGTTAAAGAACCACTTCCATCAAAAGTTTCAATTATAATTTCTTGTCTATTTCCTTTAAAATTTCGGCTTTTTATCATGTTTTTTAACTTAGTAAGACTTAAAATATTTATTTTGTATTTTTTAAAAAGGTAGATAATATACATTAATATATATATAAATAATAAAAATAAAGATAGTTTATATGATATAAACATTGAAATTAAGAAAATTACAGAAATTAAAAGCAAAATTATTCTTTTTTTCATTTTTTCATCTCTTCTTTAAATTTAAAAGTTTTAGATATTCGTTTTAATTCAGAAATTTTATCCTGGGAAAATTTTTGGCAATCATACTTTGGATTATTAGAAATACATTTTTTTATATAATCATCTAATGAACAAATGTATTTTGCAGGATTTCCTCCAACAACTGAATTAGCTGGAACACTTTTGGTTACAACACTGCCTGCTGCTATAACCGAATTGTCACCAATTTTAATATTTGGCATAACAATCGCTCTATGTCCAATAAAACAATTGTTTCCTATTTTTATTTTACCAAATTTAATAATATCAGAATATTCTTCATTATTTCGAAAAACCCATGTACCACCATCATGATTAATAAAAGTAACATTTGATGATATGGTAACATTTTTACCAATTTCAATCAAATATGGTTCACTGCCAAAATTAATATTTTTTCCAATAAATCTACAATTATTGCCATAATTTAAACCTATTTTTTTTAAATATAATGTATAATTTGTATATTTTAAAATTTTTAATATAATATTTTTCATTATTTATTTCCTTTCAATTTATATAAAAATACAAGAATTTTTCCTAAGAAAGAATTTCCATAAATAACATTATAATATTTTCTTTGTTCCCCACCAAAAGCTAATTTAAATTTGTCGATTCCATTTGGATCGGTAAATGAATTAATACCACCAAAATCATATTCTATTTTGTTTTCTTGTTTAAATTTTAATATATCTTTCCAGTGTAAATATTTATTAGCTCTTCCGATTAATGATTTTTTAGAACTATCACTTCTAAAATTAGAACATGAATATAGAAGTCTGACTTTCTCATCAGTTACAACATACACATGATAAGCCAATTCTTCATTTTCGTTATCTACTGCAATTGTTAATACTAATAAATTACTATCAATATATTTATTAAAATCATTAATATTCAAAAATGTATCCAAACCTTTAGCTTTATACATATTATCATAACAATCTTTAAATTTGGAAACAATCTCTGAATTATTTTTTAGCATTGATGAATCGTAAAATTCAAATTTTATATTTTCTTTTTCGCAACGATTGATTTCGTATCTTACAGTTTTGTTAATATTATTATATATTACATCTTCATTATCTTTTAAATTAATTATTAAAGTATTTTGTTCTTTCTTTATTCCATTTTTCAAATTACTAGATACACCAAATGCTTTAATAATATCAGCATTTTCTCCTTCATTTAAAGTATTTTTAAACCAGATATGAGCTGATTTTAATCCAAATTTATTCTTATAAATTACTGATTTCATATTTTTCCTCCATTTATTACTTTAATCCAATCATTTTTAATTTTTTCAATTTTAAACTTTTTGGCTTGCTCAATTGCAAGTTCTCCCATTTTTTTTCTTAATTTATAATCATTTGCTAACTTAAAGAAAGCTTTAGCCATTTGTTCGGTATTTAAATATTCAACTACAATCCCTTCGTTTTTAGAAAAAATTTCATGTACGCAATCTAAATCAAATGACACAATCGGAAGTCCACATTCCATCGCTTCAACAACGACAAGACCCCATCCTTCTATTCTAGATGATAAAACAAATATTGAAGCATTTAAATATTCATTTAATACTGAATTAGTAGGATAAACTAAATTAACTGATTTATCTAAATTTAACTGTTTAATTTGTTTTTTTAAGTTTTCTCTTTCAATTCCGTCACCAACAATTCGTAATTTCCAATCTGGATTTTCTTGATGAAAAATCGAAAAAGCTTCAAGTAGCAAATCAAAACCTTTTACATTATGATAACGTCCAACTGCAAGTATTGTTTTATTAGTTAAATCAGATTTTTTAGTACTAACTAACATATTCGGATTATAAATAACTGAAGCGACTTTATGAAATTTTTTTCTAATTAATTTCGTATCTGCTTTAGTTAATACAATGTACTCATCAAGTTTTTTCATAACATGTGAAACTAAAGCATCTTGATGCCATAAAAATTCTCCTGGCATATCAAAATATCGTTTACTAGTGCTATGTTGCCATCCGATTAATTTAGCATTATTTCTATTATCAATCAATCCTAGAACCATACTATAATAAGCAGATACTCCAATTATACAATCAAATTTATTTTTATTAAAGTACGTTTGTATTTTTTTTAAACCAAGTATATTTTTTTTATAATATATAAATGACAAAATTTTAAAATTATTTTTTAATAAATTGGTTTTATTATTTAATAATATTAATATTTTTGTCCATATCATTATAATTTTAAAAAAATTATTTCCCCATCTTATATTTTTAATTTTTATTTCATCATTTAAACCATAATTAATTCTTTTTTCTAATTTTATATCTCTAGTACAAACAATTGTAATATCATAGCCTTCGCTTTTTAGCATATTAGCTATATTAACAGTACACCTTTGATAACCACCTAAGGAGTATATACTATCTACAAGAAAACATATTTTCATTTAAACCTCCTTTTAAGCAGTTTAATAATTTTTTTAAATTCCTTTTTGTAAAATGGAAAAGATGTTAAAAAAACAAATAAACAAACTACTATAAAAATTATTATGGCTGCTATTATCCATTGAATATAATTAGTAATTAATGAAAAATCAAAAAGTTTGCTTATAAAAAATAAGAATAGAGTTTGAAACATTGCTAAAAATATTTTTTTTAAACTTTGAAATACATTCCGTTTTAATATATGATTTGATATAAAGATTACAAAATCCAAACATCTATAAATAACTGAACATAGTGTTCCAATTATAACACCAACTAAACCAAATTTAAAAACCAAAATTAATGATACAACAACATTTATAATTGCTTCTAACCACGCCCCTTTTTTGGTTTCTTTAAATTTTCCAACATCATATGCTAATGAATTATAAGGATTTTTTATTGAATGAACATAGTTAGCTAAAACAATTGTAAAAGCAAAAGCAGTATTCACGTAATTAACATCAGTTATTCCTTTAGTATAAACTGCTATAAAAGGTATTATTAAAATAAATGTACAACTATATATTATGGTAATAATAATTAAATAAAAACTTTCATATAAATTAAAAACTTCACTTAATTTTTTTTCTTCTTTATTGGCATAAAGTAAACCAAAAGCAGCATCAGTTCCTACTATAAAACTATTAATAAATGATTTTAGATTTGAAATTATCATATTATATATAGAATAAATTGCTACATTAGAAATATTTGTAAATAAACTCAATAAAATTACATCCGAATTACTATTAATAAGACCAGCAACATGTTGAGATAATCCGTCATATCTATTCGGAATTTTATAATTTTTATCATATTTTGTATAGTTAAATTTGTATTTCCATCTAACATAAATATTTTGAAAAATTGGTCTAAAAATAAAAATAATTGAACTAGACAATTTCACAATTCTAATATCCACTTTTAATTTAACTAGCAAAATTATGACAAATGTATTTATTATATATGTAATTATTTGAATATAAGAAATAATATAAGATTTTTGATCTGATTGTAAAAATAATTTATAAGTCATTCCAAAAAAATATTCAAAAAAAGTACTTATAGAAATAATTAAAATTAATGAAATAGTGAATACTTTATCAAATGTATTAGCTGCTGATGTATATGGATAAAATATACAAAGCATAATAATATAAAAAACAAAAATAATTAAAATTTTATTGAAAAAGCCTTGACAACTTTTAAATATAGATACAATCTCTTTTTCATCCTTTTTTGTAATAGCCTTATAAAAAAGTGATTTTACTACTACTCCAATTCCAGATTCTAAAAGGATAATATAAGATAAAAATTGCGTAATAGAAGTAATTAAAGCATATGTATTTGAACCATATCCATCTATTAAAATTCTTGGTATCAATAGACCACATAATAAATATATTAATTGATAAAAAATTGAACCGAACACGTTTTTTATAGTCTTTTTCTTCATACACACCTCTACTCAAATACAAAATGATATTCAACATAATTAACTAATTTAGTTGTCATCAAATAAAAATATAATATTAGTACTAGATACATTAAAATAGTCAAAATAATTCGTAATTTTTTATTTTCTATCAATTTTAAAATATTAGGAATTACTATTATTATTGCAAAAGAATAATATAAAGTTACTCGATATGCCGTTGAAAATATAGTTGCTAAAACTTGTATTATTGTTGCTATAAATGTCATATTTATAAATAATTGATTATTTTTATCTTGTTTTAATAACTTATCTTGATAAAAATAACTTGCAATAGACACAGCAAACAATAATATCAACATTTTATAACCATCACCACTTAAAGCTTCAAGGGATTCTGGTTTATAAATATATTCAAAAATAAAATTTAAAATTACATTCTTAAATATTAAAAATACCCCAATAAATACCGCCCAAGTAATAATTATTTTTTTATTAATTTTTAAATTATAAACAAAGTATATTGGCAAAAATACTAATGCTGTTTTATGAAACAACGAGGCTAAAAAAACTGCTAACAAAAACTTTAACAATTTTCTATTTTTAACAAATTTCAAACTATATAAAAGAATTGAAATAGCTAAAGATTGCCTTAAAATTCCGAAAAAATATCCATAAAAATTAAATGTAATAAATATAAGTAGTGAATTAAGATAGTTTTTTGAATTATCTTTTATAAAGTAATATACTCCTATCATCGATAAAACTGAAGTCACCATCAAAAAGAAAGAATAATTGTTGTAGATAGTTGATATAAATTTACAATAATATTTATAAGCAACTTCATGACGACCATGTGTGAATAGTTTTAAAAAATCAACTTCATGACAATATTCAAAGATTTTTTTATAGTTATCGGTATCAACCCCAACTGATGGACTACGCAAAACTAAAAATAAAACTAAAAATATAAAAATAATAGTAAAATACTTTTTATTTTCATCTAACTTAGGAACTTTTTTCGTTAAAAATATTAATAGTGTTATTTCAATTAAAATTAATAATAATATAAAATAATAATTCACATAACCAACTCATTTCTTCATAATTTTTTTTATATAATTCAACCATTTTTTATTTATTACATCAGGATTTGTTAAATTAATGACTTTTCTTGCTTCTTTTGCTAAATTTGTTGCTAATTTAGGATTACTTAAAATTTCTTCCATTTTTTTTGTCAATTCTTCACAATTTCCAACGGGAACTAATATTCCATTTTGATTGTTTTTAATCAATGTTCTTGGTCCTCCACAAGGACAATCAGTTGAAATGACTGGTAATCCAAGTGTCATTGCTTCGATTAAGGAGTTAGGAAGTCCTTCGTAATCGCTAGATAAAACAAATAAATTAGCATCGACTATTTCGTTTTGTACATTATCAATTTCCCCCATTAATTTTACTCTATCACTTAAATTTAATTTTTTAATATACTCCTCTAATTCATCGTGTAAAGGTCCTATTCCATATATTAAAAGTTTATATTCTAAAAACTTATCTGATAAATTATTAAAAGCATCAATTAATAATTTTTGATTTTTTTGAGGAGCTAATCGTCCAACATTAACAATCTTTTTTTCTCTTTTACCGGTATATTCCTGAGTGATAAAATCTTTACTGAGAGGATTTAATATAATAACCGACTTATCTTGAATATATTTAGGAAAATAACTTTTAGCCTCCTCCGTTTGAAAAACAAATCCATCGGCTTTTTTATATAGTTTTTTCATAATAAATTTATTAATTTTAGATTTATATTCAATTTTTGGATCATTACGAACTGATACAATTACAGGAATTTTATGGATAGGTTTTAAAAATAAAACACGATAACTAGGCTCTGGTAGAAAAGAAATAATAATATCAGGATTGATTTCTTTTATAAACTTATTTAATTTTTTAATTCTTTTTATATTTTTTAAAAGAAAATTATTTGATTGTTTCAAGTCATCCAAAACATCTACTTTGACATTTAAAGGTAGTGAATATGATAGATTATTTTTTTTTGTTAAAATAATATTTATTGAATATTCTTTATTTAAAGAATTAGTTAAATTAGATATTACTCTTTCCGCACCACCGTGTCCAAAAGAACCAAGACAAAATAAAATTTTCTTTTTAGACATTTTTATCACCCAATTTCATATAAAATTCTGTTAACCAATTAACATTTTTAGAAATATCATAGCCAGATGCTTGAATTTCTTTTTTAGTATTATATCTTTTAAAATTCTTATATTTTAAAATGTTCTGAACCCAAATTTTAATATCGTCTTCTAAGGATAATTTAGTTATTAAATTGGTTATAATCACCTCATCAGTTATAGTATCAGACATAACAATTGGTAAACTTGCTGCTTGAGCTTCTATTAAGGTTACAGGTAACCCTTCATAAATTGATGGCATAACAAATACATCCATAACTTGTAAAAATTCATTAACATCACTTCGATTAGTAAGTATTAAAACTTTATCTTCCAAATTTAAATCTTTTATTTTATTTTGAATTTCACATTTTAATGAAGATTCATCGCCTATTAAAAGTAAAAAAGCCTCTTTATTATTTTTTTGAATTTCATTAAAGATCTCTAAAATAAATTTATGATTTTTAGATTCAACAAATCTTCCAACGGTACCTATTATAAATTTATCTTCTAAATGATATTTTTTTCTTATAGTATTTCTTATATTTGAATTATATAGAAATTTTTCTGTATTAATGGAATTATTTAAAACAAAACATTTATTAGAATCTGCGACTTTTTTACCAAATAACCAGATACAAGATTCTTTCGAACAACCAATGAAGTAATTGGCAATATATCTTATTTTATATTGATATATTTTCTTAATAACCGATGATATCCCCTTACCGTTTGATGTACTGTGACTATGAGATATTGTAATTAATCCATATTTTTTAGCAATTTTTAATACAATTGCAGCTGTACTTCTTACATGAGAGTGGATTATTTTATATTCTTTATGATTTTCAAAAAAATCATCCCATGCTCTTGTATACAAAAAATGGTTTTTTCCATTATAATTTGGTAATACATATACCTTGCCACCTAAAGATTCAATTTCTTTTTGAAAATATTTTTCTTCTTTATCAATAATAAAGTCAAATTGAATTTTCTTTTTATCAATATTGCGATATAATTCCATGATCATCGTTTGTGATCCACCAATATTTAAACTACCTATATATTGTAAAATTCGAATTTGTTTCATATTTACCTTCTTTCAATTTTTATAATTTCTAGATTATCATTGCTTTTAACAATATAATCATTATCAATTTTACTATTTAAAACAACATTGGCACCAATTACATTACCGGAACCAATATTAGTTTTATAAAGAAGAATAGCATTTGAACAAATCCAATTATAATTTCCTATTTTTATTTCTTTTTCTATATAATTTTTCTTGATATTATAATTTTTAGTATTAAAAACGTGAGAATGATCATACATTTTTACATTTTCCCCAAATAAATTATCATCACCAATTACTATTTCATTATGGCAATTAATTGAACAATCATTATTAAAATAATTATTATTTCCAATTACTAATTTACCATTTTTACTCATATTAATATTAAATCTTTTTTCAAAAATCAAATGAGAACCAATTTTTAATCTTTTACCATATTTTAATTTGAAATAAAATATTTTAATTTTTATTCTTAGAAATTTTTTAATATTTTCTAAAAATTTTATAACTATATACATACAAACCTCGATTATTTTATATTTAGTATTTCTAACATTTTTTTATTAATTATTTCAATTGCAAAGCGATCTTTACAATATTTATAACTTTCTTCACTCATTTTTTCTACTTCTTCTTTATGTTCAATCATATAAATCATTTTTTTATATAAATCATTTATATCTTTAGGTTTCACTAAAAAACCATTTTTTCCATTTATTACTTCACGACATCCAATCGAATCAGTTGTAATAATTGGTTTTGCAGTTGCTAAAGCTTCAAGAGAAGCTCTAGGTATGCCTTCTCTATAATATGATGGAAGGACATAAACACGAGCATTTTTTAAATATTCAAAGACATTATTAGTTTCCGGAATATATTCTATGATATTGTCATCAATATAAGGTTTTAAAGAAGAATAATCAATTGAATATGATGTTTTATCAATTCTTCCGATATAGATAAATCTAGCATAAGGATACTTTTCTTTAACCATTTTCGCGGCTTCAAAATACTCAATAACCCCTTTACTTTTTAAAACCCTTGAAACCATAATAAAAATATCTTCATCAGGTAAATTAGATTTTTTGAATTTTTTCATATTAACACCTGATCCTGATACTAATTCACATTTATCTCTTTTAAGATATTTTCTTTTTACAACCTCATCTATATCATCTTGATTTTGGAATATTACTTTTTTATTATATCTAAATGAAATTTTATACAAAATACCACATACAAAACGAATTATCTTAGTTTTAAAACTAACTTCTTTTTCATACAAATGCCCAAGTCCTGTTACCATTGAATAAATATTTTTGATTTTATTCATTCTAGCTGCTAAACTACCTAAAACGATAGGTTTAATTGTATAAGAAAAAACAATATCTGGTTTTTCTTTTTTTATTATTTTCTTTAAAGTAAAAATATAAGTAAGATTCTTAGTTATTGAAGTAGTATTTTTATTCATTTCTATAACTATTTCTTTAGCACCTAAGTTTTTAAATTGTTCAGAAAAGCCTGATTCTGGAACTACAACCGATACATCATAATTTTTCTTTATAATATCTTTTACTAAATCTTCTCGAAAGTTAAAAAACATGCTAGTATTTGAAGTGATAATTAAAACTTTTTTCTTTTTTTTCATAAATGAATACTCCTATCTAATATTATTTATTTTACATTTTATAAATATAATTTTTTTAATCAATCATTTTCCAATCTTTCTTCTTTTTCTTCTGTTGTACTTAGATTATCATCACTTACTATTTCATCTTTTTTTGAATCTGAAATATTAATTTCAATATCAGCGTTATCGACAATAACTTCATTATTGACATCTTCTTTTTCTTCTGTTGTACTTAGATTATCATCACTTATTATTTCTTCATTTTTTGAATCTAAAATATTAATTTCAATATCAGTATTATCGACAATAACTTCATTATTGATGTCTTCTTTTTCTATAATAGAACTTTTAGTTTCTAATGATTCTTTTGAACTATTATCTTCTTTTAAAATAATCCCATTTGATAAATTTTTATTTTCTTCGTAAGAATTTTCTAATTTTTTACCATCACTAACTTTATTTAAGCTTTCTTTTGCATTGCTAATTGTATTTTCATCTGGTACCATGACATATAATTTTTGATAAGGATATGTATAAGTAAAATCACTTCCATCACTTCCACTTAAACTAATTGAAGTGATATTCCAATTTGGCATATCATTAAGTTGTAATTTAACTAAATCTGTTATTTTATCAGTTCCAAGATTAGTAGCAAAACTACCACTTAAAGAATTCAAAATATTACTATAATTCGTTAAAATGCTAGGGTTCATAGCTTTTTTGATAATAGCTTGTATCATTGCTTGTTGATTTTCTCCACGAACTCTATCTCCTTCTTTGAATGCTTTCCTTGTTCTTACAAAATCAAGAGCTTCTAGACCACTTACGTGATTATAACCTTTTTTAAAATAATAACCTCGACCTGCACTTTTAAATGTATATTTTGAATAAACATCCACACCACCTAGAGCATCTACTAGATTAACAAGTGCTGCATAATTAACTTTAAAGTAATAATTAATCTCAGTATCTAGTAAATTTTCTATAGTTTTAACGCTCATATCAATTCCATAAATTCCTGCATGAGTTAATTTATCTTTAGAATCTGTCCCAGGAAACTCAACATAATAATCTCTTGGTATATTAATCATTAATATTTGATTAGTCTTAGGATTAATACTAACAACAATATTCACGTCACTTCTTGTTAAACTATTAACACTACCATATGAATCAATTCCTGATATATAAAAATTAAATGTATCTTTAGTAACATCTGCTTCTTTTTTAATTTCTACAACTTTTTCTTTTAAAGAAAATTCATATATTACTTTATATTTTAAGTCAAATTCTTCTGAATCTTCACTTAACATTTGATAATAAGAATCACCTAGTACTATAGCTTTTATCTCTTTATTATCTAAATCATTTAAAGCAATGCTATATTCTTTATATTCTTCCTCAGCAAAACTTATTTCATCTTCTAAATTTTTAAATATTTTATCTAAGTCTTCATTAGAATGCTTAACATAACCAATTTTTTCTTCATCTAAATCATCTATTTCTTGATAATCGCTATTCTTTAAAACCATAACAACATAGTTTTTAGTTTCATAATTATAACCACTAGTAAAATCATCTAAAAAACTAAATGTTTTATTTAAATAAAAAAATGAAAAACTTAAAATCAAAATATTAATTATAGCCACAACAGAAACAAAAATTTTAAAACCTTTATTAATTTTTTTCCTAGTTAATAAAAACAATAATACAACAGGTAAAAGAACTACTAAAACTAAATAAACTATTAAATATTTTAAAGGTAAAACATCATATCTAAATACTAAAAAAGTATTTAAAAAAATCATAAACAACCAAATAATACTAATAATTAATAAGTAAATATTTAATTTCTTTACTTTTTTATTTTTCTTTTTTTTCTTCTTCACTTTATCACCTTTATTATTTTTTATGTTTTTTTTATTGGTTTTATCTTCTTTTTGATTTTCTTTTTTATAAAGTTCTTCATCTATATCTTCGATTATAACATCCATATTACACCGCCTACTAACTATGTGCATTTTATTTCTTTAATCAACATAAGTTCTCTTAAAGTATATCATATTTAAAAAAAAAATGATCAAAAAAAAGAAAAATTGTCGAAAATTTTCTTCAATTTCTCTTTTTTATTAGTTTTTTTTATAATTAACTTACAATTACTCGACCATTATAATTTAAATTACCTAAATAAGTTTCACTCAACCATATTTTTAAATTAATAGTTTTAGTCTCGTTTGTATCAATATCATCAATATAAATAATACCATCTGTATTTAATGAATGAATACTTCTATTATTAATCATATACTTTACATAATTATTACTTACATTATCAGTTAACATATCACTAACAATAGAAATTTTTATATCTTGTTTTGTATCTGATATATTTTGAATATCAAAGTTATAACTTTCTATTTTATTAATATCTTTATCACTTACTTGACTCAATGAATTAAATTCTATGTTCTCTGAAACAATAATATTTTTATCTTGAATATCCTTATAAATATTAAAGTCTTTAACATAAAACCAAAGATAAGTTGAAACTATTAAGAAAATACTAGTATAAATAATTGATGATATATGATATATCATTTCTTTTTTATATTTATTCACAAAAAAACACCCCTTAAATTTAGGGATATTATACCACAAAATTAGTTTTTTTGCAAGTCTATTACTATTTTATCGGTATTTAAGGCAATTGAATGATAAGATACACCACATTCATCAAACATCATTTTACTTGCTTTAACACTATCTGAGTCTTCTACTTTTTCTCCATTTGGATTTTTAAATTTATCAGATAAATATATTACTTCTTTTATTCCTGATTGAACAATTAATTTAGCACATTCATTACAAGGGAATAAATCAACATATATTTTTGCATTTTCTAAGTCTTTTCTACTTCCTCGGTAGTTTAATATAGCATTCATCTCGGCATGACAAACAAAAGCATATTTAGTTTCTAACATACCACCATTTCTTTCCCACGGAAAAACGACATCGTTAAATCCATTAGGAGCTCCATTATATCCAATTGATAAAATTCTATTTTGTTTATCAACAATACATGCCCCAACTCTTGTGGATGGGTCTTTACTTCTATATGAAGAAAGTTTAGCGATTGCCATAAAATATTCATCCCATGATAAGTAATCTTTTCGTTGTTTATCTATTTTTTTCATTTATTCACCTATAATACCTTCCAATGTTAAATCATTTCTTTTATTAATTTTTACTTTTATTATTTTATTACTTTCTACTCTTTTATTTACTAAAACCTTTAAATAATTACCAGTATGACCAATTGATTTATTATTGTCATTTGTCTCAATTAAAACTTCAACAGTTTTACCTATAAAAGAATCTAAATAATCGCTTTCTAAGTTATTACTTAAAGCAATTAATTCTTTTACTCTTTCTTTTTTTATATTATCAGGAATTTGATTAGGCATTAAGTCAGCTTTTGTTCCTTGTCTTCTTGAATACGGGAATACATGGATTTTCGAAAAATTAATTTTCTTTGCAAATTCAAGAGTTTCCTTGAAATTTTCTTCACTTTCTCCTGGAAAACCAACGATAATATCCGTTGTTATATTAATGTCTGATCTAATACGCCTAATAGTTTTAATTTTATCATAAAAATAATCGGTTAAATATTTTCGGTTCATATTTTTTAAGACGCTATCAGATCCTGCTTGAAGTGGTATATGTAAATGGGAAACAATTTTCTTGTTTTCTTTTAAAACATTTAAAAACTCATCATTTAATTCTGTTATTTCAATTGATGATATTCTTAGTCTTTTTAAACCATCTATTTTGCAAATTTCTCTTAATAACTCAGGAAAAGATGTTTTTATATCACTTCCATAGTGACCTGTATGAATACCAGTTAAAACTACTTCTTGATAACCATTTTGCACTAATGTATTAATTTCTTTTAAAACTGTTTCTTTCTTTTTACTTCTTTGTCTTCCTCTTGTGTAAGGAATTATACAATAAGAACAAAAGTTCTCACAACCATCTTGAATTTTAACATAAGCTCTTGTATGAGAAGACATTTCTTCTATAAACATATCTTCAAAATTAGAATCAAAATCATCATATAAAATTTTTTTATTTTCTTTAGTTTGTAAATATTCTTCAACAAGTTCTACAACTTTAGATTTATCTTTATTTCCAATTATTATATTAACTCTATCGTTTTCATAATCTTTATGGGCTTCAATCATACACCCCATAACAACAATTATACTACTATTGTTTTCTCTTATTATTTTATTTATTATTTTTCTACTTTTTGAATCACTCATATTGGTAACACTACAAGTATTTATAATATAAATATCACTTATACCATCAGTTATTTCATAACCTTTTTTCTTAAATTCACTTAAAACATATTCAGATTCATAAGTATTAACTTTACAACCGAGTGTAACTGCACGTACTTTCATAACTATTTTTTTATATACTGCTTACTTGCTGTTTGTTCTTGGAACTCTTCTTTTGCTTGTTGAACCATTTTAAAAATCATAATTACTTCAGGATTCATATAAGGATAAAGTTCTTCTTCAGATTTATTTTCTTTTAAAACATATTTTAAATTTTTAAAATCAATAATATCATGAAGTTTATCCATTTTCATTGTTGTTCTATCAAAATTTCTTCCTAAGGCATGAAGAACTCTATAAAAATCTTGAATAATTAAACTTGATAACTCAGATCCAAAAACTAAATAACCACTTGCTATAACTTCGTCGTATGTATACATAAAAACCTCCCATAATTAATATTATAAAACAAAAAGAAAAATCATTCAAGATTCTTCTTTAATTCGTTCAAAATGTTTAAAAATTCATTTGTTTTCCTGATTTCTCTATCTAATTTTTCTAAATTAGCCGTATTTTCAAGTTGAATTTCACTTAAACTTTCTACTTCAAGTCCAGTAATTGGTGAAAGATATGGAGTTTCCTTAAAATTTCCTTGATATGCTTCACTTAAAGGAACACTACTTAACTCTTCGGTTATTTTTAACCCTTCATCGGTCTCATCATTTAACATTTTAAATACTTCAGAAATTGTAATTGGTTCATCACCGGAATCACAAGTTACAACTTCAAGTTCACTTGTATTACTCAAAAGTTCTTGATAACTAATGATAGCATTTTCTTCTTCAATTGCTTCTAAATTGGTAATTGTATCTTCTAAACTTAAAGCTTGTTCTAATTCTTGTTCAATTTTTAAAAGTTCAATTTGCGCTTTTTCTTTTGCATTCAAATCTTTCATGTCTTCAGTTTCTACTTTAACAACAACCGGATCTAAATCTTCAATTATAAGATCATCTAAAACATTTGGAGTTATACTAATTATTTCAGAATCTTTTATTTCTAAATTTTCTTCTTTATTTTTTTCTACTTCGATTTCTGTTATTTCTACTTTATTTTCTACTTTAATTTCTTCTACAACAGTTTTTATTTCTTCCTTTGCATCTAAATCAACTATTTTCTCAAATTTACCTGTCGCTTCAAGATATAGATTATTTAAAGTTTTATATAACTCATCTTCTTCTACTTCAATTTCTACTTCATCATTTTTTTCTAATAATAAATTCATTTCTTTTTTTCTACTAAAAATCTCACTTATAACTAAAATCATTACAACTAATACTAAAAAACCAACTATACTTCCCATGATTAATAATTCAACACCTGTGAATAAATCAAACATTTAAAGTCACCTCTCAAATTCATAATTTATCATACTAAGACAACACAAAGATGCGGTTTCAGTTCTTAAAACAAGATTACCAAGAGAAGTACTAAGAAAACCTTTATTAATTAAATACTGTTCTTCTTCACTTGTAAATCCTCCTTCAGGACCTACTACTATAATCATAGTACCACAATTTTTCCTCTTTTGCAAAATATTTTTTAAAGTTGTTGACAATTCATTGACAGTACAAAGTATCTTTAAATCATAGTCCATATCGCCTATCTCTTTAATAGTTTTAACATTATAAACTAAAGGAATAAGATTTCTTTTCGATTGTTCACTGGCTTCTTTAACTATCCTTTGCCATCTATTAACTTTTTTAGAAAAGTCAGATTCACTTCCTTTAATAATACTATTTTTAACTTTTAAAGGAATAAAACTATATGCTCCAAGTTCGGTACTTTTTTGAAGTATTAAATCCATCTTACTTTCTTTAACTAAACTCTGACAAACACAAACTTTAACATCTAATTCATTATATTCTATTTTTTCTTCTTTTATTTCTACAATACAATTAGGTTTTAATTCAACAATTTCTGTAATATAAACTTTTTCAGAACACACTACTTCAATTAAATCTCCTATATTCATACGCATTACTTTAGTAATATGATAGGTATCATCTAAACTAAGAATAAATTTATTATCATTTTTTAAATTAACAAAATATCTTTGCATAATATCACCAAGACCATTATATAAATTTTTAAATATTTATACAAGGAATTTACAAAAAAAGGTGAAAAAAGCCTTATTTCATTTGACTTTCCCTAAATATTATGGTAAAGTTATTAAGCGAGATGTTTATAAATTATTAAAAAAAGGAGTGAAATTATGGCAATTAAAGCAACTAGCAAAAAACCATTATTTGGTAACCGTAGAAGTCATGCATTAAACGCTACAAGACATATGCAAAAATTAAATTTACAAAATGTTACACTTGAAGATGGAACTAAAGTAAAAATGACTGCTCGTGAAGCTAAAAAGTATAAAAAAGATATGAAAGAAGTTGCTTAAACTTCTTTTTTTTATCCCTTTTCATATATTTTATTATATGAAAAATATATTTAATATAATTTTAACTATTTTAATAATTAATTTTAGTTTTTATTACACTAACCTTGTTTCTAATTATATAAAAGATAAAGATCCTATCATGATAAAAATTAAAAATAATCAAGATAAATATAAGATAAACCCAATAAATGCAACTATATTAGATAATACAATTATTCCTGGTTTAAATGGTTTAGAAATTAATTTAAATAGTTCTTATTTAAAAATGAAAAAAATAAATAATTATCAAGAATCTCTACTTGTATTTAATAGTATTAAACCAGATATTTCTTTATCTAATAATCAAGATAAATTAATCATAAGTGGTAATCAAACTAATAATAACATAAGTATTTTACTTAAAATAGATGACTTAAATATTTTAAAAAAAGTATTAAGTATAAAAAGTTTAAATAATATAAATCTAATATTAAATACTAATTTTATTAAAGAAAATTATCACACTTTAAAAGATTTAAACAATGATATTATAGTTAATCAAAATGATAAAGATATAAATAACTTAGATATAATTGATTATTGTTATACAGAAACTGATTTATTAAATAATTGCCAAAGTTATAATAAATTTAGTATAATACCAACCTTTATAACCAGTGATTATTATTATAATACTTATCAAGTAATTAACAATGGTTCAATTCTTGCTTATAATGTTTTAAATGATAAAAACATTAATGAAATCAAAATCCTTTTAAGTGGTATTAAAAACTTAGATTATGAAGTAGTTAGTTTAAATGATTTGTTAAAAGAATAAATGTAAATTAAACCCTTATTATCAAAACAAAATAATAAGGGCTATTTACATTAAATTTTTTTATAAGTTGCTGAAATTATTGAATATAAATATATGTTAACTTGCTTATTGGTTTTAGATTCAATATAGCTTTTATAACCTTTTAATTGATTAATATATTCCTTATCATCAATTCGTTTTAATTTATAATCTATAATATCTATGAAGTCTTCGTATTCAATCATTAAATCAATTATACCATGATGTTTAATATTATTTTCCGTGTAAATAAATTCATATTCTTTATAAATAGTTGCCTTATTTAAATCTTTTAATAAACCTGAATTAAAGAAATTATTAAAGTATTTATGATATTTTAAATCAATACTAGATAAATCTTTGGTTTTAAAATCAACTATTTCAAATAAATAATGTAAATACTCACCAAATTTTAATTTTTCATGAATATCTTTAGTTATTAAATCAGAGTTACTTTTAGAGAATTTCTCTTCTTTTACTATATCTTCATCAATTTCTAATTCTTTAATATTTAAAACTTCATCGGTTTTATCAATAAAATCAAAAATATTACTTTTTTTAACCATTGTATAGTCTTTAGATAATTCTAAATCATTTAAATCTATTTCTTTTAAATAACTTTCTAATTTATCCGAAATTGAATTTAAAATACTTGAAAATGAGGTATATTTTAACCTTGTATCTAAATTAACCAATTCATCTTCTTCACTTGCATCTTCTTTTAAACTTGTTATTAAAATCATTTTTTCTTTTGCCCTAGTTAAGGCAACATAGAATAGTCTAATTCTTTCACTTATATCTTCCTTAACATAGTTATCTTTATATAAAGTATGATAAATAGTATTTTGAATACCTCCATTTATAACAGGTGTAATAATACCTAAATTATTATCAAATACAAATCTCTTCTTAGCATCCATAACATTAAATTTATTAGTTAATCCTGTATAATAACAAATATGGTATTCTAGTCCTTTACTCTTATGAATAGTCATGATTTTAACACTATTTTTAATATCTTTATTTAAAGAATATTTAATCTCAGAGTTATCTTCAATCATTCTATTAAAGTAATTTAATAAATCTTTATAAGTATAAGATAAACTACTTAAATTAAGACTTAAATTTTCTAAGTAATCTAGTCTTATAATTGATTCGTTTATATTACCAACCGTTATTAATCTTTCATAAAAATTAAATTCTATTATTATTTTATTAATTAACATATTAACTGGTATGATATCTAAATAATCAACTAAATTACTAATTTTCTTAATTATTTCACTTTCAAGATAACTATTATTATTTAAACTATGATATAAAAAGTCATCACTTAAATTAAATAAATAACTTCTTCCAAGACTTAAATAAGCATATTTAAAGTTATTATCAAACTTTTTCTCTTTAAATGCAGAAAGTAAAACTAAAATATTTTTTAAAATATATAAATCATAACTACCTGATATAGTTTCATCTTTTAAAATAGTTAAAGAAATACCTAAATATTCAAATATTTTTTTATAAAGATCAAAACTAGTTGATTTATCAATTAAAATAACAAAATCATCATAAGTTATATCTCTTAAAGCATTAATATTTTTATCATATACTTGATATTTACTATCAACTTTTTCTTTAATGTCTTTGGCAGTTATAAAGGCTTCGACTTCATCTTTTGAATATTCTTTATTTTCTAAATTATAGTTATATATTTCAAAGTTATTATCTTGATCAGTTGGTTTAAACACGTCATAAGTAGTATTACCAAATACCATTTGATGATAGTTTTT
Source organism: Bacilli bacterium (assembly GCA_017472015.1). GTDB lineage: Bacteria > Bacillota_I > Bacilli_A > RF39 > UBA660 > RUG591. The sequence goes on from JAFURC010000016.1 coordinate 68,104, forward strand.
ATAATCAGCTCCCCCGATTTCTAAATCCATGATATAGTTAAAAACATAGTTAATATTAGCTAAAGTTTCTTCTCGGGACCTGAAGTTTTTTACTAAATCTATTTTAAAACCACCTAGATTATTTTGATAATTATCATATTTTTCTTTAAATAAGTTGGGATTAGCATTTCTAAATCTATAAATTGATTGTTTAATATCTCCTACCATATAGACATTATCATTGGCTATTAAAGATATGAATAATTCTTGTAAATCACTAGTATCTTGATACTCATCAACTAATATTTCATGGAAAAAGTTTTTTAATTCATTTTTTATTTCATTATGTTCAGATACTATTTTAATAGCAAGTTTACTAATATCTGTGAAATCATATAAATTATTTTTCGTTTTAAAATCATTAAATTCTTGATCAAGTTTTTTTATTATTTCAATTATAATACTCACATAATCTTTAGTACTAATTAAAGATTCTTTAATAGAAGAAACCGAATCATAAATCATTAATTTATTTAAATCTTTAAGTATTTTACTGATTTTTTCTTTATATGGTTTAACATCTTCCATTCCTTTTTTAAGTCTTGGAAGTTTAATATCTAAATTATCTTTAATAATATTATAATCTTTAGTATTTAATATTTTTTCTAAAGAATCATAGATACTAAAATAAAAATCCCCATCAGTAAGTAATTCAATTTCACTTAAATTTTCTTTTATTTTATCAATTTTTTTAAATATTATTTCTAAGTATTCAAATACTTTTGAATCAAGATATGTATCACTATAAAAATTATTTATATAACGTTCTAAATAACTAGTTTTATCATATTTTAAATCTAATTTATTATAAATATCTAAGAGACTCAACTTTATTTTATCATCATCTCTTACTGTAAAATCTTTAATAAGTTTTAAAAATAAAGGATTTTCATCTTCATAATAATTATCAAATATTTTATTTAAGATATCTTCTTTTTGCCATTTTAATATTAAATCATTTCCAATTTCTATGTTTTGATCTAAGTTCATTAAATAATGATATTTCTTAACAATTGATAAAGCAAAACTATCGAATGTAGTTATATAACTAGAATCGATTTTTTCAAGTTGAGTGGTTAAATTTTCTTTTTTAATACTACTTCTAATTCTTTCTTTCATCTCTTTTGCCGCAGCATTTGTAAATGTTAAGATAAGTAAATGATCAACATCTACTCCTTTTTTTAATTTTCTAATAACTCTTTCGGTTAATACTGCGGTTTTCCCTGATCCTGCCCCAGCTGACACGATAATATTCATTCCACTTTTTTCAATGGCTAATTCTTGTTCTTTTGTCCAATTAGGCATCTAATCACTTCCTTTTAAATATGATAAATCATGTTTCTTTTCTAAATAAACATAGTCACTTCCGGTTTTAAAACATAAATCTTTATATTTACAAAATAAGCATCCTATATTTTCTCCCCCTATTACTTTAGGATTAATTTTAAAATCAGCTTCCCTTATTTCTTTAAAAGCATTTTTAATTTTTAAATCAACAACATTAACTAATTCATCAATTTCTTCTTCAGTTATTACTTTAGTATAATGACTAAATCCTTTACTAGTCATTTTCATTCCCTTAATTAATTCACTATTTTGATAACTCTCATCAAACATATTAACTAAATATTCATCACTTATTGAATAACCATTTAATTTTAAATTATCTTTTAATATTTCTTCTTTATTTTTCTTTAAATCAAAAGAATTTTTTTCATGTAAGATCTTTTGAAAATAAAAACCAATAATATTCGGATTTAAAAATAAATTACTTTTTTTAAGTAAATAAGCATATACAGGTAACTGTATATCAATTCCATATATTAAATTAGTCATATCAGTCTTTGGTGTTCCAGTTTTATAATCTATTAAACTAATATAAGTATTCCCATCTTTTTCTTTATACATGATTTTATCAATGATTCCTTTGAATAAATAATTATCTTGATATTTTAAAACAATATTTTCTTCTAATTTAACTTTATTTAAACCACTTAAACCATGTTGATATTTAATTATATTAATAATACTTTCTAATTCTTCTTTTAAGATATTTAAATAAAATAATTCTTTTTTAGTAAATTCTTTATCTTTAATATAATTATTAAATTCATATAAAAAGTTAAAATTATCTTCAAATATCTTGGATAAAATAAAATGAAACAAGTTACCTATATAAATTTTAAAAGTATCTTCATAAATATTTAATTTTAATATATTATCTATATAATAACGAAATTTACAATGATAATAATTATCAAGAGATGTATATGATAAAGTTAATTTATTTAATTTAAAGTTATTAATTCCAGTAAATTTGTTATCATAAGTTAAATAAGGAATACTTGAATAGGTATTAAAAAGACTACTTAAATCATTTTCTTTAACTCCATATTTTAATAAATTATCAAGTTTAGTTGTTAATTTTATTTTATTATATATATTTGATGTTTGATTTAAACTAATATCATTATCAATTACTTTATAACCTAATTCTTCAATTAAATTCGATGGATAATAACTTTTATAAGGATCAGTATCTTTATAAGTAATTATTAGGTTATTAATATTTTTAATGGTTTTTAATACTTTCTCATGTTCTAATTTATTTTTCTCTAAACTTGTAAATAAACCAAGTTGTTCTTTTAAAGAATCATTTAAATAATCTATATCTTTATATGTTTTCGGAATATTTTCTAAATTAAAACCAACTAAGAAAACAAAGTCATCACGATTTACTAAATTATCATCTAAAGGAATTATCTCAATTGCATTTTTATATTTTATATTTTTTAAATTAGTATTTTTTAAGTCCTCTTTAATTAAATCTTTTACTAAATAATAATTATCTACAAAGTAATAACGATTTAATATTTTAAGAAAACTAGTTTTAATATCTATATTAGTAATTGAATTAATAAATTCTATTATTTCTTCTTTAGAACTATTATTATCAATTAAACATAATAGTTTATTAGTAATAACTGTTGCATAGATACTATTTTTTTCTAAGTTATTAATATTTAGATTATAAAACTTACTCATTCTTTTTAATATTTGCATATATTCAGTTGTAACATTAGTAAGTTTTATTTTTTGAATACTAATTCCTTGATTTAATAATTCACTTATTTTATTAAAAATAAATTCTACTTCTTGTTCAATTGTTTTAAAATGATAAATTTCTTTTTCTTGATTTAAATCTTTATTTTCTATACTATAATAAACTGAATTATATTTATTAAATATATTTAAATAAAACTCTTCTATTTCTTCCTTATTTAAAACTATTAAAGAAGTATTATCTAAATAAGACTTAAATAAATCATCAAATTCTAGTAAATTATTTTCTTTTAAATCCAAGTACATTTCTTTTAAAAATTTAACTTTATCATCTTCTATATTAGAATCAATTACATATTTTATATTATCTAAATACATAATTGCATTTTTAACCGTTAAATTATATTTCTTTGTAACATAATAAATAGTTTCTTCATGATAATCATAAAAATAATGTTTACTAAATTCACTTTTAGTCATTAGTTTAAAATTAATAAGTTTATCTAATGAATTAATAAATTCTAAGATTTTTTCTTTTATATTATTATTTGTAATTATTAAAGTTTTTTCATTAATATTTTTTAAAAATTCCATAAGTACCTCGTAAATTAATTATATAATAGATGAAAATAAAAAGAAATATTAAGTATCTCTTTTTTTTAAATTATCTTTTATCATGAATATTAAAAACATAATTCCTGAATAGAAAACAAAGATGTAGAAATTAATAAATCTTGTGATTACCATAGCACTTCCAAGAAGATTCTCTGTAAATAAGTTTTTATATAAATGCATAAATGCTGTTTCAGTTATTCCAACTGCTCCTGGAAATGGAAGTGATGAAACGGAAACAAACAAAACGGCTTGAATACTTATAAAAGAAAATACATTTGCTCCATTTAAACCTAAAGCTAAATAAACAAAATATGGAATACTATAATATAAAAGCATTTGGATAATGGTTATTAAAACTATTCTTAAAAATACTAGTTTATTCTTCTTTAAAATAGTTGCAGCATGTTGATATTCATCAACTTGTAAATATAACTTTTCTTTTAATTCTAATGCATTTTTATATTTAAATTTTAATAATAAATTAGTAAACTTTTCTACTAAGAACATAACTATTTTTTTATAGAAAATAACTAATATATAAGTTGTAAAAACTAAAAAATTTAAAAATATTCCTAAATAAATTAAATATTTCAAATTACCAAATGAACTAAAAATATTTCTTGATAAAAGAAAACTTATTGCTGCAAGTAAAATAGTAACTAATTGAAATGCTAATAATTTAGTTAATAAGACAATTGCTCCATGACTAATTGATATTTTATCCTTGGTCATTAAATAGAATTGAACCGGATCACCACCAGCTGATGACGGGGTAATTGAACAGATAAAATAACCACTTAAAGCATATTTATAACAATCAAAAAATTTAACTTTATCTTTAAATAAAGTGAAAGCAGTTTTTAAATTTAAGGCTTCACAAACACTAAATAAAGACATACAAATAATTGCAATTATTAAATATATTTTATTACTATTTTTAAATATATTAATTATTTCTAATAAATTATTTTCTTTAAATATAAAATAAAAAACAACACTAACAAATATAGTAAAAAAAACTATACTAATTAAACTTCTTTTTAAAATTTTTTCTGACTTCATAACTTCATTCCTTATAAATTAATTATAGATAAAGAAAATGACTTTTAAGTGACTTTCTTTCTATTTAAGAATAACATACTTTTTATAATTTATAAAGAATTATTATTACTTTCTTTAATTAAGGCTTCATATAATAAGTCAACAAAATGATTACTAGGTTCTAATTTATATTTAGAAATAATCTTAGAAAACACATCATCAGACATATCTAAATTTAAATATTTAAAAATTGATTCTTTAGAATTAGTTAAAGTTTTTAAATAATCTTTCGTATAATCATTATCAATTATTAATAAAGGTAATCCATCTGAAAACTTTTTAAATTCATTTAATATTTTTTTACTAGATGAAACATATTTAAAACTTTCTTTATCATAACTAACTATATCTTTTAAATCTTTATTATCTATTTTATTTTCATCTAACCTATAATCAAATCGCGAGATTAATTTTAATCCTTCTAGTTTTAATGCTTGAAGTTGAATTATTTCCCCAAATTCACTTTTAGAGTGACTTGGTATTAACTCTAAAATTATATATTTATCTTTTTCAATATTCATAAACTAACTCCATTTCTTTTTAGTATTATACTACTATATTTTAGTATTTTCTATATTTTTAAAGTAATAGTATAAATAAAATTTTATTGATTTTCAATTAAATTTCTAGTTACTCCATTATCTAAATTTTGAATACCAATCACATTTTTATCATTTACTAATATTTCTAATTCTTTTCTAGCAGTTATGTTTAATTTTTCTAACCTTTCTTTCTGATTAATATTTTTTTCTATCATGCTAGCATTTAAAACTTCTAAATTACTAAGTACAACTAAATGCAAGATATCAGCATAATCTCTAATATTACCATCTAAATTAGGATTTTTTTCTCTCCACTCTTTAGCCGTTATACCAAAAAGTGCTACATTTATTACATCAGCTTCATTTGCATAAACAAATTGTTTTTGTTTTTCCGTAAGTTTAGGAACGATATTTTCTTTAATACTATCTGTATGAATTCTATAATTTGTTTTAGATAAACTTCTTCTTACAGACCATTCAATTTTTTCTTGATAACTTTCATTATATTTAAGTCTTTCAAATTCTTGGATTAAATATAATTTAAAGGCCGGATCTATCCAAGAAGCAAATTCAAGTGCAATATCAGGATGTGCGAAAGTTCCACCATCATATTTTCCTCTTTTACTTACAAAACCTTTTGCATTTGTCATAGTAATCCATCTTGACGGACTCATGGTAAAAGACTGATTTGCTGAGTCATTTTTAAACTCGCGGGATTCCGCTAGTTTAAAATCTTCATTAAATAACTCTTCCCATAAACAATAAAAATCAAAAGAACTTTTATTACTCATCCATTTAATTATAACATCTCCTGGGTTTGCCTCATTTTTATATCGAGCTAAATCTGTTAAAGAAATATAATCTTTGTTATTAATTCTCATAATACCTATCAAATTATCTTTTACATTAATTTTGGTTGTAACATTATTATTCATTATCTTCTCCTTTTCTAACCTATAGCAAATATTGTCTATTACCATACACATTTATCTCATTTTAAATTTTTCGAATAGTTGATTTCCCTTTTAATTCTTTATTAGATTTTTTTTACTTTAATCTTAAAATTGCTACACTTTCAACATTATTAGTCCTTGGAAACATATCAACTAAATATAAATTATCTAAGTTATACGTATCACTCAAATAACTTAAATCTCTTTTTAAAGAATCCATTGAACAAGCAATATAAATTAAATATTTAGAATTAATTCTTTTTAAATTTTCAATTGTTTTTTTATCTAAACCACTTCTTACAGGATCAACAATAACTAAATCAATTAAATTAAATCTATCAATTACATTTTCTACTTTATCATTAATAACTTCTAAATTCGTAATATTATTTAAATTTAAATTAACTAAAGCATCCTTTGTTGCACTGGAATTAATTTCAACACTTATAACTTTTTTAGAATATTTAGCTAAATGAATACCTAAAACACTAGTTCCACTATAAAGATCAAGAGAAGTACTAATATTTTTATCTTTTAAAAAGTTAGTTAAAACTAGATAAATTCTCTCAAGTCCTAATCTATTTACTTGAAAGAAAGAATTGAAACTCACTTTAAATTTATAATCGAAAATATTTTCAATAAAATATGTCTTTCCTTTAATAACTTGATTATTATAAATTAAATTAGTAATTAAATCATAATTCTTTAAATTATTGATATATTTAAAACATCCATCAATTACTAATATTATTTCGCCTTGAGAATTTTCACGAATAGTAATTAAACCATTAAAATTAGGATCAAAATAATTACTAAATAATTTTATAACTCTATTAATATTATTATTTAATAAATAACAATTAGAAATACTTACTAAATCATTAGTTTTTTCTTTATAATACCCAATATTTCCATTTTTAACATGAAGTTTTACTTTATTACGATAATTTAAATTAGTTGTTTCATAAAAATTATCACATTTAGAAAAGAATTTTCTTGCTTTATTAATTTTAAATTCTTTTTCACATTCTTCTTTTAAATGTAAAAATTGACAGCCACCACAATTATCATAAAAAGGACAAATAGGATTAATTCGATCAGGACTTTTAACTATTATATTTTTAATAATACTATTTGAATAATTCTTCTTTTCATTAAGTATTTCTATATCAACTACTTCCCCTTTTATTCCTCTTTTTACAAATGATACTTTTTCATTAATTCTTGCTATCCCATTTCCTAAATCATCAAAATCAATTATTTTAAATTCCATAACTAATACCTCTTAAATTTAAAATATTATATCACACTTAGTTTTTACTATCAATAAGTGAGGGATGCCGTGGTTATTTGGTAGTAAATATATATAGACTTCCGGTCTATAAAACATCCCTCACTAATAATATACTCGCTTTTTTAGTGTTTTTGACTTAAATGTGAAAAAATTTTTTTCTCTTATTTTTCAAGGGTTTACAAAGGTCAAAAGGTGAACATTATTCACCTTTTTAAAAAACATATGATTTTTTTCGAATTTGTGGTATAATAAAGCAACCAAAAGGTGGTCGGTTCTATGAAATTAAATTTAGATAAAAATGATATTACTTTATTAAATAAATTACTAGAAATATCAAAAAAAATATTAAAAATTTATAATAATTTATATAATTTAGAAATAAATAATCAATTAAATAGTTTAGAATATAAAAAACAACTTGGATATTTAACTATTTGTAAAGAAATAGAAGATGAATTATATAAACAAATTAATTATTCGAAAATAAGTGATTATATTGAATACTCAGATCGTGCTAATTTATTTAAAGATTTTTCAGATTATGATTTAATACTTGATGATTTTAATGATTTATTATTTGCTAAAAGAGTTTATAATAGATTACATGATCTAAATACTTCAAGACTTGTAAATATTTATCAAGAAGAATTATTAAATAAAACAGATGAGCCTCCTTTTGATCATAGTATATATGTAACAACTAGTATCCATGATGATATAGAAAATTTATTGATTTATTTAACTTCAAATTATAATAATCGAACTTATAAAGATAAATTAATAAAAGTAAAATATTTAATTTCATATTTTAATTCTAGAATTGAATTAACTAACTTAAATAATTTATTTATAAATGATAAGTTATTTTTACAATCAAAACTTACATGTGATAATCTTAATTTTCATGATAAGAGTTATAAGAGATTATTAAGAATTTATTATTTAAAATATATTAAATTACATATAAAAGAATTAGATACTATAAATGATGAATTAAGAAATATTATTTTAGAATGTTTAATTAATAGTTATTCATTCCTTAGTCAAGAAAAACTTGATTTAGATATTAAATATAATATAAATGAAATAAATTCAAGTAATAATATTATTCTTTTAAGATGTGAAAAATTAGTATTAAATGATGAAGTAAATAAGAAAAAAATGATATAATTAAAAAGAAAGGAATATGTATGGAAATAGTAAAAGATTTTAAAGATTATGAAATAATAGATGCAAGTAATGGAAAAAAGTATGAAAGATGGAAAGATATTTATCTACTAAGACCTGATCCTCTTGTTATGTGGGATAATGGAGATTTAGAAAATAATAAGTTAGATGCAATATACCACAGAAGTAATAAAGGTGGAGGTTACTGGGAATCTAAAAGAAATTTAAATACGTTTCAAATTAGTTATAAAGATTTAAAATTTAATTTAAAACAAATGGGATTTAAACATACTGGATTATTTCCTGAACAAGCAATTAATTGGAACTTTATGAGAGAAAAAATTAAAGAAAGTAAAAGAGAAACAAAAGTATTAAATTTATTTGCATACACAGGAGCAGCTAGTCTTGCTTGCTTAATTGAAGGAGCAAGTGTTGTTCATGTTGATTCAAGTAGAGGAATGGTTGATTGGGCAAAAGAAAATGTAAAACTTAATAATTTAGAAGATAAACCTATTCGTTTCATAGTTGATGATGTCGTGAAATTTGTTAAAAGAGAAATAAGACGTGGTAACAAATATGATGGAATTATCATGGATCCCCCAAGTTACGGGAAAGGAGCCAATGGAGAAATTTGGTCACTTGAAAAAGATTTATATAATCTAATTAATCTATGTCAAGAACTTTTAACAGATAATCCCCTTTTCTTTATAGTAAACTCTTATTCAGGACTATCACCTATTATCATTGAAAATATTTTAAAACTAACTAATAAACATAAAAATACAAAAATTACTTCATTTGAAATAGGTCTTCCAATTACTAAAAATAATTTAAATTTACCATGTGGTATAACAGGAAGAATTGAATATGAATAATATTAATTTAAATATTTTATATGAAGATAACCATATCATAGTTGTTATTAAACCAGTTAATATCCTAAGTCAAAGTGATATAACAAATGATCAAGATATGTTAACTATCTTAAAAAATTATATAAAGAAAAAATATAATAAGCCTGGTAATGTTTATCTAGGACTTGTTCATAGACTAGATAGACCAACCGGGGGTATCATGGTATTTGCAAGAACTAGTAAAGCTGCTAAAAGACTTTCAGAGCAAATAAAAAATAAAGAATTTAAAAAAAGTTATTTAGCAGTCGTTCATGGAAAAGTCAAAGAAAAAGATAATCTAACTGACTATCTAATAAAAAAAGAAACTAAAAGTTATGTAACAACTAAAGATTTAGGAAAATTAGCTGAACTTACTTACGAAAGACTCGATTATAACAAAAAAAAGGATTTATCTCTTGTAAAAATAAATCTTAAAACTGGTAGAAACCATCAAATAAGAGTTCAGTTTTCATCTAGGAAATATCCTTTATATGGAGATTCTAAATATGGAATAGACAAAAATAAAAATCTTGGTTTATATGCTTATAAATTAGAATTCACCCATCCTACTACTAAAGAAAAACTAACTTTTAAAAACTATCCTGATTATAATCCCTTTACTAAGTTTAAAAACGATTAAAAGCAAAACACTTTAATCGTTTTTTCTTAACTACGGACAGTTTTTCAAACAATATAAAAAGGTATAAGCATACCTCTAAATTAAAAATCCTCTAAAATTGGCTAAAACGACCATTTTCTGCTATACTTGATTTGTAAAAGTTAGAATAGTAGGTGGTCGTTTTATGAATATAATATACAATACTCAGAAAAAAATTACAAGTGAAATTAAGAAACTTTTATTATTAATCATTCCTAACATTAGAAAAACTCAATTAAATATCATTCCATTTATAATTTTTGGAATTATTATATCTGAATCTAGCGTTTCTATAGATATTGCTAAAACTTTAAAAGATGATTTTTCTCTTATCAAATTAGATTCTGTTATCAAAAGAATTAGAAGATTTTTTAATAATAAATTATTTAAACCTTATGAATTTTATGACAAAATCATTAGATATTTTATATCTAATTACAAATTAAAACATAATGATAAAAGAATTAATATTATTTTTGATCATATGTTTTCTCATGATAACTATACTGTTTTTATGATTTCTATGCGTATTGGTAAAATTGGTATTCCTCTTTGGTTTAGATGTTTTAAAGGTAAAGATTCAGAAGAAGCTTTTAACGAAGAACTTTTAAAAGAAGGCATTTCTTATGTTTCTTCTCTCTTTGATAGTAGTTTAGATTTAATCTTTTCTGGAGATAGATGGTTTAATTCCACTTCACTTTTAGATTTTATTGCTTCACTTGGTCATACTTATGTTGTTAGATTAAAACGTAATATTAAGGTTGAATGCGAAAATAAAAGAGTTAATTCTAAGGTTAAAAATGTTGGTCAACTACCAACTTATCAATATCATTCTTCCTTTTACCCAAATTCCAAAATTACCGATAACAAATTTACTACTAATATTGTTATTAGTAAACGCGATGGTGTAGAAGAACCTTGGATTATTGCTACTAATGGAGATCCTAAACGTGCTATTAAAGATTACGGTTATCGTTTTGGTGGTATTGAAACTATGTTTAAAAACCAAAAGTCTAATGGTTTTTACATTGAATCCATCAATAATGCTTCTTTAGAATCTTTCACTACTATGTATTCACTAGTTTGTTTTTCTACTCTTCTACTTACTATTATTGGTGCTGATTATACTAAAAATTCAAATAGTTACAAAAATACTGGGTTTACCACTCACAAAACTTATAAAGACAAAGGGAAAGTCCGAATTATGTCTCTTTTTAATGTCGGTTTAACTCTTTTTAAAATAGCCTTCAATTCTTTAAAATACATCAGACTTCCCTTATCCCTCATTCTATACGATGTTTAAATTGAAATTCCCTCAATTATAATTTTTTCAAAAATTCAGTATCTGAATTATTTTCATCATGTCATAAATTGACATTTTATTTACTTTTTTTTATTTGATGCTATCATATCCTAAAATACCCCCAAATTCATCCATTCCTGGACGTAATTTAGGGGTATTTTTTCTTGCTATATAAGAATTTATTCAAAACTGTCCGTAGTTAAGCACTTCGAGTATAGTTTATTCAAAACTATACTCGAAGTTCTATTTACTCACTACTTGGAAGTCCTACCAAGAATGGATCTGTTTTAGTTCCTGATCCAGATTTGATGAGGATTGTAGATTTCAGATTAATTGATGGGCGAGCACCGTTCGTGTCGGACGGACGACTATAGATGCCGTAACCGCTCTTGCTGACGTGCCAGACGTACGAAGAATTATATGATCTATATGATGTTATTAACCACATATTTGAAGAATTACCAGAACCTGTTCCAAATTGACTTGCAAACATCTCTCCGTATCTTAATAGTCCTGAATATTCCATAACACTTGTTTGAACTGTCGAGGTTTCATCAGTATTTTCATCAATACAATCTTGAACACTTTTTCCATTATCTACTGTCTTACAAACAGATAATTTATAATTTCTATTCGATTCAGTAACACTTCCTAAATAATAGGTTCCTCTTTCAAGCATCCCAAATGTTCCAGTTTCTGAATTATAAGTTGGATCTACTTCTTTTATCCAAGTATTATTCAAATAACCTCGCCAATATGTCGGATCTGTTTCTGATACACTACTCCAAGAAGGTGTTGTACCAAATGCTCTTGTTAATACTTCTGTTGTATTACTATCAGAATCTACATCAGTTGTATCTCTTACATAATCATTCAAAACTAACTTAGTTGAAATAGCACCATTTATAGTTTCCGTACCTACAATTCTGAAAGTTGGAGCCGTTTCTTCGTCCACAAGTTTTACATATTCTCCACTTCCTCTTGTATTTATTAAGGTTACATTTTCTTCTATATTTTCCCTATCTCCCTTTATTCTATAAGGATTATCTACTGTTCCAGATCCTCCGACTAGTTGGATAGTAGATTTTAGATTTACAGATGGGCGAGCACCGTACGCGATGCCCTGACCAATATTGCTGCCGCTACCGCCGTTGCCGACGAGCCAGACGTTCGAAGAACTAGCACTATATGGATTTAATAACCACCAATAATAACCTATATTTAAATAACCATTTGAAGATGATGTGTTTTGATAACTTTTATAATATTCATAACTATTTAATAAGCCTACACTTGCATTAACTAAAACTTCTTCTTGTCCACTTACTGGTAATTTACTACTTATTGTTTCGTTTCCAGGAGATGCATTCCAAACAGCATCTTCTACTATTATATTTTCATAATTATATAAAGTAGGTAAAAATTCTTGATTTAA
>JAFURC010000017.1 GCA_017472015.1 Bacilli bacterium
GCTAGTCATTATAGTTTCTCCTTACAATATTCATAATATAACATTTTTTTATCAAAAAATAGTCCTATCTTTTTTTAAAATTTTATTATAAAATAATAGTAAAAAGACTAAAGGTTTATTCCTCTAGTCTAAACTGTAACAATTATTTTGGAAAAGATTAAAAAAGTACTTGCATTATTTAGAAAAAAAGGTTATATTATTAGTGCTTACTAATTCTTAGTATTTGGATTCCTCAAACCATTACCAAGAATTAGCGAATATAAAGAAGGAGGAAATTATGGCTTTAACAAAAGAAAAGAAAACTAGTATTGTTAATGAATTTAAAAGAGATGAACATGATACAGGTTCAGTTGAAGTACAAGTTGCTATTTTAACAAATGAAATTAATGCTTTAACAGACCATTTAAAAGTTCATATTCACGATCATCATTCAAGACGTGGCTTACTTAAAAAAGTTGGTCAAAGAAAAAGTTTATTAAATTATTTAGCTAAAAAAGATGTTCAAAGATATCGTGAATTAATTAATAAATTAGGATTAAGAAAGTAGACACTCATTTTTAGTGTCTTTATTTTTTAGAATGGAGTTAGAATGAAAAAAATATTTGAAAAAGATTTTTATGGTAAAAAAATTGTTGTTGAGTTTGGTGAACTTGCTAAACAAGCAAATGGAGCCGTTTTAGTTCGTTGTAATGATACAGTTGTTTTATCAACTACTTGTGTATCAGGAAATGCTAATTTGTTATCAGATTTCTTTCCTTTAATGGTTGTTTATCAAGAAAAACTATATTCGGTTGGAAAGATTCCTGGGGGATTCATAAAAAGAGAAGGGCGTCCTACAGAAGCAGCAACTCTTGCAGCGCGTATGATTGATCGTCCTATGAGACCTTTGTTTCCAGAAGATTTCAGAAATGAAGTTCAAGTTGTAAATACTGTTCTTTCAGTTGATCCGGATTCACCACCTGAGATGCCTGCAATGTTTGGGTCAAGTCTTGCAACTTGTATTTCTGAAGTTCCATTTGATGGACCAGTTGCTGGAGTTAAAGTAGGACGAGTAAACGGGGAATTTATAATTAATCCAACTGTTAGTGAAAGTGAATTATCAGATATTGAATTAACAGTTGCAGGAACACGTGATGCTATTAACATGGTTGAAGCAGGAAGCAAAGAAGTATCTGAAGAAGATATGTTAGAAGCTTTAATGTTTGGACATGAGGCTATTAAAGAGTTATGCGAGTTCCAAGAAGAAATAATTAAAGAAATTGGTAAAGAAAAGATGGAATATCCTCGTCTTGAAACAAGTCGAGAATTAATTAAAGAAGTTGATGCTTTAATCAGAAATGATTTAGATAATGCTCTTCGTATTAAAGATAAATTAGAAAAATATGCAGCAATTGATAAAGTAAAAGAAGATTTAGTTACAAAGTATAAAGAAGAAAATAGTGATTTATCAAGTGATGAGTTAAATGAATTAGTTGTTAAAGTAATTCGTATATTTGATCAAGTTGAATATGAATTATTTAGAAATATTACAGTTTTAGAACACACAAGATCAGATGGAAGAATGATGAATGAAATTCGTCCTATTTCAACTGATATCGATTTACTTCCAAGAACTCATGGTAGTGCTTTATTTACAAGAGGACAAACTCAAAGTTTATCAGTTACAACTTTAGGAGCCCTTGGAGAACATCAAATTTTAGATGGTCTTGATATTGAAACTGAAAAAAGATTTATGTTACATTACAACTTTCCAGCATTCTCAGTTGGTGAAACCGGAAGATATGGAGCGCCTGGTCGTCGTGAAATTGGTCATGGTGCCTTAGGTGAAAGAGCCTTAGCGCAAGTTATTCCATCAGAAGATGAATTCCCATATACTATAAGAGTAGTATCAGAGATTTTTGAAAGTAATGGTTCATCAAGTCAAGCCTCAATTTGTGCAGGGTGTATGAGTTTAATGGCTGCCGGTGTTCCAATTAAAGCCCCAGTTGCTGGAATTGCTATGGGATTAATTACAGCAGGAAGTGAATATACAATTTTAACTGATATCCAAGGAATGGAAGATCATTTAGGAGATATGGACTTTAAAGTAGCTGGTACTAGAAATGGTATTTGCGCACTTCAAATGGATATTAAAATTAAAGGAGTAACAAAAGAAATCTTAAAAGAAGCTTTAGCCCAAGCAAAAGAAGCTCGTATGGAAATACTTGATAAAATGGAAGCAACTATTAAAGAACCTCGTCCTGAAGTATCTAAATATGCTCCTAAAACTTTAACATTTATGATTAATCCAAATAAGATTAAGGATGTAATTGGTAAAGGTGGCGAGATGATTACCAAAATCATTCTTGAAGCAAGTAATGTTTCCGCAGTTACGGATATCAATGCTGTTAAAGTTGATTTAGAAGATGATGGAAGAGTAATAATTTATCATAGTGACAAAGAAATAATTGATAAAACAGCCGAGATGATTCAAGAGATTGTACGAGAACCAGAAGTTGATAAAATTTACAATGCTAAGGTTGTAAAAATTGAAGAATTTGGTTGCTTTGTCCAAATTTGGCCTGGATGTGAAGGATTAGTTCATATATCAGCTTTAGCCAAAGAACATGTTAAAAAAACTGAAGATGTTGTTAAACTAGGTGATGAAATCTTAGTAAAATGCTTAGGTTATGATAAAAAAGGACGTCTTAACTTTTCAAGAAAAGATGCTCTAAATTAATTAAAATTAATAAAAGTTAGAAAGTAATCTTTCTTTCTTTTGCTAAAATAGCTCAGTTGGTAGAGCAATCCTCTCGTAAGGGATAGGTCGCAGGTTCGAATCCTGTTTTTAGCACCAGATTGATACCAAACTCGAATTTTCATAGTTCGAGTTTTAAAATGTATAAAATAATGATAAAATAGGATTATAATTTAAATTGATTGGTCATTTAATAATACGCTTGTAAATTGATATAGTTGGTTTTATTAATAAAAACATATTTATAATTAAAGAAGGCATGACATGGAAATAGAAAGAATAAAAAAAGAATATACTAAAAAAATTAATGATAGCATTAAAAATATAAAAATATTATTTTAGAGTCTTTTGTTGAATTTTATGGTGACGAGTATAGAACAATTATAACTAACAGATTTAATGACATCATATTTTTATATTATATAAATGATATAACTATATTTTACATTGTCGATAGTTTAAAAAACGGATATAATGATAAATTCAAAAATATAATTTTTGCTAGTCCATATATAATATATTTAATTCAAAATAACTTATATAAGCAAGATATTAACAAAGATAATTTCTATGAATTAGGTATAAATAAAATAGTAGGTTCTTCAGATGATGAACTATTACTTGATAAAGAATTATTAAAATATTCTCTTGCTATTGTATTAAGAGAAAATAATGAAAATCCATATGAAGTTAATACACCAACTAATGATGATATTAAAAGAATTATTGCCTTGCCTATCTTTTCTGTAGATGATAAATCATTATTTCATGAAATAAATCATGCTATATGTTCTGAACTTATTATAAAAGGTGATGAAAGAATAATTAAATGTGGATTAGATTATTCAAATAACGAAAATAACTATACTACAGAAATTATAAATGATTTAATATCTTTAGAAATATATAACATTTTTAAATCAAAGTGTTATGATATTATATTAGAGGATAATATTATGGGTGAAGTATTGATTGATACATATAAAAATTATCATCATTTAATTACTGATTTTTATGAACAAAATAAAGATAGAATTAAATCATCTTCTATAGAAGATGCATCTTTTAATATTGAGAAAAATGAATTGGAATTATTATCTGAATTAATTCAACAACAAAGAAAAAATAAGTAATAATATATATTTGAAATATCTTATTTATAAAATAGGGGTTTTTAATTAAAGATTTAAAATTATTTGAGAAAGTATAATTATATATTTTAGACATATCTTTATAATGGAGGAATTTTATGTATCAATTACCTAAATTAAGATATCTATATCAAGATTTGGAACCTTTTATAGATACACATACAATGGGACTTCATTACGAAAAGCATGCTAAAAACTATTTAAATCAATTAAATGATTTATTAAAGAAAAATAATTATGATTATCGTTATAGTTTAGAAAAATTAATTTATCATATAAATGAATTTTTGGAAGTTGATAGAGAAAATATTTTATTTAACTTAGGTGGCGTTTTAAATCATATTTTATATTTTAAGGGAATGAATCCAAATCCTAAAAAGCCAAGTGGTAAGTTAAAGTTTTATTTAGAAAGATTTTTTGGTAGTTATGAAAATTTTTGGAATTTATTTAAGAAAAAAGCCCTAGAATTAAAAGGTTCAGGTTACACTTTCTTAGTTTTAAAAAAGAATAATGAATTAGAAATTATTAATGTTTCTAACCAAGAAACGCCTTTACTATATGGTTATATACCACTTTTTAATGTCGATTTATGGGAACATGCGTATTATATAAATTATGAAAATGAAAGATTAAGATATCTTGATAATTTTGAAAAGATTGCTGACTTTGAAAGTGCTAATAAAATATTCGAAAGTACTATAAAGTACTGAATAAAATAAAAAAACTTTTTTAAGTTTTTTTATTTTATATATAACTTATTGAATTTGAATAATCACAAGATGGGCTGAAACTGGTTCTGTTCCTCCAGCATTTGGAGTGATTGTAAGGGCGCCAGCGTTGTCTGCTGGATTTCTAACGGTTAAAACGGAATTAATCGTGGTTGTTGTCACAATTGCCATTTCTATGATTTGCGAAGTTCCGGTTGCTCGTCCTACTACTGTATATGCTATTCATCTCCGTTTAAGGTCAAGACTAATTGACCTGCTTCATCTACGCTTACTTGAAAAAATATTTGATAAGTACCAATATCGCCTAGATTAAATGAGTCATCTCCAATTCGGGCAATTCCTGATCCACTATTAGGACCATCTTGAGGAAAACTAACATCTGTGCCGGGTGCAACAGTGGCCGCATTATCTGGTGGCATTAAAGCATAAAAGTCTGCAAAATTTAATATTCCATTGGTACCAGCAGCACCGGTAGCCCAGTAGCTCCTATTGGACCAGTATCACCAGTTAAACCTTGGATACCTTGAGGCCCAGTAGGACCAGTGTCACCAATAGGACCACCCGCTGGTCCAGTAGGTCCTGGAGGACCTATTATATATCTATAACAATTACAATTATTTATATCTTTACAATAAGATGTTTGTTTATTAGTATCGTTACAACATTTACCATTAATATCTCGATTAGTAAAAAATGATTTATTCATTTAAAGTTCCTCCTTTATGAACTCAATAAAGTCTTCATTATATAATATGTGTTTTGTTATAAAATATATATGGTGTATATGTTAATATAGAAAGTCATAAATATGTCGAATAATGTTCTTTTCGAAAACCATATAAAAAGATTTGATTAAAAATGAAAAAAATGCTTGCTTTTCTAGTTTTAGTGTGATAAAATACTAGTCGTGTTTGATTGCTTAGATGTGCAAGGTTGCTGACACGCCAGGGCGCGTTGTTGGGTTATTTGCGCGGAGCAAGCCTATACCAGATATAGACGAAGGGAGTGACAACGATATGTCAAAACAAGTAGTTCGCATAAGATTAAAAGCGTACGATCATCGTGTACTTGATAATGCTTGTACAAAAATTGTTGAAACTGTTAAAAGAGCAGGTGGAGAAATTAGTGGACCAGTACCACTACCAACTGAAATTGAAAAGTTCACAATTTTAAGAGCAGTTCACAAGTACAAAGATTCACGTGAACAATTTGAAATGAGAACACATAAAAGACTTATTGATATCAAAAATCCAAATAAGGAAATTATTGATGCACTAACACATCTTGATTTACCAAGTGGTGTTGATATTGATATTAAACAAAACAAATAATAAGAAAGAGAGGAATTAAAAATGAAAGGAATCTTAGGTAAAAAGATTGGGATGACTCAAGTATTTGCTAAGAATGGAAAATTAATTCCAGTTACTGTTATTGAAGTTGAACCAAATGTGGTAAGTCAAATTAAAACAAAAGAAACTGATGGTTATGAAGCAATTCAATTAGCAGCATTTAGCAAAAAAGAAAAAAATACTAATAAACCTACTATGGGTCATTTGAAAAAAGCAGGGTGTGAACCTAAGCGCTTCTTAAAAGAAATAAGGGGAGTAAATATTAGTGATTATACACTTGGTCAAACTCTTGATGCTAGTATATTCACAGAAGGAGAAATGGTTGATGTTTCAGGAATTTCAAAAGGTGAGGGATTCCAAGGTGTTATTAAACGTCATAATCAATCAAGAGGACCTATGGGACATGGTAGTCAATACCATCGTGGAGTAGGATCTATGGGTACACTTCTTCCAATGCACGTATTAAAAGGAAAGAAATTACCTGGACATATGGGACATGTACTAACAACTGTTCAAAATCTTGAAGTTGTAAAAATTGATTTAGAAAATAATGTTATTCTAATTAAAGGAAATGTTCCAGGTCCAAAAAAATCCTTAGTAGTTATTAAAACTGCTGTAAAAAATCCAGATAAAATAAATGAAAAAGAAGATTTGGTTTTTTATGAAGTAGAAGAAGTAAATGCTTCAGAAGTTGAAACAAACGTTGAAACAGAAGAAATTAACGAAGTAGAAACTAAGGAAGTAGAATCATCACAAGAGTAATCATTAGTTTGTGGTGAAAGGAGGATTAAATAATGGAAAGAGTTAATGACATTAAATTAAATAAAGAAGTCTTTGCGATTACCCCTAACGATAATGTATTACGTGATGCTATTCAAGTTGCACGTTGTGGTCTTCGTCAAGGAACTTATAAAGTAAAAAACAGAAGTGAAGTTTCTGGTGGTGGAAGAAAACCATGGAGACAAAAAGGAACAGGTCGTGCTAGACAAGGTTCAATTCGTGCACCACAATGGCGTGGTGGTGGAGTAGCCCTTGGACCAGTACCAAGAGATTATTCACTTAAAATGAATCGTAAAGAAAGAAAATTAGCATTAAAATCAGCTTTATCATATAAAGCATCAAGTAATGAACTTGTTGTTGTTGATAAAATTGAAGTTAGCGTTCCAAAAACAAAAGAAATGTTAAGTTTATTAGAAAATCTTGAATTAAAAGATAAAAAAGTGTTAATCGTTATGAATGAATTAACAGAAAATGTAATCTTAGCAAGTCGTAATTTACAAAATATCTTAATTATGGAACCTAGTGAATTAAATGTTTTAGATATTGTTAATGCTGATTATTTACTAGCAGATGTTGATGCTATTAAAGAAATAGAGGAGGCATTAAAATAATGAATACTAAATATTTAGAAATTATTAAAGCTCCTTTAATTACTGAAAAAAGTAGAAATGCTGAAAGTTTAAATCAATATACTTTTAAAGTTTCTCCAAAAGCTACTAAAACAGAAATTAAAGAAGCAGTTGAAAAAATATTTAAAGTAGAAGTATTAGATGTAAGTACTTTAAATATGCAAGTAAAGAAAAAAAGAGTTGGTCGTTATACAGGACTTTCTAACAGATGCAAAAAAGCAATTGTTACATTAAAGCCAGGTCAAACGATCGAACTTAACTAGAAGGAGGAGCTTCTATGGCTATTAAGAATTTTAAACCAACTACTAATGCTAGACGTAAAATGAGTACTTTAGTAAATGAAGAAATCACTAAAAGAACTCCTGAAAAAAGTTTAACAGTTAGTATGAAGAAAAATGGTGGTCGTAACAATCAAGGTAAAATCACTGTAAGACATCATGGTGGTGGAGAAAAAAGAAAATATCGTATCATTGATTTCAAACGTAATAAATTTGATATCGAAGGACGTGTAGCTAGTATTGAATACGATCCAAATAGAAGTGCAAATATTGCTTTAATTAATTATATTGATGGAGAAAAAAGATATATTATTGCTCCAAAAGATTTAAAAGTTAATGACAAAATTGTTAGTGGAGAAAATGTTGATATTAAAGTAGGTAATGCAATGCCTATTATGAATATCCCAGTTGGTACTGTAATTCATAATATCGAACTTCGTCCTAAAAAAGGTGGTGCTTTAGCAAGATCAGCTGGTTCTAGTGCTCAAATTTTAGGTCGTGAAGGAAAATATGTAATGATTCGTTTATCAAGTGGTGAACAAAGAATGGTTCTTGGAACTTGTATGGCTACAGTTGGCGAAGTTGGAAATGCTGATTATGAACTTGTTCATTTAGGAAAAGCAGGAAGAAGTCGTCATATGGGAATCAAACCTACAGTTCGTGGATCTGTTATGAACCCTAATGATCACCCACATGGTGGTGGTGAAGGACGTGCGCCAGTTGGACGTAAAGGGCCTGTTACTCCATGGGGAAAACCTGCACTTGGATATAAAACTCGTAAAAAGAAAGCAAGCGACAAATTAATTAGTCGTCGTCGCAATGGTAAATAAGGAGAGTAAAATATGGCAAGAAGTTTAAAAAAAGGACCTTATGTTTTCGATAGATTACTAAAAAAGGTTAAAAGTTTAAATGAATCTGGAAAGAAAGAAGTTGTTAAAACTTGGTCTCGCCGTTCTACAATTTATCCTGATTTTATAGGTCATACATTTGCTGTACATAATGGTAAAGAATTTATCCCAGTTTATGTAACAGAAGATATGGTTGGTCATAAATTAGGAGAATTTGCACTAACTCGTAAGTTTGGTGGACATGGCGATAGTAAAAATAAATAGTTAAATAACTAGGAGGGAAATAAGTATGGAAGCAAAAGCAATCGCAAAGATGCAACGTATTTCACCTATTAAAGCAAGACTTGTTATTGATTTAATTCGTGGTAA
The DNA here is from genome assembly GCA_017472015.1 of Bacilli bacterium. Classification (GTDB taxonomy): domain Bacteria; phylum Bacillota_I; class Bacilli_A; order RF39; family UBA660; genus RUG591. The sequence continues at coordinate 8,870 of JAFURC010000017.1, forward strand.
AAATGTTGCTGATGCAAAAACCATATTAGTAAATTATAATACTAAAGCATCTAAACTAATTTTAAAAGTATTAGATTCTGCTTGTGCAAATGCAGTTAATAATAATAAATTAGATGAAACTAAATTATTTGTTTCAGAAGCAAGAGTAGATGCTGGTCCTGTTATGAAAAGAGTCATGTTTGATTCAAGAGGATATATAGGACATAAAGATAAAAGAACTAGCCACATTGTTGTTAGTGTAAAAGAAAGATAGGAGATATTATGGGACAAAAAGTAAGTCCAATAGGACAAAGAATTGGTATTAATAAAGACTGGGAATCTAAATGGTATGCTCCTAAAAGTGAGTTTTCAAAATATTTAATGGAAGATGTTAAAATTCGTGAATATCTTGATAAAAACTTAGTAGATAAAGGTGTTGCAAAAATTGAAATTGAAAGAAACAAAAAAAGATGTGAAGTTACAATTCATTCTGCTAAACCAGGTGTTTTAATTGGTAAAGGTGGAGAAGAAATTGAAAAACTTAAAAAACAACTTGCTTCATTAATTGGACATCCTGTTCAAGTTTCAATCGTTGATGTTAAAAAAGCAGATATCTGTGCACAATTAGTTGCAGATTCAATTGCAAAACAAATATCTAACAGAGCATCATTTAGAATGGCTCAAAAACGTGCTATTAAAAATGCTATGAAAGCTGGAGCTAAAGGTATCAAAACAAGTGTTTCTGGTCGTTTAGGTGGAGCAGACATGGCAAGATCAGAAGGTTATAAAGAAGGAACTATTCCACTTCATACATTCCGTGCTGACATTGATTATGCAACAAGTGAAGCTGACACAACATTTGGAAAAATTGGTGTAAAAGTATGGATCTATAAAGGAGAAATTCTTCCTTCAAAAGATAAAGGAGGTAAGTAATATGGCTTTAATTCCAGCAAGAGTTAAATATAGAAGAGTTCATAGATTACCTTATGAAGGAAAAGCAAAAGGAAATACAACATTAAGTTTTGGTGAATATGGTCTTATGGCAAAAGAAGGTGCTTGGATTACAACAAATCAAATCGAAGCTGCTCGTGTTGCTATGACAAGATATATGAAACGTGGTGGTAAAGTATGGATTAATATTTTCCCACACATGCCAATAACTAGTAAACCACTTGGTACTCGTCAAGGAAAAGGAAAGGGTGCTGTTGATAAATGGGTTGCTGTTGTTAAAGAAGGAAAGATTATGTTTGAAATTGGTGGAGTAAGTGAAGAAGTTGCTCGTGAAGCATTCCGTTTAGCTGCTCATAAATTACCAATCAAAACTAAATTTGTAACAAAAGAAATGGAAAATGGTGGTGAAGAATAATGAAGGTTAAAGAAATAAGAGAAATGACCACTGAAGAAATCAATAAACATATTGTTGATGCAAAACAAGAATTATTTAATTTACGTTTTCAACAAGCAACAGGTACTTTAGAAAAACCTTCAAGAATCAAAGATTTAAGACATGATGTTGCAAGATGTAAAACCGTTTTAAGAGAACGTGAAAATTCGGAGGTTAAATAATGGAAAAAAGACGTAAAGAATTAGTTGGAAAAGTTATAAGTAGCAAAAATAATAAAACAATTACTGTAGTGGTTGAAACTTATAAAAAAGATCCATTATATGGTAAAAGAGTAAAATATTCTAAAAAATATGCTGTTCATGATGAAAGTAATAAAGCTCAAGTAGGAGATACAGTTAGAATAGTTGAAACTAGACCATTATCAAAAACAAAATATTTCTATTTAAAAGAAATAATTGAAAAAGCAGTTATTTTATAACTCTAAAATGATAGGGAGGAATTATGATTCAACAAGAAAGTCGTCTTAAAGTTGCTGATAATTCTGGAGCACGCGAACTATTAGTTATTCGTGTTTTAGGTGGAAGCAAAGTTAAGTCAGGAAATATTGGAGATATAGTAGTAGGAACAGTTAAAAATGCTATTCCTAACGGAACCGTTAAAAAAAGTAAAGTTGTAAAAGCAGTTATCGTTCGTTCTAAATTTGGTGTTCGTCGTGATGATGGATCATATATTAAATTCGATGATAATGCTTGTGTAATTATTAAAGATGATAAGAGTCCAGTTGGAACTCGTATCTTTGGACCAGTAGCAAGAGAACTTCGTGATAAAGATTTTATGAAGATTGTATCCCTTGCTAAGGAAGTACTATAAAAGGAGAAGTTATGAGATTAAAAACAGGTGATAAAGTTATAGTAATTGCTGGTTCTAACAAGGGAAAAGAAGGAACTATTAAAAAAGTATTACGAGATGAAAATAGAGTAATCGTTGAAGGAGTTAATATTGTTCATAAACATGAAAAAGCAACTCATAATTCAACTGGTGGAATATTAGAAGTTGAAGCACCTATTAATGCTTCAAATGTAATGCTTATAGATCCTAAAACAAAAAAACCTACTAGAGTAGGAATTACTATAGACGAAAAAACTAAAAAGAAAGTAAGAATTTCAAAAAAATCAAACGAAAAGTTTGATTAATAGAAGGAGGAAGATTTGATGAACCGCCTAAAAGAAAAATACTTGAATGAAGTCATTCCAAGTTTAAAAGAAAAATATGATTATAAATCAGTTATGGAAATTCCAAAACTAGAAAAAATCGTTATCAATGTTGGTGTAGGAGATGCTACAACTAATTCTAAATTACTAGATGCAGCAGTTAATGATTTAACAGTTATAACAGGACAAAAACCAGTTATTACAAAAGCTAAAAAGTCAATTGCTGGATTCCATGTAAGAGAAGGACAATCAATTGGTTGTAAAGTAACCTTAAGAGGAGAAGCTATGTATAATTTTATGGATAAATTAATTAGTATCGCTCTTCCTCGTGTAAGAGATTTCCGTGGAATTAGTCCTAAGGCATTTGATGGAAGAGGAAATTATACACTTGGTGTTAAAGAACAATTAATCTTCTCAGAAATTGAATATGATAATGTTGTTAAAGTACGTGGAATGGATATCATATTCGTAACAACTGCAAAATCAAACCAAGAAGCATACGATTTATTAAATGAACTTGGAATGCCATTTAGAAAGTAATTGGAGGAAATTATGGCTAAAAAAAGTATGATAAATAAAGCTAATAAAAAACAAAAATTTAAAGTTCGTGAATATACTCGTTGCGGAAGATGTGGACGTCCACATGCTGTTATGAGTAAATTTGGAATTTGTAGAATTTGCTTTCGTGAATTAGCTTATAAAGGACAAATACCAGGAGTCAAAAAATCAAGCTGGTAAAAAGGAGGATATAAAAATGGTAGTAACAGATACAATTGCAGATATGCTTACAAGAATTCGTAATGCTAATCAAATGCGCTATCAAGAAGTTTTGGTACCATCTTCAAAAATGAAAGTAGAAATTGCTAAAATTTTAAAAGAAGAAGGTTTTATTGAAAACTATAAGGTATCAAAAGAAGATGTTCAAGGAACGATTGTTTTAACATTAAAATATGGACCAAATAAAGAAAGAGTTATTACAGGACTTAAAAGAATATCTAAACCAGGATTAAGAGTTTATGCTAAGAGTGAAGAAATTCCTAAAGTATTAAATGGTTTAGGTATTGCAATTATTTCAACTAGCAAGGGTCTTATGACTGACAAAGAAGCAAGAAGAAATAATTTAGGTGGCGAAGTACTAGCTTACATTTGGTAGAATAGGAGAATATTATGAGCCGTATAGGAAATAGAAAAATCGTTATTCCTGAAGGTGTTAGTGTAACATTAGAAGAAAATATCGTTAAAGTTAGTGGTAAATTAGGTGAACTTACTCTTGAATTACCTAGTGTAATCAAAATGGAAGTAGTTGACAATACAATTACTTTAACAAGAGAAAACGAAATTAAACAAACTAAAGCTTTACATGGAACTGCTAATGCTAATATAACTAACATGATTAAAGGTGTAACTAATGGTTATAAAAAAGATTTAGAAATAGTTGGTGTTGGATATCGTTTCAATTTAAAAGGAAATACCCTTGTTATTAATGCAGGTTATTCACATCCAGTTGAAATGGAAATTCCAGCCGGTTTAAAAGTAGAAGCTATCAGTAATACAGAAATTTCTGTATCTGGTATTAATAAAGAATTAGTAGGAGAATTTTCTGCTAATATTAGAAAAGTAAGACAACCTGAACCTTATAAAGGAAAAGGTATTCGTTATAAAGATGAATATATTCGTCGTAAAGAAGGTAAAAAGGCTGCTTAGTAAATGGAGGAATGTTTATGATAAATAAAGTATCAAGAAACGATGTTCGTAAAGCAAGACATGAACGTGTAAGATCGAAAATCGTTGGTACAAATGAAGTACCTCGCCTTTGTGTTTTCAGATCAAATACGAATATTTATGCTCAAATAATTAATGATTTAGAAGGTATTACTCTTGTAAGTGCTAGTTCATTAGAAAACAAAGGAAACGGAAGTAATATTGAAGCAGCTAAATTAGTAGGCGAAAGTCTTGCTAAAAAAGCAAAAAATGCTGGTATTACGAAAGTTGTTTTTGATAGAGGTGGATACTTATACCATGGTCGCGTTAAAGCATTAGCAGATGCCGCACGTGATGGTGGATTAGAATTCTAATAGGAGGTATATATGCAAAAACAAAAAAAAGAAGTCAAGAACAATAAAATGTATGAAGAATTAGTTGTTGAAATCAAAAGTGTTGTAAAAGTAACACAAGGAGGAAGACAAAGACGTTTTTCTGCAACTGTTGTTGTTGGAGATAAAAATGGTACAGTAGGAATTGGTATTGGTAAAGCAGGTGAAGTACCTGATGCTATCAAAAAAGCAATTCAAGCTGCTAACAAAAATCTAATTAAAATCACTCTAATTGATGGTCGTACAATTCAACATGAAGCAATTGGAAAAAGCGGAGCTGCAAGTGTTCTAATTAAACCAGCCCCAGCCGGAGCCGGATTAATTGCTGGTGGTGCTGTTCGTGCAGTACTTGAATTAGCTGGTGTTCGTGATATTTCAAGTAAATCACTTGGATCAAGAACTAAGTTAAATATGGCTACTGCAACTATCAATGCTTTAAAATCAATTAAAACTGTAGAAGAAGTTGCCAAATTAAGAGGCAAATCAGAAAGTGAGATTTTAGGATAATGAAGTTACATGAATTAGAAAGAAATCCAGGAGCTAAACAAGAAAGACGTCGTGTTGGACGTGGAATGGGTTCTGGACTAGGAAAAACAAGTGGTCGTGGTGAAAAAGGTCAAAAAGCTAGATCAGGTGTTTCTATTAAGGCAACATTTGAAGGTGGACAATTACCACTATATAGACGTTTACCAAAAAGAGGATTTTCAAATAGTGATTTTAAAATTAGATACGCAACAATAAATGTTTCAGATTTAAACAGATTTGAAGATGGAACAGTTGTTACACCAGAACTTTTAAAAGAAGTTGGACTTTTAAAAAATCAATTAGATGGAGTAAAAGTTTTAGGTGAAGGTGTAATTGAAAAGAAATTGACTGTTAAAGCACATAAATTTTCAAAATCAGCAGTAGAAAAATTAGAAAAGTCAGGAAGCAAAATTGAGGTGATCTAATGTTTGCTACTATTAAGCAAATATTTGCACCTACTAACAAAGATTTAAGAAAAAGAATTTTATTTACACTGGGAGCTCTTTTGATATTTATAATTGGTACAGGAATTACAGTTCCTGGAACTACAAATATTACAAAGAATTTAGGTTTTTTAGAGTTAATTAATATAATGGGTGGAGGAAGTTTGAGTAGATTTTCAATATTTGCTTTAGGAGTTTCTCCATACATCACAGCATCCATTATAATTCAACTTTTACAAATGGATATTATTCCGTATTTTACAGAACTTTCTAAAGAAGGTCCTGTTGGAAGACGTAAATTAAATCAAATTACAAGATATTTAGGAATTGTTTTAGCCTTTATTGAAGGATATGCGTTTAGTTTTGCGTTCTTAGGTAATGGTTCAGCATTTGAATACTTGTATGTTGCAGTTATTTTAACAGCAGGTACTGCATTCTGTTTATGGCTAGGTGACCAGATAACTCAAAAGGGAATTGGAAATGGAATTTCTTTAATGATTATGGCTGGTATTATTGCAACACTACCAACAATGTTTCAAACAGCATTCACTTCTCTTGTTGCATTCTCTGGACCAACAGCTGATATAATATTTGGTGTTTTAAAATTCTTAGTGTTTGTTATTCTTTATTTCTTAATTATTATTGGAGTTATTTATGTTCAAGAATCAGAACGTAGAATACCACTTCAATATGCAAATAAAACAACAGGTTCATATGGATCTGAACAATCATTCTTGCCAATTAAATTAAATACGGCTGGAGTAATTCCTGTAATATTTGCATCAAGCCTACTTGCAATTCCAGTTACAATTGCAAACTTTGTTAATAAAGAAGGATTTACAAACTTTGTTAGTAATTATTTAGACTATTCTAAACCTGTTGGATTTATAATTTATGTTATCTTAATATTCTTCTTTGGATATTTCTATACATTTTTACAATTAAAACCTGAAGATGTTGCTGATAATCTAAAGAAAAATGGTGGTTATATTCCTGGTATTCGTCCAGGAAGCGAAACTGAAGAATATGTAAGAAAAACTTTATCAAGAATTACAATTGTAGGAACATTCTTACTGATAATTCTTGCAATTTTACCAATTATATTCACTAGTGTAACTAAGTTACCAAGTAGTGTTAGTATTGGTGGAACAGGACTTTTGATTGTTGTTGGAGTTGCACTTGAAACTTATAAACAATTAGAAGGAAGTTTAGCAACAAGAACTTACAAAAAAAGAAGGAGCCGTTTAAAATGAAAAATATCATTTTAATAGCAGCACCTGCTGCAGGTAAAGGAACCTTGTCAGAACTATTAGTTGAAAAATATGGTTATGTCCATATATCAACAGGAGACTTGTTAAGAGATGCAAGTCGCGAGGAATCAGAACTTGGACAAAAAATTTCTAATATGTTAAAAAATGGTGAATTAGTGACTGATGAAATCGTTTTTCAACTATTAGAAAATCGTTTACGAAAAGATGATATTTTAAATGGTTATATTTTAGATGGCTTTCCAAGAACCATAAATCAAGCATATAAATATGATGAAATAGTTAATAAATTAAATAAAGATCTTGGTATTGTAGTTTGTTTACAAACAGAATATGATACTTTAAGAAAGAGAATTGTTGGTCGTATGCTATGTTCTGATTGTGGTAGTATATATAATACTTTAACAGGAGTAAATACTCCTAAAGTAGAAAATATTTGTGATAAGTGTGGAGGAAGTTTATATAAAAGAAGTGATGATAATGAAGAATCTTTTAAAACTCGTTATGAAACTTATTTAGAAAAAACTAAACCCCTTATCAATTACTATCAAGAAAAAGGAAATTTATATTTTATAAATTCTGATAGTAAAGAAACAATGTTAAAAGAAATCGAGGTTCTACTTCATGATTAGTATCAAAAGTGAACGCGAAATAAGTCTTTTAAAAGAAGCTGGGCATATAGTTTATTTAACTCATAAATATTTAAAACCGTTTATTAAAGCAGGAATTACAACCAAAGAGTTAGATAAACTTGCCTATGACTTTATAACTAGTAAAGGAGCAACGCCTTCTTTTAAAGGGTATAATGGATATCCTGCAACCATTTGTGCAAGTATCAATCAAGAAGTTGTTCATGGAATACCAGGAAATAGAAAATTAAAAAATGGCGATATCATTTCAATTGATATCGGTGCATGTTTTAAAGGATATCATGGAGATTCAGCTTGGACTTATGCAGTAGGGGAAGTTGAAGAAAATAAAAAATATTTGATGGAACATACAGAAAAATCTTTATATTTTGGTCTTGAAGTGATAAAACCAGGCGCTCGTGTTGGCGATATTGGTAATGCAATAGAGTCTTATGCAACAAAGCATAAGTTAGGAGTTATCAAAGAATTAGTTGGGCACGGAGTTGGTAAAAACATTCACGAAGAGCCAGATGTTCCAAATTACGGAATAAAAGGTACGGGACCAATTTTAAAAGAAGGAATGGTAATTGCTGTTGAACCAATGCTAACTTCTAAAAGTCCAGAAATTGTTTTATTAGATGATGACTGGACAATTGAAACAGAAGATTATAGCGACGCAGCCCATTATGAACATACTGTTGTAGTTACAAAAAATGGTTATAAAATATTAACAGGAGGCAAAAATGGCGAAGAATGATACTATCGAAGTCGAAGGAAAAGTTTTAGAAGTTTTACCAGGGTATAAATTCAAAGTAGAGCTTAGCAATAAGCATATTATTGAAGCTCACGTTTCTGGTAAAATGCGAATGAACTACATTCGTATCATAGAAGGAGATAATGTAGTAGTTGAGTTATCTCCATATGATTTAACACGTGGGCGAATAACCTATCGGAAATAGTAGGAGGGAAATATATGAAAGTTAAACCATCTGTAAAACCAATTTGTGCAAAATGCAAAGTGATTAAACGTAAAGGTAAAGTAATGGTAATTTGTGAAAACCCAAAACACAAACAAACACAAGGATAATAGGAGGTGTAAGTTATGGCACGTATTAAGGGTGTAGATATACCAAATGATAAACATATCGTTATATCATTAACTTATATTTATGGTATTGGAAGAAATCTTGCTAAAACAATTTGTGAAAATGCTGGTGTTGAACCAACTAAAAAAGCAGGAGAATTATCAGTAGAAGAATTAAACAAATTAAGAGATGAAATCAATAAACATTTAGTTGAAGGTGATTTACGTCGTGAAGTAAATATGAACATCAAAACTAAAATGGAAATTAATTCTTATCAAGGAACTCGTCATAAAAGAGGTTTACCAGTAAGAGGACAAAGAACAAATAGAAATGCTCGTACTCGTAAAGGTAAAGGAAAAACAGTTGCTAATAAGAAAAAGTAGTTTAGATTAATTAAAAAAGGAGGTTAAACTATGGCTTATAAACAAAGAAAAAGAAAAGTAAAGAAGAATGTTCCTGAAGGTGTTGCTCACATTCATGCAACATTTAATAATACAATAATTACTTTATCTGATAAAGAAGGAAATGCAATTGCTTGGGCAAGTGCAGGAGCTTTAGGATTTAAAGGAAGCAAAAAATCAACACCATTTGCTGCTGGGCTTGCTTCAGAAGCAGCTGGTAAAAAGGCATTTGATGCTGGTATGCGTAAAGTTCAAGTTTGCGTAAAAGGATTAGGACCAGGAAGAGAAACTGCAATCCGTTCACTTCAAACTGCAGGGCTTGAGATTACATCAATTAGTGATGTAACACCAATTCCACATAATGGATGTCGTCCACCAAAACGTCCACGTGGTTAATAAGGAGGAATTTTATGTCAAATTTTACAGTACCATTTGAAAAGCCAATTTATAAGGTTACAGATTATACAGAAAATAATTTTTATGGTAAGTTCGAGATTGAACCCCTTGAAAGAGGATTTGGTAATACTTTAGGAAATGCACTTAGACGTGTACTTTTATCAAGTTTACCAGGAAGTGCAATTTCAAGTGTTAAAATCGAAGGTGTTCAACATGAATTTCAAACAATTGATGGAGTAATCGAAGATGTTACAACTATCATTTTGAATTTAAAAAGTGTTGTTGTAAAAAATCATTCAGATGAAACAAAATTAATTCGTCTTGATGTTACTTGTGACTCAGATGAACTAGAAGTTAAAGCGGGTGACTTTATAGTAGATCCTGATGTTGAAATAATTAATCCTGATATGCACATTGCAACTATTAGTCGTGGTGCACATTTAGTAATGGAAATGACTGTTTCAAATGGAAGGGGTTATGTAAGAAGCGAAGAAAATAAAAAACTTCTTGATATTAAAAAAGTAGGAACAATTGCAATTGATTCGCTTTATTCACCAATTGAAAGAGTATCTTATGAAGTTGATAATGCTCGTGTTGGACAAAATGAAAACTATGATAAATTAGTTTTAAACGTCTGGACAAATGGTAGCATGAAACCACAAGAGGCTGTTGCTCTAGCATCTAAAATATTAATAGTTCATTTCAATGTTTTATCTGATTTAAGTAATATTAAAGATTTAACTGGTTTAATGATTGAAAAGACTGAAGATAGTAAATCTAAAGAACTAGAAACTCCAATTGAAGATTTGGATTTCTCAGTTAGAACATTTAACTGTTTAAAAAGAGCAAATATAAAGACACTTAAAGATTTAGTTGATAAAAAACAAAGTGACTTTACAAAAATTCGTAATTTAGGTAAAAAATCTTTAAAAGAAGTATTAGATAAAATTAAAGATATGGGCTTAACTTTACGTGATGAAGATTAGGAGGGAATATTATGGCATATAGAAAATTAGGTCGTGATAACAAACATAGAAGAAGCATGCTTGCTAACTTAACAAAAGCTGTTATCATGAATGAAAGAATCGAAACAACTGAAACAAGAGCTAAAGAAGTTCGTAAATTCGTTGATAAAATGATTACTTATGGAAAAAAAGGAGATTTAGTATCTCGTAGATTAGCACTTGCATTCCTTCATAATGATACTGAATGTGTTGATAAAGTATTTAATGACTTAGCAAAACGTTATGAAACTAGAAATGGTGGATATACAAGAATTTTAAAACTAGATGAAAGACGTGGAGACGGAGCATTAGTAGTAATTATAGAATTAGTTAAATAAACTAGTTCTTTTTTTTAAAATTTTCTTGATTATTTTAAGAAAATATTATAAAATTAATTCATAAAAGGTAGAAAGTGAGTAGTTGAATATGGGTAAAACAATTTTAAAAAATATCAAAAAAAAATAAAATTTTCAAAAAAAGTTAACTCTGCGTCAACTATGGGGGGGGTATAAACCGCCAATTTATAAATGAATTAAGAAAAATTGATAAAATAAAATACATAGAACATGGTAAAATAATTAAAAATACCATTCTTTTATGTGTTTTTCTTTTGATTTAAAATCCTTATAAAAGAATAAAATTGTAATAATAATTTAATTATAATAAGGAGGCAAAATGAAAAAAGAAAAAAGAAACATTTTAATAATAAGTTTATTAACAATATTAATAGTAATAATAGGGGTAGCCTATGCAGCATTTAGTTATCAAGGAATAGGACTTGAAAATAGTGAATTAGTAACCGGAGATATTTATATGTATTATAATGAAACAAGTAAAACAATAAATATTAATAATTTAATGCCAAGCGAAGAATATCCGGAAACTGATTATTTTGAATTTCAAGTATCCGGAAAAAATACATACAATAAAAAGGATATTTATTATGAAATAGTATTATCACAAGGAGAATACGAGGGAAGTGATTTAAATAGAACTATTCCAATAGATTCTCAATTATTAAATTTTAAATTAGTGGAAGTAAATGGAGATTTAGAAACAGAAATCTTTAGTGATCGTACTTATAGTGATATAACTAATAAACGAATTTGGGTAGATACAATAAGATCAGATGATAGAGATTATTCTAAAACATATAGGTTATATGTAAGAATTGCTGAATATTTAAATATTTGTGGAGGAGAAGTAACTGATGGATGTGATTATTACATCAATCCAAGTGAAGAATATGCAAATTTAGATTGGAATAAATTATATGCAAGTATTAAAGTAAATGTTAAAGGAGATTTGGAAGAAAAAAGCATTGAAACAAATGCAAGTTGTTTTAAAACGGTGCTTACTGATAATAATGATAATTTGTATATTCAATCGCCTATATATGACTTAAATGATATTACAAATGATAATGAAAAGTTAAAAGTATGTACTGATTATATTTTATCAATAATGGGTACTACATCAGATTCTGCTGATTATGATACAATGTATTCAGAATATGAACCCTTATGTAAAGGAGAAAAAGTATATGGATTAAGTTTTAAATTTGCTTTATCATACCTTGAAGCTAATGGCCGTTCTGTGGATTATGAATATTTAAGTGAAGAGGAAATAATTAGTAATCTCCAATTAAATAATTTTGAATATTATAATTTCAATACTGGAGAATTATTAGATATAAACACTGTTAACAAAGATGATTTAAAAAATAGCATAACTAGTTATGATTCAACTTGTGGAGTTGATGTCATAATACCTAATAAAATTAATAATATTGATGTTTACGCGTTAGGTGATCAAAGCTTTTATAATAAAGGAATTAAAAATGTAGTACTTTCGGATGGCATAACAACAATAGATGATAATGCCTTTCGCCAGAATCAATTAACAAATATTTCGATACCAAATAGTGTAACAACAATAGGAAATTATGCTTTTCTACGTAATAAATTAAAAAGTATTAAATTTGAAGAAAATTCTAATTTAGAAACAATATATTCATGGGCATTCGAGAATAATCAATTAACAAATATTAAAATACCAAATAGTGTAATAACAATAGATAGTATGGCATTTTTTGGTAATCAATTAACAAGTGTTGAATTTGAAGAAAATTCTAAATTAGAAACAATAAGGAGTCAAGCATTTTGTAATAATCAAATAACTAGTATTGAAATACCAAATAATGTGATAACAATAGGTAGTGAAGCTTTTAGTATTAATAGTTTGACCAATCTAACATTTGAAAATAATTCTAAATTGGAATTTATTGATACTGGGGCGTTTTGGAGTAATAACTTAACAAACATAATATTACCTGATAGTGTAACAACAATAGGAAATTCTGCTTTTGCATATAATAAATTAAAAACAATAACTATTGGTAGTGGTATTAAATATATAAGTTCAGATGTTTTTTATAAAACTGATAATAGTAATCCTAATTTAGAAACTATTATGTTCAATAATAAAACCTGTCAACAAATTAAAAATATACCCGGAAGTGAAACTAATACAAAAAAATATTATCCATGGCTTTTTTATAATTCGTTAAATGAAACTTCATATATTGTACCAGGAGTTACTATATATGGTGCTAACTCAGAAGTATGTGATGCTTTTTAAAAAAATAAAAAAGTTAAATTAATATCAGACAAATATATTAAAATGACTGATAATGAAGTTATTAAAATAAAAAGAACCTCCTGTTGGTTCTTTTTAAAACTTCTTTTTTCTAATGAATATTCTTACTATATAAAATAAGAATATAATCATTAAGATGACATAAGCCCATACTAAGATAGTATATAAATCATCTTTAGCATATTTTCCTATAATATTCGGGATACTTTCTGGAAAATACTTAGCAATGAAAGATTTAATTTCTGGTATTGTATTATATTTCAAGAAAGTTAAAATTCTTAAGAAAATATCAAATATAGCAATAAAGAATACTGTATTTGAAAGTCTTCTAAAAAAACAAATAACTACAACTAATAAAACTAAAAATATCAATGCATCCAAATTTACCACTTCCTATTCTCATATTAATTTTATCATCTAAGAGCATATTTAGCAATAAAATTTTTAAAATTGCTTTACATAAAGAAAGGGATATTATATAATTAAATTATATTAGAAGGAGGAATATGAGTAGAGAATTTAAACAAACTTTTTTTACTAGTTTACTAGTTGTTTTATTAGTTGTTTCAAATTTAATTGGTTTAAAATTAACTAACTTTTTGGATTTAACAATTTCTGTTGATTTCTTAACTTATCCATTTACATTTTTATGTACTTTATTAATTATAAATTTAAGTGGTAAACGATCAGCATATCAGGCAATTTTAGTATCTGCTTTAATTCAGATATTCATAGTTATTAGTTACACACTTGCAGTTAGTCTTGGTAATCAAACCTTAATACCGGATAGTGCGATTTATGTAAATGAATTGTTTAAAGTTCGCGAACTAAATATCTTAGCATCACTTGTTGCCTTTTTAACATCTCACTATGTATTAATCTATATCTATGATAATTTCAAAAGATATGGGCGTGAATTATATGGTGTTGTTATTGGTTTACTTGGAGCATTATTTTTAAATTCAACAATCTATTTAGTTATTACTTTAAATAGTTATGATACTATGTTTGTTATTAATATGTTACTTAGTAATATAATTGTTTCTATTATTATGTTAGTTATAATGACAATTCTTTTCTATATTTTAAAAGAAAAAGATAGTAAACCAGTTGTAATTGACAATATGAATATTAATATTTCTAAGACATGTGATATCGATTTAGCTATTGAAGATTTAATGAATTCTGAAAATAATCAACAAGAAACTAAAAAAGAAGTTAAAAAGAAAACTAATAAGGATTATTATAAAAATAAAAAAACTAATCCTAAAACAACTACAAATACTAAAAAAACTAGTAGTAATAAATCAAAAACCACTAATCAAAAGAAAAAAACTAGTCAATCAAAAGTAAATAAAGCCGAGAAAAAGTAAAAAATATGTTAAAATGGTTGATCTAAAAAGGTTTTTATGATAATTTGTATATATAAGCATGATATAAGTGCTTAATAAGTATTCGCTAATTGAAGGAGGAACATAATGAAAAAAGTTGAATTAGTAGAAGCAGTTGCAACAAATGCAGGATTAACAAAAGCAGATGCTACAAGAGCAATCGATGCTACATTTGATGCAATTACAGAAGCATTAAAGAAAGGTGACAAAATTACATTAATCGGATTCGGAACTTTTAGTGTTTCAAAAAGAGATGCACGTACAGGACGTAATCCACTAACAGGTGAACCAGTTAATATCCCTGCACGTAACGCTGTAACTTTCAAAGCTGGAACTCAATTAAAAAATTCAGTTAACTAAAAAGTTTCATACTTTTTAGTTTTTTAATATAAAGAGGGTGATTTAATGAAAGAAATTGCTTTAGAATTTCTGAAAATAATTACAGATAACGGTTATAAAGCTTATATAGTTGGAGGATTCGTTAGAGACTTTTTAATGAACTTAGAATCTAAAGATATCGATATTACAACCAATGCTACTCCAAAAGAGATTAAAAATATATTTAAAAAAGTTGAATTTTCAAAGCAAATTAATGATGAAGAAAGTTATGGCTCAACTCGTGTTAATTATAAAAATATTTTATTTGAAGTAACAACTTTTAGAAAAGAATTAGAATATTTTGATAATCGTCATCCATCGAGTATTATTTATGTAGATGACTTAGAAACCGATTTAAAAAGACGAGATTTTACCATAAATGCTATTTGTATGGATAAAGAAGGAAATATAATTGATCCTTTAAATGGAAGACGTGATTTAGAAGAAAAATTAATTAAAACAATTAATGAAAGTCAAAAAAGTTTTTCGGATGATGCTTTAAGAATATTAAGAGCTATTCGTTTTTCAACCACTTTACAATTTAAATTAGATGAAGATATAATTAAATCAATAAAAAATACTAAAGATTATTTAAAAAATATTTCTTATGAAAGAAAAAAGATTGAACTTGATAAAATATTTGCTAGTCGTAATGCCAAATATGGAATTAATTTAATTAAAGAATTAGATTTAGTTAATTCCCTTGAACTTGAAAATATCGATAGAATTAAAGATTATAGTGATTTAAATAGTATTTGGTCAATGATTAATTCTTCAGTTTATCGTTTTACTAAACCTGAAAAAGAATTAATTAAGAAAGTTAATGTTGTATATTCTTTAGATAATTTAAATCCTTTAGTTTTATATAAATATGGTTTGTATGTTAATTTACTATCTGGTCTTAATAAAGGTATAAATAAAAAACAAATAACCAAATGTTATAATGAACTTCCTATAAAATCTAAAAGTGATATTCAAATAGCAGCAAATGATATTTGTAAAATTTTAAAACAAAAACCAGGATCATTTTTAAATCATATTTATAATACTTTAGAAATAGAAATATTAACTGGTAATTTAGAAAATAATTTAGATGAAATAAAAAAATATATTCAAAAAAATTTTAATAAAGTAAATATTTGACTTTAAAAGAATACAAAAATATGATATTCTTATAATAGAGGTGGCTATGAAAAAATTATTGTGTTATTTAGGAATTTTAGTTTTATTTATTTTAGCATTTCTTCCTCCAGCCTTAAGGATTTTTTTACCAGACAAAGGCGAAGAAAAAAAAGACGAAGAAGTTATAGAAAGATCTGTATTATCATGTTCAAGTGATACCTTTATAACTAATACTAGTTATGAAAATAATAAAATTCAAATGATTTTAGTTAAAAAACTAAATCAAGTAGATGAATCAGGAAATCCAATAGAAGAAGATTTAACAAGTGCTCTTAATTTAACTTTTACAGATTTAAAAGATGAAGGAGATATTGTTTATACAGAGACTGATGATGGAGAAGTAATTCAAATTGATTTTAGTGTTACAACACATGATTATTTAAGTATTAAAAACTTAACTAAAGGTATCCTCGACCAAAAAACCTACTATGAACAACAAGGATTAACTTGTACTATTAGAAAATAAGAATACTTGTTAAGAATACTAATAAAGTAATTAAGATAAGAGCTGTTTTTAAGTTTTTATCTTTTATAATTTTATTTTCTAAAATATTTCTTATTTGATAATAACAAAGTAATAGAAAGAAATAAAAATTAAATAAATAATTAAGAGAAAAAAGAATTTCAACTCTTTCAACAAAGTCGATTAAATTAACTTTTTTAAATATTGTTATATAAGGATACTCATATAAATTAGTTAGAGTAAATCCTAAAATACTAATTATTAAAAGATATAATAATATTTGATAACTTGAACTTACTATTAAATCTTTAATTTTAAATTTGGTATTTGATATGGGATAAATCAAAAAGTAAGAATAAGTAATCAAAAAAGTATAATAAAATGTTTCTTTAAATAAATTATTTGTTTTTAATAAATTAAGACTTAAATTACTTAAATTTACGTAGGGAAAATTAAGTAACAATCCAAATATTGTAATAAAGAAAACAAAATAATCAGCTAGTAAAATAACTTTAATAATTGTATGATAACCTTTATTGCCTAAAATAATGATTGAAAGTAATAAAGTAATACTAATAGTTATAACTGAATATTCTCTTAACATATTATCACTTATAAAATAACTAATTTGGTTTATTGATAGTATCATCATGATAATAGATATTATTAGTAAAATAAGTTTAGTTATTTTAAATTTTCTTATGTTAAGTTTTTGAAATAATAAAATAAATAAAAGAGATAGTAAAAAACCAAATATTAAACTAAAAAAAGAAAAGTTTTTTATATTTAATAAGAATACTCCTAAAGTTATCATAAAATAAGTAATACGATTTTCAATTTTAGTTGTTTTCATATATACCTCGAATAGTATTTTTTATAGTTAATTTTTTATCAGTTAATTTTTTTAAATTATCTTTTAAATAAATATCAAATGTTTTAATTATTTCATCTTTGTTTAAGTTACAGTCATTTCTAATAATTTTTATTTCGTTTGTAATAATTAATTCTTTATTAAATTCATAGGTGTTTGATCTTAAAATATTTAAATATAAATATTGGTTATTCCTGCAATTATAACTATATTTAAATGTATCAACTTTATTTAATAAATAATTAATAAAAATAGTTTTATCATTTTCTATTTCTTTATAAGTATTATTTTTTAAAACTTTTAAACCATTTATTGATAGTTTTTCATCATATATTAAATTAGTTAAATAAATAGGTTTATTGTTGTAATAATTATCAATTAAATCATACATAGTTGTGTAAATGGCTTGACTAGTTTCTTGTTGATTAATTTCAATTAAATCGTTTATTTCTTTAAATTTAGTTTCTTCAAGAGTTTTTTTTATATCTTTAGAACTTGCTACTAAGAAATCTTCTCGGGATTCGTTGTTATTTAGAAAAAAGTTAATGATTTCTTTAAGTTCATTTGATTTAATTGAATCATTTATTAGTAATAAATCTAAGTGAGATATATAAATTTTTTTACTTAAAGAATTACTTAAGTTATCAATTATTTCGTTTAAAGAATTACCTTCTACTTCTAAAACTTTAGTTTTTGGTTTCATAGTTTCTTCATCGACTTCCTCGACAATTGAAGTATAAAAAGTGTATTTATTATCTTTTTGTTCAATTCCGATTGAATTTATAACAACTAAGTCATTTAATTCTATATAAGATGAACAACCAGTTAAAAGTAAAATTATAGTTAGTAAAATTAATTTTTTCATTATTTCCCCCTTATTTTATTATTACTTAAAATGGGATTTCTAAATTTATATTTTTTTTCATTTATTCTAATAAAACCATCTTTTTGTTCAGAAAAATTAATTGGAGCAAATGGGTATAAGTAATCTTTATCTTGACTTTTAGTGTCAGATAGGTTAGTTAAAATTAAAATAATTCCTAAAAATATTCCATAGTATCCCCAGATACTTGTTAAAATAATTAAGATAAACCGATACCATCTAATTGAGTTGATGGCTTCAATTGATTGCATTAATAAACCGCTTATGGCACTAATTGCTACAACAATTATCATAATAGGCGAGACAATTCCAGCACTAACGGCAGCATCACCTAAAACTAAACCACCTAAAATAGAAATGGCAGTTCCCATAGATGAAGGTATCCGAATGTCACTTTCTCTTAATATTTCAAAGATAATAATCATTAAAATAGCTTCAACAAAAGCTGGAAAAGGAACAGATAATCTTTGACTTTGGAAACTTAAAAGAAGATTAATTGGCATGCTATCCGGATTATGAGTTGTAAGAGCAATATAAAAAGCTGGTAAGAAAATTGATATAATAAAGGCAATTAACCTAATAATTCTTATAAAACTAATATTTAATTGTTTTTGATAATAATCATCACTTGTATGAAAAAAATCAATGAAGAATGTTGGTAAAATTAAAACTTCGGGACTATTGTCAACAATTAATAAAACTTTCCCCTCAAGAAGTGATAAAGAAGCAAGATCTGGTCTTTCAGTTGATTTTAAAGTGGGAAATAAACTTTTAGAGTTATTTAAATATCTTTTTAGATAATTACTATCAATTATACAATCAATATTAATTTTTTTTAGTTTTTTATCAATAGAATTAACTAATTCATCTTTACAAATTCCATTTAAATAAATTAGTCCTACTTTAGTTTTGGTATATTTTCCAAGCGAATAAGTTTTTATATGTAAATTTTCATCTTTAATTCGTCTTCTAATTAATCCTAAATTAGTATTATAATGTTCTATAAAAGCATCTTTTGGTCCAACAATAGTTTTTTCATAGTCGGCTTCGCTAACTCCTCTTGTTAAATCACGTCTGGTTTCAACGGCTAAAATATCTTTATCATTTATAATTAAAATGGTAAAACCATTTAAAAGTTTATCTTTTAAAGTTTGGTAATCAATTACATAACTAATACTAGTAATTGGTAAATAATTATATAAATAATCAGTTAAGTCATTAGTATTTAATTTATCTAAAAAACTAATTCTTTTTAAAATAAAATTATTAATATCATCAGCGCTTGTGATACTTTCAATATTAATTAAATCAACTTTATTTGAGCCAATTACGATATTTTTATAAACAAAATCATCAGCATTTTTAGTTTCGTTTTTTAATTTTTCTATATAATTCATATAATCACCTAATCTATAATTAGTATTTTCTTAAATTAAAAAAATAATACAAAATTTAAAAAAAATTTAAAAGGGATGTTGAGAAATTAATTACTTAATTTATCAGCAAGCCTTTTTAATTTTATTGATTAAAGTGAGTAAAAATATTATAATATAATTGGAGGAAGTATGAAAAAGAAAAAAATTAAATGGAAAAATATAATATTTTTATTTGTAATAGTAATTTTATTGGTAATTTTTGTTGTTTCCTTATATAAAGTTTTTCTAGGGTTTAAAGAAAAAATTAGTAATAATAATTTAATTGATAATATAAATTCATTGGTTGTAATAGAAGAGAGTGAAGATACTTCTAAAGATGAAATTGAAGTAATTGAAGGAAGTGTAGAAGAGAGTTTTAATTACTATTATGAATATTTAAAAGTTCCCTTTATGGATGTTGATTATCGAAAGTTACGTGAAATAAATGAAGATGTTGTTGGATGGATAAATGTTGTAGGTGCAGGTATTAATTATCCTTATGTCCAAACAGATAACAATGACTACTATTTAGAATATTCATTTGATAAAACTAAAAATGCTAGTGGTTGGGTATTTTTGGATTACAGAAATAATAGTAATATACTAGACAAGAATACAATTATCTATGCTCATGGTGGGAATAGTTTAGCCATGTTTGGACCTTTAAAAAGATTATATGATAAAGATGAATGGTTTAAGAATCCTGATAATCATTATATAAAAATATCAACTGATAAATATAATTATGTTTTTAAAGTATTTAGTTTATATGTAATTAAAACAACTAATGATTATATTAAAGTAGATTTTAGTGATGGAGAATACTTAAAATTTTTAGAAAAATTAAAAGATCGTAGTTATTATGATTTTGAAACCGAAATAGATGAACTTGATAAAATTATAACTTTATCAACTTGTTATAATAAAAAAGAAAAATTAGTTTTACATGGAAAACTAATTAAAGAACAAAAAAATGGATAAAAAAGAGGACTATCACTCCCCCTGAGTATGATAGCCCTTTTAAAAAGAATAAAAAGGGGTTGGCTAGTGTGATACTAGCGACCAATTCGCCTAAAACCGAATTGGTGATTACTATATTAATCGATTGATCTCAATTTGTCAAGAAAATTTTGAAAAATAAGGTTAATTTAAGTTAGGAAATCCCGTTTGGATATCCCGTTTAGAACATAAAAGAAAGGTTTAAGTAAAAAAAATAAAAAGGGAAAAGAATTGTCTTTTAAGTTGAACGTTCCGTTCACGACAATTTTTTATCCCTTTTTATTCCCTTACAAAAATTGTCTAACTTAAAAGACAATTAATTATGAATAATCATATCTTTCATATTAAGTTTAGAAATAGGAATATGATGTAAGTCCAAAATATCTAATATATAATTACCTAAAGTATCTTCAAGCAATTGCAAAGGAGTTTTATATCCTTTATTTTTTCTAGGATAATTATTTAATCTATTAATGATATTTAAAATATCATCAGCAGATAATTTTGATATATCATAACCTTTTTTTATAAGCCATCTTAATAAAATATGATTATTTTCAATATGAGGCTTTTCATAAGGAGCATAAGTATGGGTATAATGTATATGAAGTCTTTTAGAGTGATTAGGATAAATCGATTTTTCTAATCCGTCAAAATCAAGAAATTCACTCCCATTATCAGGTATAGATTTATTAAATAAAATATAAAAATATGTATCTAATTTATTTTCTAAATAATCTAAAACTTTTTTTATTTCTTCTTGAGTTTTGTTATGGATTTTAAAACCTAGCATAAGAGAAAAACAAGGAATCATAATAGTAAATAACAACTCTCCGCCTTTAATACCTTCAACAGTATCAAATTCAGCTATGCCAAATGGTCTTACTGTTTTTTCATCCTCTGTTAAATCTTCAATGCTTCTACCATTTAATTGGTGCCCTTTAACAGTATTTCTTTTTACTGTAGAAGAACCATATCTTACTCTTGAAACTTTATTTCTTAAATCGAGATTACAACAATCTAATAAACCTTTATCAATCCAAGCATAAAGTGTAGGAGTAGATACTTTATACATTTGAAATTCTTCTGGTAAGGTATTTAATATAACATCTGGAGATATACCATTTTTTATTAATGTAGAAATATAATTTTTAAATTCTATAGGAAACTTATCTAATTTTATGTCAATTCTAGATATACGTTGAACAGCATTATGTTTTTTGATCGCAGATTCAGCATGATACTTGATTTTAACTGATTTACACTTATGATATAAATCACAACCATTGCAAACGTGATGATTCTTTTTTAATAAAGCACAATTAACATCAATTTTATAATTAGGGCATATTTTACCGGCGTGATGACAATATTTACATTGAGCACATTTGATTTTATCTACAATTTTTTCGCATAAATATTTTTCATGACAATTATCTTTGTTTAAACAATTAGTGCATTTTCTTGCTTCTCCAAAAAATGTTGAATAGTTTTTTATTTCCTTTCTAATTCCAGACGGATCACGATTTAATTTTAATCCAATTTCTGCAGGACATAGTTTATTATTTAAATAATATTCTATATTTCCTATTTCCAATTCAGTAAGATTTTTGTTAGAATAATTACGTCCCATATACATCCCTCCAATACATAATTTTCTTAACAAAAATATTGTACTAAAGGTGGATGTATATTGGGATAATATAAACGGGATATCCAAATTTAAATTTAATATAAAACGGGATATGAAAATTTTAATTAACAAATTTTGAAAAATAATTGACATAAATAGGGGTTGGTCATATAATGTTAGTGACCTAACAAAAGGAGAAATTATGGATAATAAAAATATATCTTTAGAACTTAGAAAAATTGCTAATTTAATTAAAAGAAATTTTGATAAATCTTTTGATGGAAAGATTACTAATACGCAGTGTTTAATACTAAATTATATTGATACTAAAAGTAAGAATGAAATAGTTGTTTATCAAAAAGATATTGAAGATTTTTTTGATCTAAGAAGAAGTACGATATGTGAAATATTAAATGTTATGGAGAAAAATAATTTAATTAAACGGAGTTTAAGTGATGTTGATATGCGTAGTAAAGAAATTAATTTAGATACTTCTGGGTATTTAGTTTTAGATGAATTTAAAAATAAGATCGAAGAATTAGAAATGGTTATGAAAAAAGATATAAATGAGGAAGAATTATTAACATTTTTTCGTTTGTTAGAAAAATTTAGGAAGAATTTGGAGGATATATGTTAAAGTTATTTAAAAATTTAGGTAAAAAAGAATATTTATATATGTTTATATCAATTGCTTTTATTGTTATTCAAGTACTTCTTGATTTAAAATTACCGGATTATATGTCAAATATTACAACACTTGTTCAAACTGGTGGAAGTAGCCAAGATATATTAATTCAAGGTGTGTACATGTTATCGTGTGCTTTTGGTAGTTTATTAACTAGTATTATAGTTGGTTATCTAGCGACTTATATTGCTAGTAAATTTGGAGAGACAATAAGGGGAAAAGTTTATAGAAAAATTTTAGGATTTTCAACAGAAGAAATTAAAGATTTTTCAGTTTCTAGTTTAATTACTAGAACAACTAATGATGTTGGTCAAGTACAAATGTTAATATCATTTGGTCTTCAAGCATTGATTAAAGCACCGATTATGGCGGTTATGGCAATTACTAAGATTGCTGGTAAGAATATGAGTTTTAGTATGCTAACTTTTGCTGCGGTTGTTTTATTATTAATGCTTATTATAGTTATTGTCTTTATTGTTATTCCAAGATTTAAAATTGTTCAAAAGTTAACGGATAATTTAAATAGAATTACTAGAGAAAACTTAACTGGAATAAGAGTAGTTAGAGCTTTTAATGCTGACATTTATCAAAAAGATAAATTTAATGCAGCTAATAATAAATTAACTAATACAATAACTTTTAACCAAAGAGTTATGGGAATTATGTCACCATCTATGTCCCTTGTAATGACTAGTTTAACCCTTGCTATTTATGTTGTTGGTTCAATTCTTATAAATGAAGCTAATATTATGGATAAATTAACTATTTTTAGTGATATGGTAGTATTTTCATCTTATGCTATGCAAGTTGTTATGTCATTTATGATGTTAGTTATGATTTTCTTGATTTATCCAAGAGCTAGTGTATCGGCTAAAAGAGTTTTAGAAGTTTTAGAAACTGAATTTTCTATTAAAGATGGTAGTATTAAAAATGGGAAAGAAGTTGGAACTGTTGAGTTTCGAAATGTATCATTCAAGTATCCTGATGCAGATGAATATATGATTAAAAACGTTTCTTTTAAAGCAAATAAAGGTGAAACCATTGCTTTTATAGGTGGAACAGGATCTGGTAAAAGTACTTTAATTAATTTAATACCAAGATTTTATGATGCGACTGATGGTAGTGTTTTAGTAGATGGGGTTGATGTAAAAAAATATAAACTAGAAGCTTTACATGAAAAAATTGGTTATGTATCTCAAAAAGCCTTTATGTTTAAAGGAACAATTAAAGAAAATATTAATTATGGTAAATCTTCTTTAGAAATAACTTCAAAAAATATTCAAGATGCTATCCGGGTTAGTCAAGCCGAAGAGTTTGTATCTAAATTAGATAAAAAAGTAGATTCTTTTATTGCTCGTGGTGGAACTAATGTATCAGGTGGACAAAAACAAAGATTATCAATCGCGAGAGCCATAGCAAGATGTCCAGAAATTTATATATTTGATGATACCTTTTCGGCACTTGATTATAAAACTGATTTAAATTTACGAAAAGATTTAAAAAAATACACCAAAGATGCTACTACTTTAATTGTTGCTCAAAGAATTGGAACTATTATCCATGCTGACAAGATAATTGTTTTAGAAAATGGAGAAGTAGTTGGAGTTGGTCGCCATAAAGAATTACTAGAAACTTGCCAAGTTTATAAAGAAATTGCAACGAGTCAATTAGATATGGAGGAGTTAAAATGAGAGGAAAGCGAAATGTTGAAAAACCTAAAGATCTTAAAGAATCAATGAAAAATTTATTATTCTTTTTAAAACCTTATTTAATTCCTATTATTATTTCAGTTATCTTAGCAGGAGTAGGGTCAGTATTTTCAATAATTGGACCTGATAAAATTAAAGAAATTACTAATATTATAGTTGCTGGTTTACATACCGGAATTGATTTAGATAAAGTTAAAAGTATTGCATTATTCTTATTAACAATTTATATTTTATCATTTATATTTACTTATACAGAACATTTTATAATGGCAACTGTTACTAATCGATTTACTAAAAAATTAAGAAGTGAAATAAGTGAAAAAATTAATAAATTACCTTTAAAATATTTTGATACTAATTCATATGGTGATATTTTGTCACGTGTTACAAATGATGTTGATACAATGAGTTCTACAATTAATCAAAGTATATCATCACTTGTTAGTAATATAACTTTATTAATTGGTTCAATTATTATGATGTTCTATACTAACTGGATTTTAGCAATTACGGCAATTATTTCTAGTTTACTGGGATTTTTATTTATGGGTGGAGTACTTTCGAAAAGTCAAAAATACTTTGAAAAATTTCAAGAAGAGTTAGGAAACTTAAATGGCCATATTGAAGAAACTTATACAGGACATAATATTGTTAAAGTTTATAATGGATATGCCAGTGAAGTAGAAACTTTTGATAACATAAATCAAGAAATGTTTAAAAGTTCCATGAAAAGTCATTTTTATTCTGGACTTATGCAACCATTTATGGGCTTCATTGGAAACTTTGCGTATGTATGTGTTTGTGTAATTGGTTCTTATTTAGCTATTAATAATTATATTACTTTTGGAGTAATTATTGCGTTTACTATTTATGCTAGATTATTTACACAACCCTTATCAGGAATTGCTCAAGTAGCAACTAGTCTTCAAAGTGCTGGTGCCGCAAGTGAAAGGGTATTTGAATTTTTAAAAGAAAACGAAATGAAATCTGAAAAAACGAAAATAGTTTTAAATAAAGATGAAGTAAAAGGAAAAATTGAATTTAAACATGTTAATTTTGGATATAATGAAGATAAATTAATTATTAAAGATTTCTCAAAAAAAATTAAACCAGGTAGTAAAGTTGCCATTGTAGGACCAACTGGTGCTGGAAAAACAACATTAGTTAACTTGCTTATGAAATTTTATGATATTACATCAGGAGATATTTTAATTGATGATATTAGTATTAAAAATTTAACTAGAGAGAATATTCATGATTTATTTATCATGGTACTTCAAGATACTTGGACATTTGAAGGAACTATATTTGATAATATTGTTTACAATAAAGAAAATGTAAGTTTAGATAAAGTAAAAGAAGTATGTAAAACCGTTGGACTTCATCATGTTATTAAAAGTTTAAATAAAGGGTATGAAACAGTTTTGTCTGATAGTGAAACATTATCAGCTGGAGAGAAACAATTATTAACAATTGCTCGTGGAATGATTAAAAATTCTCCATTCCTAATTTTAGATGAAGCCACTTCATCAGTTGATACAAGAACTGAAGAGTTAGTAAGTCTTGCTATGGATAAGTTATCTCGTGGAAGAACATCCTTTATCATTGCTCATAGATTATCAACTATTAAAAATGCCGATGTAATTTTAGTTTTAAATGAAGGTAATATTGTTGAACAAGGAACTCATGAAGAATTACTAGAAAAAAATGGTTTCTATGCAAATTTATATAATTCACAATTTGAAAGTATCAGTGAATAGTTGATGTCAACTTTCTTTATTTTTAATGTAACTATGTTATAATTAAATTGTAATAGGAGGAGTAAAATGAGTCGACTTACAGAAAATATTTATGGTATAAAAGATTTGTATTTAATAAAATTTAAAGAAGATTACTTAAAAAAATTTGATCAAGAAGAAGGATATATTAAATACTTTAATTCAGGATTAAAATATATTGTTGAAAAATTTACTATAGACGATAATATAACTAAAAAGCCTTACTTTGAAGTTTATACAGAATGTATAACTGGTCAAGATTTTTATAAACGTGAAGATAAAGAAAGTTTTGATGATATTCCTGATATCTTTGAAAGTATTCTTGATTTTCCGATTGAATATTTAGATGAAGAAGAAAAAAGAAGTGGTAAAGTTTCAACTATGCGTTTATTTCAAATTTTTCAAGAGATTAATATAAAGACTAAAACTTTAACAAAAACAAGGTAAATTATGGAATATATAATAAAATATTTAAATGAAAATCAAAAAACAATTAGTACTATGGAATCGGCTAGTGGAGGATTTCTTGCTTCAAGTATAACTAATATAAGTGGTTCTAGTTTAGTTTTTAAGTTTGGGGCAGTTACTTATAGTAACGAATTTAAAATTAAAATGGGTGTTAGTAAAGAAATTATTGATAATCACTCCGTTTATAGTTTAGATACAGCATGTGATATGAGTTTAAAGATAAGTGAATTTACAAATTCTGATTATGGAGTAGGAGTAACAGGAAAAATAAATTCTCCTGATCCAAGTAATCATTTTGGGGATGACTCAACTATTTATCTAAGTATATATGATAGAATAAATGGGGAGTATTATACCAAAGTAATAACTGCTAAAAACCAAAGTCGGGAACAAAATAAAAAGCTTATAGTTTTAGAATTTATCGAATTATTTAAAAGTATAATAAAAGAATAAGTTGTTTTAGTTTAACTTATTCTTTTCGTTATAGCGTTTTTTCCCGTCTTCAATCATTTTAATTGCTTCATCTAACCCATGATAATCAAAAACTTCTACTTTAATATTTTGAAGTTTTTTATAACTTTCAAAGAAGTTTTTTATTTCGATTAAAGAATGACTTGGTAACTCTTCAAGTGAGTTATAAAAGTTACATCTTGGATCAACATTATTGACAGCAATTATCTTAGGATCTCCATGTCCATCATCAATTGTGTCTAAGTATCCCAAAACTTTAGCTTCAACAACACATCCTGGGAAACTTGCTTCATTAGTAATTACAAGAATATCAACCGGATCCCCGTCAGGTGCTAGAGTATTTTCGATATAACCATATTCACTTGGATATAAAACCGATGAATATTGAACTCGGCTAAGACGAATTTTTCCACTTATTTTATCAATTTCATATTTATTTTTTGTACCAAGAGGTATCTCAATTATACAATCTACTATATTATTCATTTTATCACCACCATCTTAATCATAACAAATTTTTAAAATTTTTTAAATACATTTGACAAGGTTTTTATTTAATGCTATTATTTACTTATAAATTTAAGAGGTGTATTATGCGTGAATTTACAGAACAAGAATTAGTTAGAAGAGGAAAAGTTGAAGAAATTAGAAAATTTTGTAATCCTTATCCTGAAAGATATGAAATAAATTATACTTTAAAAGAAGCAAGTAACTTGCCAGATGAAACAAAAGATGTAAGTGTTGCTGGTCGTATTGTTTTTATGCGTAAAATGGGAAAAATGAGTTTCTTGAAAATTCGTGATTTAGAAGGAGATTTACAAATTTCTATTAAAATAGATTTAGTAGGTGATGAGAAGTATGAATTCTTCAAGTCTCTTGTTGATATTGGAGACTTCATAGGTTTTACTGGAGAAATGTTTACAACTCATACAGGAGAAAAGACTTTAAGAGCTGATGACTTTACTTTCCTTGGTAAAGCCTTAAAACCACTTCCTGAAAAATTTCACGGGGTAACTGATCCAGAGATTTGTTATCGTCAAAGATATCTTGATTTAATCATGAATGAAGATACTAGAAAAAGATTTTTACTAAAATATGAATTTATAAAAGAAGTTAGAAGATTTTTAGAAGATGATG
This sequence comes from Bacilli bacterium, assembly GCA_017472015.1. GTDB lineage: Bacteria > Bacillota_I > Bacilli_A > RF39 > UBA660 > RUG591. Next base: position 37,370 of record JAFURC010000017.1, read on the forward strand.
GTTATATTGAAATCGAAACACCGGTTTTATCAAATAAAGCAAGTGGAGCAAGTGCAAGACCATTTACAGCCCATCATAATGCCTTAGACATTGATGTTTTCTTAAGAATTGCTCCGGAAACATATTTAAAAAGAGCCGTTGTTGGGGGATTTAATAAAGTATTTGAATTTGCAAGATGTTTTCGAAATGAAGGAATTGATGCAACTCACTTACAAGATTTTACTATGCTAGAGTGTTATGCAGCTTATTATAACTACAAAGATAATATGGCATTACTTGAAAATATGTTAAAAACAGTTATTAATAAAGTATTTGGTTCTTTAGTAATTACTATAAATGATAAAGAAGTAGATTTATCTAAGAAATGGGAAACTGTGTCATTTAGAGATTTAATCTTAAAATATGCAAATATTGATATCAGAGAAGTTAATACTAAAGAATTATTACTTGAGGAAATTAAAAATAAACATATTAGTTTTGAAACAGAAGATGATATAGAAGCCCTTGGATTTGGTAATTTAGTTGATGCTTTATATAAAAAAGTTGCAAGACCTAATTTAATTGAACCAACTTTCTTAGTTGAACATCCAATTGAATTATCACCACTTGCTCGTGCTAATGATGATAATAAACAATTAACTGATAGATTCCAATTAGTCATAAACGGAGCGGAAATCATCAATGCATATTCAGAGCTTGTTGATCCAATTGATCAAGAACAAAGATTAATTCATCAAGCGGAACTTAAAGCTGGAGGGGATGAAGAAGCAATGATGATGGATTATGATTATATAAATGCTATGGAATATGGTATGCCACCAATTTCTGGTTGGGGTATGGGGCTTGACAGGGTACTTCAAGTTTTAACAGGTGTTGATAATATTAAAGACAATATTTTATTCCCTTTAATGCGACCTGAGGATAAATAATCAATAATTAGTTTAGAAGAATTTAATTTCTTCTTTTTTTTCGACATTTTTTTTGTAATCAATTTATTATACTTTTAAATAGGAGCGTGATTATGAAAAGAAATATAATAATAGTAATAACAGTTGGTATTTTAACAGGTTATTTATTCGGTCATTTAATATATAAAGATTACAAAGGACTAGAATATTTAAGTGATGATGGGAATATTTATTATGTTCAATATGGAGTTTATACATCAAATGAAGCTGCTCTTAGTAATGTATCTCAATTAGATAACTATATAATTTCTGAAAATGATGATAAATACTATGTATATTTAGGAATAACCTCTAGTTATAACACAGCTTTAAAAATTCAAGAATTATATAAAGAAAAAGATATTCATACTTATATTCGCAGTGATTATGTCAATAACTCCGAAACTTTAAATGTGTTAAAAGAATATGATTTTAAATTAGATAATTTAGAAAATGAAGATGATATTAATGCTGTTTTAAAAGAAATTTTTGAAAATAATGAACTCAATTTATAAATTTGATTTTTTTTCGAGTATATTATATTTGAGGTGATTTATTTATGCTAATTAAAGATATACCAAAAACCGAAAGACCAAGAGAAAGATTATTGAAATATGGTGTTAATAATTTATCAAATGAAGAATTACTTGCTATTATTTTAAAAACCGGAACAAATGGAGTATCTGCTAAAGATTTAGCAATTAGGATATTAAATAAAATTCATGATATTTCTAATTTAAAAGATATAAATATTCATACACTTGATAATATAAAAGGACTTGGATTAGTAAAAAAAATCGAATTAGTTGTATTAGTTGAACTTGGAAAACGAATTTTTTTAACTAATTCTTTAAAGGAAAAAAAGAAATATACTAATCCAGAATCTATTTATAATGATAATAAATATTTATTTTATGGTTTAAAACAAGAATATTTTTATGTTTTATATTTAGATAGTAAGAAAAATTTAATAGAAAGGAAATTGTTATTTATGGGAACAATTGATTCTAGTGTAATTCATCCAAGAGAAGTATTTAAAAATGCTTATTTATGTAGTGCTTCGTGTTTTATATGTTTACATAATCATCCAAGTGGCGATGTTATGCCAAGTAAAGCCGATATAGAAGTTACGAAAATATTATTTGATTTAGGTAATGTTCAAGGAATTAATTTAATTGATCATTTAATTATTAGTGATAATAATTATCTTAGTTTTCATGAAGTAGGATTATTACAAGGACGGGAGTAATTTATGTTAAAAGTTAAAACATTTGTTATTTTAATAATTATTTATATAATCTCATTTATAGCAATAAAAGTCGATTTAAATTTATTTTATCCTTATTATCTATTAAAAGATTTAGTTTATTTTAAGGTTGAGGCTGAAGAAATTATTTTATCAGATGAAGTTACAACTGGAATAAATTTAGAACTCAAAGCCGAATTAGAAGAGTTGAAAAAGATAAATGATATAAGTAATACATTAACAGATTTTGATAGTGTTAAGGCTGCTGTTGTTGAAAGAAACCGAATGTATTGGTTCAATACAATTACCATTAATAAAGGAAGTAGCAGTGGTATAAAAGAGAATATGGCAGTTATTACTGGTGATGGATTAATTGGAAGAGTTAGTAAAGTAGGGAATAATACAAGTGAAGTTAAATTAATAACTACAAGTGATGTTAATAATAAAATATCAGTTATGATAAAAACTATTGATGATACTATTTATGGAGTTATGTCAGGTTATAATAGTGACACTAATACTTTACAAGTATCATCAACTAATAAGAAATTTGATAATTTAGAAAATAGTTTAGTTTATACAAGTGGTATGGGTGGAGTGTTTCCAAGTGGTATTTTAATTGGAAATGTAACTACTATAGAAAATGATAAATATGAAGTATCGAAAATAATCAATGTTAAACCAAGTAGCCAAATCTATAATTTTCGCTTTGTAAATGTTTTAATAAGGAAATAATATGTTATATCTAATAATATTAATTACTATTTTCCTTGATTATTTTTTTATTTACTATTTTCCAAGTTATTTTAATAATTTAAATTTTTTATATCCTATGCTAACTCTCACTTTAATTATCTTTTTGTATAAAAAAGTTGATTCTAAAAAATATTTTAAAATAGTTTTTCTAATAGGTTTTTTATATGATATTTTCTTTTCTTATATATTTTTATTTAATAGTTTAATATTCTTGATGTTTGCTAAAATAATTAAAAAAATAGATAAATATATAAGAATTAATCTAGTTATTAATTTACTTTTAGTAATTCTTTTTATCTTTTTATATGATTTAATTTTATTTTTCTTAGTTTATTTAAGTAGTTATAATGTAGTAACTTTAAATGATTTAATTTATAAATTAAAAAATAGTTTAATTTCAAATATTTCATTCTATATCTTATTAAATTTTACTTTTAAAAATAAAAAAATATCTAAACTAAAATAATGTTTCATGATACAATTAAATAGGGATTGTTTCTAAAAAAAATAAGTATAATAATTCCATGTTATAATGAATGTGAAAGTATTTCTTTATTTTATAAGGGGGTTAAAAAGATTAAAAATATATCATTGACAAATTCTATCATTATAGGCTTTATTTTTTTTCTAATTGCCTTTATAATGATAAATGTAGTAATATTAAAACCCTTGTTACAGGAGAATGGGCAATTGATTGGTCAAGTTTTGTTTCTATAATTTTCTTAGTAAGTGGTATTCAACTAGTAATATGTATACTTTTTGTTTTTAACTTTTTATTTCTTTTAAAATATGGTATTATTGATATTATGGGACAAGATATAAATGATATAGTTTCTTGTCTTTAGTTTAATTTTGTGGTAAAATTAGATAGTTTTTACGGGAGGAAAAATGATTACAGTTAATAATGTTAGTTTAAGATTTGGGACAAAAACTTTATTTCAAGATGTAAACTTAAAGTTTGTAGATGGGGCTTGTTATGGATTAATAGGTGCTAATGGATCAGGTAAGTCAACGTTTTTAAAACTTTTAAATGGAGAACTTGATACGACTACCGGTGATATTATTATTCCAAAAAATGAAAGAGTATCAACTCTTGAACAAGATCACTATAAATACGATGAATTTAGGGCAATTGATGTTGTAATAATGGGAAATAAAAAGTTATATGATATAAAAGTAGAAAAAGAAGAATTGTATTCACATACAGAATTTACTGATGCTGATGGTATTCGTTTAGGAGAACTCGAGGCAGAATTTATGGAACTTAATGGTTGGGAAGCTGAAAGTGAAGCTAGTATCTTGCTTTCTAATTTAGGCGTTTTAAATAAATATCATGAACTTAAAATGAAAGATTTAGAAAACAATGATAAAGTTAAAGTATTACTTGCTAAAAGTTTATTTCAAAATCCAGATATATTACTTCTTGATGAACCGACCAATAATTTAGATATTGAAGCCATTAATTGGTTATCCGAGTTTATTATTGATTATCCGAATTGTTGTATAGTTGTAAGTCACGATAGGCACTTTTTAAATAATGTTTGTACACATATAGTTGATATTGATTATGGTAAATTAACTCTTTATACAGGAAATTATGATTTTTGGCGTGAGTCTAGTGAGTTATTACTAAAACAAGTAAAAGAAGCTAATCGAAAAAAAGAAGATAAAATTAAAGAATTAAAAGACTTTATTGCGAGATTCCAAGCGAATGCTTCAAAAAGTCGTCAAGCAACATCAAGAAAGAAAATATTAGAAAAAATTGAACTTGAAGAAATTATTCCGTCATCAAGAAAATATCCTTATATCGATTTTAAATTTGAAAAAGGAAATGGTAAAGAAGTATTAAATGTTGAGAATTTAACAGTTGAAGTAGATGGAAGAAAGTTATTAAATAAAGTATCTTTTAGTGTTTTAAAAGGTGATAAAATTGCTTTCTTAGGATCTAATATTCAAAAGACTTTATTATTTTCCGTGTTAACTAAACAAAAAAAATATACTTCTGGAGAATTTAAATGGGGAAGTAATGTTTTAATTAGTTATTTTGAAAGTGATAACTCAGAATATTTTAATACGAATATTAATATTTTAGATTGGATTTCCAAATACAAAAGAATTGATGATCTTGAAATGCTAAGAAGTTTTTTAGGAAGAATGTTATTCTCAGGTGATGATGTGTTTAAATCAGTAGATGTCTTATCAGGTGGTGAAAAGGCCAGATGTATGTTATCTAAAATGATGCTTGATAATCCAAATGTTTTAATCCTTGATGAACCAACCAACCACTTAGATCTTGAAAGTATAACATCTTTAAATACTGCTATGAAAAAGTTTCAAGGAGAAATTCTTTTTACAAGTCATGATTATGAATTAAACGAAACTGCAGCTAATAGAATAATTGAAATCCTTGAAGATGGGACTATTATTGATCGAAGAATACCATATTCAGAGTATATAAAAGATGAAAAAGTAAAAAAAATAAGAGAAAAAAATAAAAAAATAGAAAAAGTAATGCAACAATAGAAAAATTAGTGTATAATTTTATTCATAAGAAAAAAAGTTAAAAATACATTTTAAAAGGTGATTGTTATGAATAAAAAAGTTGTTGTTTTAGGAGGTGGGACAGGTTTATCTTGTCTTCTTCGAGGTTTAAAAGATTTTCCAGTTGATATAACGGCTATTGTTTCCGTTTGTGATGATGGAAAATCAACCGGAAGACTTCGCGAAGAATTTAATCAAGTAGCGGTTGGAGATATAAGAAGAGTTTTAATTTCCTTATCCGAAACTGAACCATTATTTGAAGAACTTTTAAATTACCGCTTTCAAACTTCTAGTGACTTAAATGGTCATACGGTTGGAAATTTATTATTAACCGCCATGACTAATATAACAGGTAATATGAATAAAGGAATAAAATCATTAACTCGGGTTTTAAATTTAAAAGGACGAGTTATTCCTTTAACAGAAGATAACTCAATAACTCTAATGGCTTTGATGGATGATGGATGTGTTGTTGAAGGAGAGCATAACATAACTAATTATAAAGGAAAAATTCAAAAAGTTTATTATAAAACTGAACCTAAAGTAAGTCCTGATGCTATTAAAGCAATTAAACAAGCCGACCTCATTATTCTTAGCATGGGAAGTATTTATACAAGTATTGTTCCGAATTTAATTTGTAAAGGAATAAGAAATGCTATTGATTCATCAACTGCCTCTTTAATGTATATTTGTAACATTGTAACTCAACCTGGAGAAACCGATGATTTTAAAGCCAGTGATCACATTAACTTATTAAATAGTTATTTAGGAAATAAAAAAATTGATGTTGGAATATTCAATCATGAAGAAATGGATCCAGAACTAGTTAAAAAATACGAAACGGAAGAACAAAAAGATCCGGTTATCTTAGATCGAGAAAATTTAACTAATATAAAAATAATTGAAGATGATTTAATAACTTCCGAATCTGGAACATTTAGACATGATACTATAAGACTTGGTTTTAATATTTTTTCCTATTTATTAAATAAAAGAAAATAATTTTTAAGGGGTTGAGTAGTAAATGAAAAGAATTTTAATTGGAAAAATAATTGGAACACTTGGATTAATTTTATTTACAACAGGACTTAGTTATCTTATAACTTATCAATTAGATAGAGATAAATTTCAAGATATTAATATCCTAGTAACATTTGAAGATAGTAAAGAATTTACTTTAGAAAATTTAAATAAATTAGATAAAGAAAGTGCAATGCTAACGTATCCTTATATATTTGAAGTTAAAAATGAAGGAAAAAGTAAAACTTCTTATAAAATAAAAATTAAAAACTTAGAACTTAATAATTTAGAAAAAGAAAATTTAAATTATATTTTAATAAAAAATGATTTAGAAGTTAAAAGTGGATCTTTAATTGATTTAGAAGATAATTTATTGTATAATACTAATATTTTAAAAAAAGAAATCGATATTTATAAGTTATATATTTATTTAAATCAAGAAATTGAAGATGTTAGTTGTAAATATTCTCTTATAGTAGAATCGTAAGGTGAATTATGAATAAATTTAAATTAAATAAAGTAATTAGTGATGGAAATATTGTAATTCCTCTTTATATTTTAAAATTTTATAAAAAATTAAATTTAACTATGGATGAATTTGTATTTTTAATGTATTTATACAACAAACAAGATAATTTAGATTTTAATCCGGAAAAAATAGCTCTTGATATGAATTTAGATATTATGGAAGTTATGGGGTATGTTTCCGTTTTGACTGATAAAGGTTATATTAGTTTAGATGTTATAAAGACAGAGAATAATATTTTAGAAGAAGTTTTAAATTTAAGTAATTTTTATGAAAGAATCAGTACCTTTTTAATTAATTCAGAAGATCCTAAAACAAATTCTGAAGAAAATATTTTAAAATATACAGAACATGAACTTGGAAGACCTTTAAGTTCAACAGAAATTTCAACTATAAATGGATGGATTAATAATAAAATAGATGAAAGTTTAATAAAAGAAGCCATTACTTTAGCTTTAAAAGATGGAGTATATAGTTTAAAATACATTGATAAAATATTAGTTGATTGGTCTTCACGAGGATTTCATAGTGTAAGTGATTTATATACTCAAGAAAAACAAGAGGAAGTAAAAGAGGAAATTGAACTTGATGATTGGAATTGGTTGGATGATGAAGAAGAATATATTGTTAATTAGTGATTATTTAGATGAATTATTTCCAAATCCTAAATGTGAACTTACTTATAATACGGATTATGAATTATTAATTAAAGTTATGTTATCAGCTCAGACAACTGATAAAGGGGTTAATAAAGTAGGTCGGGTGTTATTTTCTAAATATGATACTTTAGAAAAATTAAAAGATGCTAACTTAGATGATATAAAAGAAATAATTAAACCAATTGGAAACTATAATAAAAAGGCTTTAAATATTTTAAAAATAAGTCGAGATTTACTTGATAAATATGATGGAGTTGTTCCAAGAAGTCACGTGGAACTTGAAAGTTTAAGTGGAGTAGGTAGAAAAACGGCTAATGTGGTTTTAGGAGAATTATTTGATATTCCTTCATTTGCCGTGGATACTCATGTAATAAGAGTTTCCAACAGATTAGGTTTAGTTAATTCACTTGATCCCTTAGTAATTGAAGAAAATTTGAAAAAAGTATTTAACAAAGAAAAATGGAATAAACTTCATAAGCAATTAGTTTTATTCGGAAGATATCATTGTCAAGCCAAAAAACCGAGTTGTACGAATTGTAATTTAAAAGATATTTGTAAACATCAAGAAAAAAATTGATGTTTTTTTTTCATAAAGTAATATTAAAAGAATATGATTTAATGATTAAAAGGGGGAATAGTTATTAAAAAGATAGTTTTATTTTTAACTTTATTTTTAGTGTCTTTAAATGTTTTAGCTGGTAGTAATATAAAAGCCAGAATTGGAAATAATTTTTATGAAACTTTAGAAGAAGCAATTGCGGCTGCTAGTAGTACTGATGTGATTACTTTAACTGGGGATGTTTCTTTATCAGAAACAATGGAGATAAAAAAAACAGTAAATATTAATTTAAATAATCATACAATTTCTGCTGACAGTAAAGTATTTTTAGTTGAAGGTGGGTCGCTTAATTTAACAGGAAATGGGAAAATTAAAGAAAATAAACCTTACTATGGAGCGATTGTTATGAAAGGCTCAAGTGATCCAAATGATGAAGATTATTCAACTATAAGTGTTTCTGAAGGAGTAACTCTTGAAGGGTGGTCGGGAATATTTATTGATCACAACGATACTAATACGGCTCATGGAATATTAGTTAATATGAATGGTGATATTAATGCCGTTAATGATATTGAAGGTGGACCTGGAGCTGGGATTTATGTAAATGGAAATATTAAACATGATGATAATCCACCAGTTATAAATTTAAGTGATACAGTTGAAATTACATCTACGGGAAATGGTATTTATGCTGCAGGATATGCTATTTATAATATAAATGGAGCAACAATAGAAGGAGACGAATCAGGTCTTGGGATAAAATCTGGAGTATTTAATGTAAATTCAGGAAATATTCTTTCAAATGGAGCGGATGAAACTCCAACAACAGGAAACAACAATGGTATAAACGCATCAGGAACGGCTATTCAAATCGAATCTAATCCCGGTTATTTTGGAAAAATTGAATTAGATATTGATGATGGAAATATTACTAGTAGTAATAGTTATGCAATTTATGAGTATACAACAAGTACATCAGGTACCAATGTTTCAGATATTAATTTAAAAGGAGGAACTTATTCTTCTAAAAAAGATAATTTTAATTTATCTGAAAGTTTTAAAGGAAATCATCCAACTTTCATATCAGGGGGATCTTATACAAGTGATCCAACTCCGTATTTAATAACTGGTTATGGTTCATCAAAAGATGGTGATGTTTATGAAGTTATCAGTTCAACTATGAGTGTTTTTGGTGAGACAAATGGTGAATATTCAAATTTTCCTTGGGGACTTGTGATCGGAATAATTTCTTTAGTAATAGTTTCTCTTATAGGTTTTATTAATCGGGATAAAATATTTAACTTTTTAAGTAATATAAGAAATCGTTAAGTTGCTAACTGCAACTTTTTTAATATATATTTTTGATATAAATATTCAATTCAAAAGACAATTATTTACCTCAGACTAAATTCTACACCTTATGTTTAAAGTAGAATTTACTTTGATATTTCAGGTAGAAATAAAAAAATAAAAAAATTAGCACTCATATATTGACAAGTGCTAAGCATAATATTATAATGTATTTAGCAATCGGTTAATAAGAGTGCTAGGAGGCTATGATGTTAACAAAAAGGCAAGAAGAAATATTAAAATTAATTGTTATCGAATATATTAAACTTGCTAAGCCAGTTGGATCCAAACTAATTTGTGATGAGTTAAATTGTTCAAGTGCTACTATTAGAAATGAAATGCAATTACTTGAAGAAATGGGACTTCTTGAAAAGACTCATACATCATCAGGACGTATTCCAAGTGAAAAAGGTTATCGTTATTATGTTGATAATTTAATGGAACTTAAAGAATTAAATGGAGAAGAAGTATTTAAACTGCAAACAATATTTAATAATACACAACTAGAACTTAGTGATGTTTTGAGTAAAAGTTTAGAACTTATTTCCGATATGACTTCGTATACTTCAATCATGTTAGATACTAAAAGTCATGAAAATAAATTAAAAGAAATAAGTATAGTTCCAGTTAGTGAAACAGTTTTAGTTGTAATTGTTGTAACTGATCAAGGTTATGTTGAGCATAAAAATATTGAATTAGTTGATGTTAGTTTAGAAGAAGTTAAAAAAACAGTTAAGTTGATTAATGATTTAATTGTTGGAACTCCGATTGATGAAGTAAGTAGTAAGTTAGAGTTTGAAATCAAACCAGTTATTGGAAGATATGTAAAACAACATGAGATGTTATATAATGCTTTTTATGATGTATTCACTGATATTTCAAGTAAAAATGTTAATGTAGTTGGAAAAAATAATATTTTAAAACATCAAGAATTTAATGATGTTTCCAAGGTTAAAGATATTTTTTCGAAGTTAGAAGATCGGGAGTTACTTGAACATATTGAAGAAAAAAATAATGATATCAATATTTATATAGGGCACGAAAATGAAATGGATCCAGATGTAGCCGTAATTAAAACAAGTTATAAAACAAGTAAAGATACAGGAACGATTGCAATTGTAGGACCTAAACGAATGGAATATGATAAAGTTGTAAATTTACTTGATTATATTAAAAAACAAATTGAAAGGTGATAAGATGGACGAGAATTTAAAAGAAGAATGCATGTGCGAGGAAAATAAAGAATCGACTTGTGATGAAAATTGTAAATCTGGAGAAAACAAAGAGTCGACTTGTGGGGATGAATGCAATTGTCACGATGAAATAAAAGAAGAAAAATGTGAAAAGAAAGAAAAGAAGTTATTTAAAAAAGATAATAAATTAGTTCTTGAAATTGAAGAATTAAAAAAGAAAAATGAAGAATTAACAAATAAACTTTTATATAATCAAGCTGAATTTGCTAATTTTAAAAGAAGAAAAGAATTAGAAACATCTAATATGTTAAAATATTCTAATATGGATATTGTTCTTGAAATATTACCAATAGTTGATAATTTTGAAAGAGCTGTTAAGTTAGATGATAGTAATTTAAATGATGAATTATCGAAATTTTTAGAGGGATTTAAAATGATTTATTCACATTTAACTAATATGCTTAAGAAATTTGAAGTTTTAGAAATTGAATGTTTGAATAAAGAATTTGATCCAAATGTTGCGCAAGCGTTAATGACTGTTAAAATTGAAGATATGGAACCAGGGATTGTTGTTGAAGTACTTCAAAAAGGTTATATGTTAAAAGATAAAATGATAAGACCAGCGCTTGTTAAAGTAAGTGAATAATTTTGTTTAAAATGAAAGGAAATGATAAATATGAGTAAAATAATAGGAATTGATTTAGGTACAACAAATAGTTGTGTTAGTGTTTTAGAAGGTGGGAGTTCAACAGTTATTCCAAATCCAGAAGGAAATCGTACAACTCCATCAGTAGTTGCTTTTAAAAATGGAGAAAGAATAGTAGGTGATGCTGCTAAACGTCAAGCAATTACTAATCCAAATACAGTAATTAGTATTAAACGTTTAATGGGAACAAGTGAAAAAGTAGAACTTGAAGGTAAAAAATATACACCAGAAGAAATTAGTGCAATGATTTTATCTTATATGAAAGATTATGCTGAAAAATATTTAGGAGAAAAAGTAAGTAAAGCAGTTATTACAGTTCCAGCATATTTTAATGATGCACAACGTCAAGCAACTAAAAATGCTGGTAAAATTGCTGGTCTTGAAGTTGAAAGAATTATCAACGAACCAACTGCTGCAGCACTTGCATATGGTCTTGATAAACAAGATAAAAGTCAAACAATTTTAGTATATGACTTAGGTGGAGGAACATTCGATGTTTCAATTCTTGAACTAGGGGACGGGGTATTTGAAGTTAAATCAACTGCCGGAAATAATAAACTTGGTGGAGATGACTTCGATAATCGTATCATGGATTATTTAATCGATACATTTAAAAAAGATACAGGTGTTGATTTATCTAAAGATAAAATGGCAATGCAAAGATTAAAAGAAATAAGTGAAAAAGCTAAAAAAGATTTAAGTAGTATGACTACAACTCAAGTATCAGCACCATTTATTTCTCAAAACGAATCAGGTCCACTTCACTTAGATATGACTTTATCTCGTGCTAAGTTCGAAGATTTAGTTGGTGATTTAATTGGATCAACTTTAACTCCAGTTCGTAATGCGCTTAGTGATGCAAACTTAACTAAAGATGATATTGATAAAGTAATTTTTGTTGGTGGTTCAACAAGAATTCCAATGGTATATGAATTAATCAAGAAAGAACTTGGAAAAGAACCAAGTCTTGAAGTTAATCCAGATGAAGTTGTTTCAATGGGAGCTGCTATTCAAGGTGGAGTATTAACTGGTGAAGTAAATGACATCGTTTTACTAGATGTTACACCACTTTCACTTGGTATTGAAACTCTTGGTGGAGTTATGACAGTGTTAATTCCAAGAAATACAACTATTCCAACAAGTAAACAACAAGTATTCTCAACGGCTGCTGATAATCAACCAGCTGTAGATATCCATGTCCTTCAAGGTGAAAGAAGTATGGCAGGTGATAATAAAACGCTTGGTAACTTCCAATTAACAGGAATTCCAGCAGCACCTCGTGGAGTGCCACAAATTGAAGTTAAATTCGATATCGATGCGAACGGAATTGTTCATGTTACAGCTAAAGATTTAGGAACTAATAAAGAACAATCAATTACAATTACATCTAATACTAATTTATCTGATGAAGAAATTGATCGTATGATGAAAGAAGCTGAAGCTAACAAAGAAGAAGATCAAAAAAGACGTGATGAAGCTGATGCTAAAAATGAAGCAGAACAAATGATTTTCCAAACTGAAAAAACAATTAAGGATTTAGGAGATAAAGCAACTGCTGAAGATAAAGAAGAAGCCGAAAAATTAATTAAAGATTTAAAAGAAGCAATTGATTCTAATAATATCGATGACATTAAATCTAAAAAAGATGCACTTCAAGAAAAAGCAATGGCTCTTGGTGCTAAGATGTATGAAAATGCAAATCAAACTCAAACAGAAGATGCTAATACTCCAAATGATACAAACAAAGATGACAATGTAAGCGACGCTGAATACGAAGAAAAATAATAAATACTTAGAAGTCCTAGATTTTCTAGGACTTTCAAAGTAAGATAGGAGAAAAATGAAACAAAAATTAAGATCTGAAATAAATTTAGAAGATACTTGGGATTTAACCGTAATTTATAAAAATCATGAGGAGTTTTTTTCGGATTTAAAAGAATTTGAAACAGAAATATTAAAAATTTCTGATTATAAAGGGAGGTTACTTGAAAGTGCAAAAACTCTCTTGGAATTTTTAGAATTATCTGATAAGTTAGAAAGAAAATTATATAAATTATATTATTATGCGCATTTAAATTTTGATGTTGATACAACTAATTCTAAAAGTTTAGAATTAAGTGTTAAAGTCTCAAATTTAATGACTAAATATTCATCTTTGCTAGCGTTTGTTGATCCAGAACTTTTAAAAGGTAATTTTAAAATAATTGAAAAATATTTAAAAGAAGAAGAAAAACTAAAAAAATATAAATTTAATTTAGAGAAATTATATCGTTATAAAAAACATACTTTAAGTGAAGTTGAAGAAAATATGTTATCAACTTTAAGTGAGGCTTTAAGTAGTTCGAGTGAAATTTATGAATCCTTAACTGATTCGGATTTAACATTCGGATCCATTGTTGTCGATGGTAAAAAACAAGAATTCACAGAAAGTAATTATTCGACTTTTATTGAGTCAAGTGATAGAAATTTACGTAAAAAAGCCTTTAATATTTTATATAAAACTTATAGTAAATATATTCATACAATTACAAATACATTTCGATTTAATATTGAAACTAATAGTAAAATTGCTAAATTAAAACATTATAACTCAAGTATTGAAGCAAGTTTATTTCATGATAACATTGATTTAAGTGTTTATGATAATTTAGTTAAAACGGTTAATGATAATTTAGATGCTTTATATGACTATTACGATTTAAAGAAAGAAGTTTTAAATCTTGATAAATTACATCTTTATGATATTTATACTCCAATGGTAGGAGATGTTTCTAAAAAATATACTTTTGATGAAGCAAGAGAAATTGTTTTAAATGGTTTAAGTATTTTAGGTAATGATTACAGGGAAAAATTAAAGAAAGCATTTAATGAAAGATACATTGATATTTATAATAATAAAGGTAAGAGAAGTGGAGCATATTCAAGTGGTTTTTATGATACTAACCCTTATATTCTTTTAAATTTTGAAGGAAATTATTCGGATGTTACTACACTTGCTCATGAACTAGGGCATTCAATGCATACAATGTATTCATGTTTAAATAATCCTTATAATACATCAAGTTATCAAATTTTTGTTGCTGAAGTAGCTTCAACTGTCAATGAGTTATTACTGCTTAAACATTTATTAAAAGAAACGAATGAAAAAGAAGAAAAGTTATTTTTACTTAATAAATTACTTGAGTTATTTAAAGGAACAATTTTTAGACAAACAATGTTTGCCGAATTTGAAAAGAATATGTACGAGAGTCACGAAAAAGAAATCGTTTTAACAAGTGATTATTTAAGTGATGAGTATTATAAATTAGTTAAAAAGTATTTTGGTCCACGTGTTTCTTGTGATAAACTAATTAAATATGAATGGATGCGTATACCTCATTTTTACTATAACTTTTATGTTTATAAATATGCAATTGGTTTGAGTGCGGCTTGTAAAATTGTTCATGATATTGAAACTCTTGGGCAAGAGGCTATTGATAAATATATCAATTTCTTAAAAACAGGCGGATCAATGTATCCAAGTGATGAATTATTAGTCTGTGATGTTGATATTTCATCACCTAAATTCATCGAAGATGCAATCTTAATGTTTAAAGAAGTAATAAGGGAATTTAGAGAAATTTCTAGGAAGTAGGTTATTATATGAATAAAAAAGATTATTATGAAGTTTTAGGTGTTAGTAAAACGGCTACGGATGCCGAGATTAAAAGTGCATTTAGAAAATTAGCTAAACAATATCACCCAGATATAAATAAAGAAGCCGATGCTGAAGAGAAATTTAAAGAAGTTCAAGAGGCTTATGCGGTTTTATCGGATCCAAACAAACGAAAACAATACGATCAATTTGGTCATGCAGCATTCTCTGGTAATGGAGCCGGTGGGGCTGGATTTGGAGGCTTTGATTTTTCAGGTTTTGATGTTGATTTAGATGATATCCTTGGAAATATGTTCGGAGGAGGTTTTGGATTCTCAGGAGGATCGCGAAGAAAAAATACCAGAACTCGTGGAGACGATGTCCTATATCACATGAATTTAACTTTTGAAGAAGCCGTATTTGGCTGTGAAAAAGATGTTAAAATTGATACAAGTGTTACTTGTAGTGATTGCGATGGCAAGGGCGGGCATGATGAAATGACCTGTGATTTGTGTCATGGAAGTGGAACAATTACAACTGAACAAAGAACCTTTTTAGGAGCATTTTTATCGAAAACAACTTGTACAAATTGCAATGGTACTGGTAAAACTTTTAAAAGACGTTGCACATCTTGTAATGGAAAAGGTAGTGTTAAGAAAAATCGGACAATCACTGTTAAAATTCCAAGTGGAATTGATACTGGAATGCGACTTCGAGTATCAGGTAAAGGAGAAGCCGGTTTAAACGGAGGTCCTTCAGGAGACTTATATTTAGAATTTGAAGTTAAAAATCATGAATTCTTTGAGCGAGAAGGCGATGATATTTATTTAACGGTTCCTCTAACAATAACTGAAGCGGTTCTTGGATGTAAAAAAGATATCAGAACTCTTGATTCTGTTGTTACTTTAAATATTAAAGGTGGAACTAATACAAATGATAAACAACGAATTAAAGGAAAAGGTATTAAAAATAATGCAACTGGAAGACTTGGAGATATGTATATAATATTTGAAGTAGTTTTAC
>JAFURC010000018.1 GCA_017472015.1 Bacilli bacterium
TGATATGATACCTCCGAAGTAGACAAATAAAATAATTAAAGTCTACAACGGAGGTTTTTATTATGGGAAGAAAATCAAGATTTACACCAAAACAAAAAATTGAGGCATGCGAAAAATATATAAATGGTCGTGGGTCAACATGCTCAATTGCTGATGAATTAGGAATAGCATATGAATCCTTTAGAAGATGGCTTTTAAAATATAAAAATAACGGAAAAGATTGTTTCGAAGAATCTAATACAAATAATTCATATTCATCAGAATATAAAATTAAAGTTATTAAAGAATATTTAAATGGGAAAGGTTCAACATCAGACATAGCTGCTAAATATAATATTGCAGATTCTATGGTAATAAGTTGGGTAAATAAGTATAATAATGGAGAAGAAATAAAGGATTATAATCCTAAAAGTGAGGTCTACTCTATGAAATCAAGAAAAACCACCCTAGAAGAAAGAATAGAAATTGTGAAATATGCACTAGATAATAATAACGACTATAAAGGCGCAGCAGATAAATTTTTAGTACCTTATGCTAATGTTTATAAATGGGTTAAAATTTATAATGAACAAGGCGAAGAAGGCCTTAAATTTCATAGAGGTCGTCCTAAAAATTTTAATTCTGAATTAACAGAATTAGAAAAGAAAGATCTCGAAATTGCGAAGTTAAAATTAGAGTTAGAAAAACATAAACGAGCTGAAGAAATTCTAAAAAAAAACTTAGAAATAAAGAAACAGTTGTTCAAAGATTCTCGCAAGTAAGAAATATAGCAGACTATTTAACAATAGATTATTTTTATAATGAAAAGAAATATAAAATCGCAGAAATCTGCGATGTTTTAAACGTTAATCGAAGTTCTTATTACAAATGGAAATCATCAAATCAATCATCAAAAGAGATTCAAGATGAACTACTTGCATCTCAAATATTGGAATATCATGAATCATTTGATGGAATATTAGGATATCGAAGAATGACTGAATATATTAATCATTTTAATAACACTAATTATTCTTGGAAATATATAAGAAGAATCATGAGAAAACTTGGCATTAAAGCTAGAATCAGACAAAAGAAATCTAATTATAAAAAAGTTAAACCTGAACAAATTGGAGAAAATATTTTAGCTAGAGACTTCCATGCTGATTATCCAAACCAAAAATGGTTAACAGATATTACCGAATTTAAAATTCCGGGTACTAAACAAAAATTATATTTATCTGCGATACTAGATTTATTTGATAATTCCATTATTGCATATAAAATTTCAACAATTAATAATAATCAGTTAGTATTTGATACTTTTGATTTAGCTATAGAGAAATACCCTTTTGCTAGACCTATTTTTCATAGTGATAGAGGTTTTCAATATACTTCAAAAGTTTTTAAATGTAAATTAGATGAGGCTGGAATGGTTCAATCAATGTCTAGAGTTGGAAAATGTATTGACAATGGACCAATGGAATCATTTTGGGGAATACTTAAATCAGAAATGTTTTACGGGATTAAATTTGATGATCTTGATTCGTTAAAAAATAAAATTGAAGAATATATTAATTTTTATAATAATTTCAGATTACAAAGCAAATTAAAAGGAATGGCACCTTTAGAATATAGACACCATTCCTCTTGTAAGTATATTTATTTTTAATTTTTTATTTATTTTCGTATGTCTACTTGACAAACATCAGTTCAA